>CP125277.1:0-326911 GCA_031673915.1 Mycoplasmataceae bacterium | reverse complement strand
TAATAAGATTAAGTTTATTAATGTAAATAAGAAAATTGGAAATTTAAACTGTTTCTATTTAGAAAATATTAATAAAATAAATTAAGAAATTTAACGATGTGATAATTGATCTAAATAAAATTAAATATAGAGACAAATTTTGAAAATTGAGTGAGCAACATAGTTTTTAACCAATTATCGTGTTGAAGTTGATCTAAATTATTTTGATTTTATGTTTTTTGAGATTAATAATATTGAATAATTTAAGAATTGAAATCTTATCCTAATGTTTATTTAAAAAATAAGGGAAAAATATAAGCAAAAATTAATGTTAAGTTAGATTTTTCTTCTCATGGAATAAAAATTAAGAAAGAATTTTAATAAATAAAAAAGATATGAATGAAAAAAAATATACAGTTGAATACTTTACAGGTATTGTAGTTGAAGTTAAAAGAACTAAAAAATCTGTAAACTTATCAATATTTAATAGTAGAAATAAAGAAGTAATCAGGTTAAGGCTTTCTAAATATTTAAATTTACAATCTCGTGAATTAATTAAAAGCTTTGGAGACCTTGCCGAAGAAGCAATGATAAGTAAAAGATATTTGTTTAAATTTTTTGAAAAAGGAAATCACATTGTCAGTTTTGAAGAGATAGAAAAAGAGACTAGAAAAGATTATTTACCTATTGAAGAAAATGTTGAAGAATTAGAAAATTTTGAAAAAGAATTGAGTTTTGATAATGGACATTCTTTAGAAGAAGATTTAGAAATGGAAATTGAAGATTAAAATTATGAATAATAAAAATAAATATAACCCTTCTTTTGTTAAGTCAATGAATAAAAAAAACTTAGATCAATTAGCTGCTCGTTTTAATCTAAGTGAAGAAGAATTGTTAATGATTGAAAAAGTTAGTAATAATCCATTAGAAATTATGAAAAATAAATCTGCACTTGAAAAGATGAAAAAAACTGCTGATAAAGTTTTCAAAGGAATGTCTAAAGAAGATAAAGTTGCCTTTGAACAATTTAAAAAAATTAATGAAAAAGAATTAATTGAAAATAAGGAAAAACTAGAAAAAACTATTTTTAATGATAATTCATTTGATATGAAGAATACTAATGGCTTAAATAACAAAGAAAATCTTTCTAAGAAAGAAGAAAAGGATAAAAGTTGATGAAAGTTTTGATAAAAAAATAGGTGCGAATTAAATAATTTAATCGATTTATTAAAAATATCAATAAAAAGACCACTATACAATTAAAGTTTTTAACGTGTTTAGAAAATTTTTCTACAAAATAAAAAATAAGAGTAAAAAAACAAGCGATTTTTATCCTGAATCAGGTTTTATTATAAAAATTAATCTTTATTTTACAAAAGAAAAAAAACCATATTATTTGTGTATTACACTAGTTAATAATCAAGAGAGAAGAATATATTTTTGAATAAATAGAGTATCTGCTGAAAAATGAAAATTAATTTCAAAATTAAAAAAGGATGATGCTATTAATTTTAAAGGCGAATGAAATAATAATTTTTTTTCAGTTTTAGACTTTGAAATAATTAAAACTAATAAAATTAGTTCTAGTGAATCCTGACCTAAAATTGTAAAAAGAATGGATGATTTGAAAAAAATTGCATTTGTTGACATTGAAACAACTGATCACTATGTAGAAAATAACATAATAGAAATTGGCTATATTGTTTGTTTAGATTCGGAAATATTAACTAAGAAAAATTATCTTGTATTGCCTAATAAATTGAATAAATATAGAAAAAATTTAAATAAGCATAATAACATTTCTATTGAGGAATTAAAGAAAGAATCTAATAAGTGGGAAGATTTACTTCCAATAATTCAAGAAGATCTGCAAGATTGTTTAATAATTTCTCATAATTTAAAATCATTCGATTATCATAAATTGAAAAAAGGAAATTTTTTCAAAGAAAAATCAACTTATTATTTTTTTGATACATTAAAACCTTCTAAAGACATGATAAAAGAAAAAGGTCTGGATTCAAAAAGCGATCTTCAAACTTTAATTAGAATGATTCGTAAAGATGAAAATTTTATCGAAGATCATCGAGCACTTTCAGATGCTTTTCTACACATGGAATTGTTTAATTATTTAAACAAATCTAAAAAAGAAATTGAATTATTGTATAAAATTCATTAATAAATTCTGAGTAATATTAATAAAGTTTTTGATTTTTCAATAATTAATTTTTTCTTTAGATGCTTTTAATTTAAATATTATACTTGCTATAAATTAAACTTTTATCAAAACCAGTTTTTAATAAACTTTTTACTGGTTCGTAAGTTTTACGATGTAAATTACAAATTCCATGTTCAAGCAAAGCACTTATATGAGATTTATTTGGATATCCTTTGTTCTTTTCTCACTCGTATAAAGGATACTTTTTACCTAAAGAGATCATTAATTCATCTCGTGTAACTTTTGAAATAATAGAAGCAGCAGCAATATTTATTGATTTGCTATCTCCTGAAATCATACTAATAGTTTTGAAATTATCCAACTCTACTTTTTCTTTTCCATCTATTAATGAAATATCAGGTTTATTTTTAAAACTTAAAATTATTTCCTTCATAGCTTCTTTAGTAGCAGCCAAAGGATTTTTCTTTTCAACATCTTCTACTGTTTTAAAGATTATTTTTATTTCTAAAGCCTCTTCAATTATTATAGAATATGCTTTTTTTCTTTGATTATGACTTAATTTTTTTGAGTCTTGTATTAAGGGATTTTGAAAATTAGGTGGTAATATTACTCCTGAGACGACTAAGGGACCAGCAATAGCTCCTCTTCCGGCTTCATCTAAACCAGCTATAAATTTATAGTCTTTTCAAAGTTTTAATTCGAAATTTAACGATTCTCTTGTCATTTTTTTGTATTTTTTAAAATAGATATTAGAACAAAGTATTTAATTTTTGATTGTTAGTTCTTCTTCATTATTATTGTTTTCTCAGATATTAGATTTTTGATTGACCCTGTTGAAATTATCAGATATTGATTCATTTTCTGATTTTCAATATTTTCATGCAATCACTTGAACAGAAATCTAAATTCTTTTCACTATCGCTGAAATGAACTTCTTTAATTATTTTCTTATCATAATTATCTCGTCATACAAATAGTTAACTTAATATTTTTCTTTCTTTTATATTAATTAATATTTCAAAGAAAATTAATTATTTGATTGTTTGTTTTACAAATTGCCTTATTTTAGTCAATATTAGAATTTATTGATTGAAGTAATTATGGAGTGGTTTTTGCTTTGTTTATAATCAAATTCCAGATCTATTAAAGTTATTTGATTATAAATTTAAATGATTATTAAGAAATTTTTCGATAAGAAGATTTCGCTCTTTTTTCAGCCTTTTTAACTCTTCTATTTAATCTCAAAAGGCTTATTTGATAATGGTTTTGTAATTTATAAAAGAAGTTAACGTTAATTCCAAAGTATTTGGCTAATAATGTAGTAAAATCGGATGTAAAATTAACTTTTTTTAATAAGAAACCATTAACTTCAATTACAGGAACGTTAATTTCTTTTGCTAGTTGTTCAATTGTGATGTTGTTAGTTTTTAATAACTCTTCTAACACGATTTCACCAGGATGAGTAGGGTGAATAGGTATAATTTTTTTCATTGCAAATAAGATAATGACTTGAATCATTAGTATAGTTCTATTATTTGATTTAGAACTATTTGGGCTTGTTTTATTATCAAGATGTTGATAATTTTTAGTATATTTATTTTATATTATTATCAATTCTGTAATTTAAATTTATAAATTTATTTGTATTATTTGTAAAAGGTTTTTCTTCTATAATTTTAAATATAAAAATTAATTTTAATTGTATGAAGATCAATCCCTCAGGATTGCCAACTACGTGACCAATTATTTTAATTAGTTTTATTATTTCTTTTATTTCAATAAAAAAAAGTTTTATTGATTTAGATGAATTTGAGAAAATTATTAGAAAAAGAAGTGATGGAGGGATTAGTGAAAAACTTACTGTTAGTAAATTCACTAAATTTTTGTCTTTCTTCGCTCTTTTTCGTTCAATAATTGGGATTATTGGTAGTATTAGTTCATTGATTTTTCATGGAATTAGTGGTTTTCAATATCCAAGCCTCAATAAATATTTCAAAATATTGAACTTCATCAATATATTTAGTAGTAATTGGAACAACTGTTACTGAATCGAAAAATTCATTTTGTTCATTATCACTTATAATTAAAACTGGTCTGAAATCTTTTGAATTTTCGATAATATTTCCAATTTAGCGATTCAAATTTCTCCTCTTTTTGGAAAAGAATTAATGTTATTTTGAGTCATTCTTTTTTAAACTTTCTAAAGATAAGTTTTCATAATTATTTAAATCAGATTGAAATTCTTTATCATTAGATATTTTCTTATAGTGACTAATAATTTTTCTTTTTTGTTCCATTTTCTTTTTCCTCTTGAATTTCTAATAGTCTTTTTTTTATTATTTAAAGTTTCTTATTTTCTTATTCTGGTAGAATAATGAAAATTATTTTTTTAGTTTATTGCTATTTCAAACTTCATTTATAATGATCATAATTATTCAGATGGAGAATTCATTTGAAATTTTGAAAACATCCTTTTTATTAAGTCAAGAAACTACATTGTCGTGTTGTTTAACGATAGCTGTTTTTGAAACGAAGAATGAGAATGAGCGAAACAAAAAAGAGAGCGTGAATAATTCTCTAATTGTGTTAATTCATTTAGTTTTATCTTGTTTTTCAAGTTTATTGTTAATTACTTCAAGTTTATGTTCTTGAAAATTAACCTTGCTTATAATTACTTCAAGTTTATGTTCTTGAAAGTTGACTTTATCTATAATTTTTTCTAAATTATTTAATAGTGGAGAAACTTTATCTTTGTTGAATTTTGACATCTTAATTAAAAATCCTTACTTAGTAAGAATATTCATCTTTATAATCATAATTTCCATAGTAGAAATCATAATCTTCAAAATTGAAGTTGTTAATTGGATAATTAAATGGTTGATTGATAAATTTAGACTTTTTTCTTTAGAATATTCATTAATTCCATTTGTAGAGAGATTAATTTCTCTCGTTAATAACTTCGAACACTCTTCTAAGTGATTTTTCATTAAAAAGATACTAATTTGGTTAAAATATCTAAGTTTAATTTTGAACATTTTTCAGTTATTTTCTTTGATTGTTTCAATTAATTTTTTCATTTTTCCTATTAAATTCTTAATGACTAAAAGAATTTAATAGGAAAGCATATTAGTGTATATTCTAAATTTTTGTATAAGTAGATTTATTATTAAGTTTTAAATTTTCTTATAAAATAACTATTCAGTCTGGGTTGTATCAGACTGAAAATTAATATCTTATCTCTCAGGAGATAAATATCTCAATTCGAATATTAAAGATTTGGTTTAATTATCAATCTTAACTTAATTAAAAAATTTAAAAGAACTAAACTATTACTATCGAAAAAAAATAATTATCTCGTTAATAATTAATAAATTAACTAATTATTTATCTTTATAAATAATTAGATATAAGAATTGAATATTTTATCTGTATTTGATTTTCAATTTCAAAAACATCACAAAGAATGCATTGAATGAAATTCAAACAACAAAAGATTTCATTGAAAACTATCTGAAAAGATAGAGATAAATTAATAAAAATTGAAAGAATTTATTTATTAAGATGAATAACGAATTTAACTTTTTTCTCAACTTTCATTAAAGTGAGTTCTAGTAAAGTATCAATAATTTTCATAAACCTTTTTTTATCAATTGATTTCATTTGATCACATTTGATTTTACAAGGTTTCTTTTTAAAGATAATTGGACAATTCCAGGGATAAGGATTTTCAATATTAGTTATAAAAGAAATTACAAAAGCACGATTACTAATTCTATTGAATTTGTTACTAGAAATAACTAAAGCTGGACGTAATTTTAAAATATCGCTTTCAATATCATCTTGTGAGAAATTCACTCAGTAAACATTTCCATAATTAATTTCGTTGATCATCTTCATCTTTTTCATCAATGCTTTCTCATTCATCTAAGTTTCCTCAGTCGTCTGTTAAGTTAATATTTTCATTTTCATCAACAATGCGATTTCTGCTTTTGATTTCTGCAACTGCAATATCTAAAGCATTGACGAAATAATCAAGTTCTTCTTTACTTTTAGCTCCTTTAATAATGAAAAAATTGAATTGATTATCTTTTAAAATTTTTTGAATAACTTTAATTACATCTCCATCTTTTCCGTTGATAATATTTAAGTTTTCTTTTAAAGAAAGCAGATTTTTATAAATATTAAGATCCTTCTCTTTCTTATCCATACACTTCTACTTCCCTTTTCTTATATAATTTTATTATTTTTCATCAAAATAATTATTCTGATTACTTTATAAAAATCAGTTAGAAAAACATCTTATCTCTGACGAGGTAAATATCTTAATTTGATGAATCTTTCAAACAAAAAAAATGTTTATATCTTGAATTACAAATAAAGTTTTGAGTATAAAATTAAAACTTAATGAGTTAGTCTATTACTATCAAAAGAGTATTTAATTTTTCAGCATCTTCTTTATTATGAATTGTTTTATTACAATATTATTCCATTCAATTATTATAGTATTCGTTTCTAAATTTTTCTAGAGAAGCGATTTTACTTTCAATTTTAAATTTATTAAGTCATAATAAAAAACCATTATTTTTCATATTTGTAAACTAAATTTTATATTTAAGAAAATTAATTTTTTTTAATTAATATTGCTAGATAAATAAAGTGAATGATTTTGATTAAGAGAAAATTTTATCATTTAAATACAAAAATTTCTTCGCAAAGTTTGTATTTAGTCTTATCTACTTGAGTAGCATTTTAGTTAATTCTAACTTAGTATGAGTGTTATCATATTATCAAATTTTTCTTCATGATAAGAGATTGTTCTGATAAAAAACTAATTTGAGTTGAAATGTATTTATTATTTGAATGTAATCTTTACTTATTTTTTTCAAAGTTAAATTCAAAAATTCCTAATTTTTTTATTTCTTTTATCAAATTTTTAGTTCTGTTCTTTATTTCTTCAGGATATAATTCTTTTTCTTTTCCAGTTTTCCCAACTTTATCATCAATAAGAATTTTTTTATTTCCATTTTGAATTATATTTTCACCATCTTCTCAATCTTCTTCTAAACTTAAACAAACATTATTCAAATAATTAATATCAGATATTTTTTCACTTCATAATTTACTTCCTACTACTTTATTTGGATAGTTTTCTATGATTGTCAAATTGCCAATTGAATTTATTAAAATTTCTAAATCTTTTTGTTTTAATTCTTTTCATTTATCAATCAACTTTCAAAGATGATTTTCATTTTTAATGACACTTTGAGGAGCTAAGTGTTCTAATTCTTCTTTTCCATTGTATTGAAAAACTTTTGGTTTTAATGCTAAATAATACTTTGATAGTATGTATTTATTATTATTATTATTTAAATTTCTTAATTCTAATTTATTATAAAAGTCATTTCTTTCTTCTTTTGACTCAAATTCATTTCTTAAATATTCATTTTTTAATATTTCTTCTCCTTTTTTCTCTCGTACTAAATCTACAAAATGATGAATTTTATTTTCGAATTCCTTAGAAGCCTTAAGATCCTTGACAGTCACTCTCCTAAACATACATTTTGTAATCATATCAAGTATATCAATTTTTTTATTATCATCTAAATGATCATCAAAATATAAAACCAAAATTAATTGGTGAAGTTGTGAGTATCCTAATCTACTTATGTCAATAAGCAATCTTTTAAAATCTCTCTCAAAATTGTTTTTTGAAAAAAAACTATTAGGCTTGACGACATTTTTATAAAAATTTGAATAATTATCGATTTTTTCTAATAATTCGGTAATGTTTAATTTATTTAAATTAAACTGCTTTTTTACAAATTCATAAAAATCCTTTTTTTTCAGGTCTTTATCTCTCTTAAAAATAGAAGCGAAAAAATTGTATAAAAAACTATTGATTAATTTTGAATTGTTATCAAAAGTCTTTTCCATACTTTCTCATTTCTCTTTAGCTTTATCTATTTCTTTAGATTTAGATCTTTCATCATCTTCCTCTTTATTTTCTATTGATTTTTCAAATAAAAAACTCTTTAGTTTGTCGGCTGGTTCTAAAAGTTTACCAGTATCATTTATTATGTCAAATATTTCTAAAACTTCTTCTAATTTTGTTTCTTTACTTAAATTTATATCAATAATACAAATTCTTTCTTCAATATTTCTAAAAATATTCTTCGCTCCATCGAGGTTTAACATTGAATTGTTATTAAGTTTATTATTAAAGAATTCAAAAGATTTTTTTATTACTGAAGGGTAAGTGATTTGATTTTCTTTATTAGAAAATATCGCTTTAAGTTCCTTTTTTTCATTAAGGTTATAAGGAGAAAATTTTAATTTTTCAAACTTTTCTTTTTCGTTAAAATAATCATCTATATAAACTAAATTGATTATATTTTTTTTCAAATCTTTATAGCCTTTAACTTCGTTAGGTTTAATTTTTCCATCTTTAATAAGTTCGTCTATAGTTTTAATCATAGAAGCAAGAAAAATGAAAAAAGTAGCTATTCTTTGGTGACCGTCAACTATTTCATATTCGACATATCTATGCTTGTCAAAAGATTCAGATTCTTTAATAATTATATTTCCAAAAAAATGAATATCATCGTACTTTTTTTTATTTAGTCCAAAAATACTTTCATAAAAACCTTGTCAATTTTTTTCACTTCATCTGTAACCTCTTTGATAAGCAGGAACGACAAATTTTTTACCTTTCATCAAGCTATCAAAAGATTGAGATTGACGTCCTAAAAAATCTTTTTTCATAATAAATATAGTTAATTCAGCAAAAATATCAATAATTAGCTACTAAAAATCATTGTTAAATATTAAAAACAGTTGAGTTAATAGTAGAATTATCAAATTTTTATGTATTTATTTTCCTTCCCTTTAAGCAATTACTAAGTAATTTAACTTTTATTTTAATAAATTAATAGGAATGGCAAGGAAGAATAAAATTAACTATGATGAATTTTTGCTAAACAAGTTTTAATATTTAAATATGAAATCGTTACATTGATCAATGTGTTATTTTTTTCAAAATTCCTTAATGTTATTTGAATTTCATAACGAACAAATTTAAAATATTGTTACATTTATATTAATTAAAGAAGCATAATTTAACTTCTTTGCAAAGATTTAATATAATTAGTTTATAAATTATTAAAATAATGATCCATAATAGGTAGTTGATAATATCTTATCTCTTAAAACTTAAAAAGTTCTAATGATTTAACAATCATTTAGGGGTAAATATCTCAATTCGAATATTCTAAGGTCTTAATTGATCTTAAAAAATAACTATTTAAAAAACTTAAAAGAACTAACTTATTACTATCGAAAAGCTCTTCTTTAAAGAAGATTTTTATCTAATCATCTAGCAAGTGATTAGTTAATTGAATATCCTATTTACAGATAAACATCAGAAAATTATTAGAAAGAAATTTAAAAAATCATGAAATTATTATTTTCAACCCTATTTTTCCTTTGCTCTTTGCTTGAGTATCAGGAAAATCAGACTTAGAACTTTGTAAAGAAAAATATAATAACCATTTAATCGCAACTAACTTGTTAACTGGTGAATGTAAAGTAGACTGTGCTAATTCAGATCTACTTCATTTGAATGAATTATTAGGAACAGTGAATAAAGAAATCGGCACTCATTGCGAAAATGGTAAGGGATGTTCAGATGGAAAATGTCTTAGTGATTTGGAACTTTGCCAAAGTAAAATCCCTAATCAACATTTTACTTTTACACAATATAGAAGTGACTTTTCTTGTTCTATTGTTTGATGTGTCTTTAATAGTGGAAGTAGTTTCAAATTTATTCCTAAAGAAGATGGTGCTACTTGCGAATGATGTGATTATCAAGGGTATGATAATCATAATAAACGTAATGGAACTTGTCAAAATGGCCAATGTATCGTACCTAAAACTTATAGTTCTGAAGTAGAAAGATGTAGAAAACAATATTCTGCTAGCACTCGTGCTACACAGATGGTTATGGTTGTCGCACAGGTTGCCGTAGGAAATTATTATTAGGTACAATTAATGAGAAAGACAGCCTTGCTTGTGGTTACTATGCGGTAATGTTTGCAGAGGTGGTTCTTGTTGCAATAGTGCATATTGTTTAGGAGATAATATTTAAGTAATATTCATTTTTAGTATTTAAACAGATCTAGTTAGGTTTCTAGTGTAAAAGCTAGATTCCTTTCTAAATAATTTTAAAATTTACTATCAATTTGGTAATTTAACTTTTAATTTTTTATTCACTTCCGCTCGAGCTTTTATTTTATTTTCTTCAGAGCAAGTTTCACAATCTCTTTCGCTTTCATAAAAAAGATGTTAAAATAATTCTTCTCTATCTTTTAACTGACTTCAATCGAAATCTTCATATTCTTTAGGATTTATTCTCTTTTTGTTTTCTGTCATAAACTATAAAGTTAAATTATTATAGGAGATTTTAATTTAACACTTTGTTTTCTTTATTTTGAGCATTAGTTAATCAAATACGGTATTTTTCTTTATTATCAATTCTGCAATCAAATAAATAATCTTCTGCTATTTCCTTCAAATCTCTTTCCGATAAAGAATTCATAATTAATTTCATTTCTTCAGCTTTGACTTCTGAATCTTTTTTATATTGTTCTCAATCACCAAATTTTAATTCTTTATATAATTCTTCACTAGTATAAGATTTTTCATTAGAAACTTTCTTTTCTCTTTTATTAAGTTCATCTATAATTTCAAAATCTCATCAATCTGATTCTTCATTAACAATATCTTCAATTACTGTTTTTCAAGTTAATTTAGCATTCTTTTCAAGACTTTTTAACAATTTAATTTTTGAATTATTTATATCTAAGTTTATATTAACATTAGTTTTTTTCATTATTTATTTCATTCATATTTATAATCTTAATGAATTTTGTTTGTAATTAAAAGGTTTAATTTCCTTAATAATTTCTTGAAAATTATTACTACCTTCTAATATATCTTTTTGATAACGATTTTGTAAGTTATAAAAGAATTCTCCTTCCACTTTAAAGTAAATTCCTAAGCGAGCTGAAAAATCTGCTGTGAAGTCATCTTTATTAATTAAGAAATTATTAACTTCATCTATTGACATTTTAATTTCATTAGCTAATTGTTCAATTGTAATTTCATTAGGTTCCATGAATTCCTCTAAGACAAATTCGCTAGGATGAATATGCTCAATTTTTATAAATTTATCCATAATTTATGTTTATAAATTCAAACGATTATTATAAGAAATTTTGGGGTAAATGAAAGGTTTGATTGTCTTCATAACTTTATCATTTTTCAAATCTCTAACTGAATCTTCTAATAAATCTAATTCATATTCCTTTTGAAAACTATGAAAGAACTTAGGATTCATTTTAAAGTAGATTGATAAGCGAGCTGAAAAATCAGTTGTGAAATTAGCCTTATTTATTAAGAAATTATTAACTTCAGAAACTGGCATTTTAATCGCAATCGCCAATTGTTCAATTGTCATGTTTAATGGAATTAAAAAATCTTCCATTACAACTTCACTAGGGTGAATTGGTTCAATTATATTATTCATAATTTTTTCCCTTTATTATATGTATTTTATCATTTATTATTTATGATAGTCGCAAACTTTAACATTATAAGCATTACCATCAATTCATTGAAAAATAATTCTGTATTGCATATTAATTCTAATGCTTCAATAACCTTCATATTCCTCATGTAATTTATGTAAATTATTACCAGGATTATTAGCTAATTCTTCTAATGATTCTGCAAAATCCAAAGTTCTTAATTTTCTAAGAGATTGCTTTGAAATATTAGAAAAACGCTTTACAACTTTCCTTTCATAAAAAATATTTTCAGTATCTTTGTCTTTAAAGCTCTTGATCATGATAAATTTTATTCAATTTCTTCTGCTTCATCTCTTCAATTAGTTCATTAATTTCAGCTAATGAATGAGTTTCTGTTTGATTATTTATAATTAAATCTACTTTTCTAAATCTGTTAATAAATTTTTGAATTTTAATTTTAAGATAATAGAAAAAACGAATTATTTCCATCAGTCAACCGATAAAGCCAATGATAATAAATCAGCTTTCTCTCGTTGTAAAATTTGTGTTTTTCATTATGTTTGATTTCCTTTAATTTTTTAAGATTGTGTTTTTCATTTGATATTTTTTTGTTTCTAATGTTGTTGATTTATATTAACAATAATTTATTTCTTGATTTATTTATTTCAAGTGGAAGATTTATCAAAGATTCTCCATAATTCTTCTTTTCTAATCATTTATAACTGAGAAAATTATTCTTTTTATTGTGTTGATAAAAATCAAAAAATTCCCTGATTATAGTTATTAAAATTCAAAATATTAATAGTTTAGAGAGTTTAAATTCTTCTTTTTCTTTATTAACATATGAACTTAATTCTTTAATTGAATCAGTAGTTGTATGTTTTGAAAAGTAGAATGAAATCGATCTATAAATAAAAGAAAAACTGAACGGTTCAATGATATTATTTATTCATTTAGATTTATCTTGTTTATCCAGTTTATTTTCTATTGTTTTAGACTTTAGACATAAATTATCAAAATAATTTTCAAACTTTTGATTTATTATTTCAAACTGTCTATCTTGATCTGTAAACCTTTGTTCAATTCTTTTTAAATTGTCTATTAATGAAGAAAATTGTTCATTTTTAAGCTTTGACATATTAGATTTAAAACTTATTCACTATTTAATTTAGTAATAAAATTCATATTCAGGATCTGGACTATTAGAATAAATATATTCACCTTCGCATCGATCCATAGCAATTTTGAATAATTCATGTCAACGTTCTTCTTCTGATCAATTTGAGTATCCAAAACCTTGGAGACAAATATTTATTTCTCTAATGTGGATTTCTAATAATTCTTTAAGATTGTCTTCTGTTAAAGACATTTCATTTTGCTCAAATTTTTTTAGTCTAGCTTTGAACATATCAATGCTATGCTCTGCTATTTCGTTGCTTAAGTTTTTCATTTTTATATTAAATTTCTTAAATGACTAAAAGAAATTAATAGGAAAAGCTAGTTAACATTTAATCTTATTTAATTATTTATGTGTCATGTTGACACATGATAATTGATAAAAGTAGATAAAATTAACTATAGAATTAATTCGCAAGAATTTTTTCTATGTAAGCTTATTTAGCTTATAAAAACAGTTCTGTTTAGTTTCAACGACCAAGTTTATGGCTAATCAGAACTACATGATTTATATGAGGCTAAACCTCGTTACTTTTCATCGTTAACTATTTCTTCAGCGTTAATTAAATATCTACCTTTTTTCTTTATAGTAAATCTGAATTTTTTACCTAAAACATCAAAAGATCCTTTTTCGTTAAATTTAAGCATTTCTAAAAAGTCTTTATTATTTAAATAATGTTCTAAAACTTTTATTTCGTTTTCTTTACATTTAAGAGTTCAGATAGTCTGATTATAAAAAGGGCTTTTTCTATGATAAATCTTTGAAATATTTAATCCATCAACTGTGTCAATAATAAGATGAAAGTTACGTCCTAAAATTTCTTCTTTGATCAATTATTTTTTACCTTTCTTTAATATAAATTTATTTTATAGTAATTGTGTTGAAAGTATGTAACTTATGTATAGAAGTATTATTTTTATATGTGGGATTGTATAAAAATAAAGTTATAATAATTGATTAAAAGAAAGATCAAGAAATTAAATAAGTAGATAATTACTAATTATTAAATGTTTATTTAATGGCTTAATAAAAGCCATTTATTTAGAAAGAGCGTCCAAGCAGCAACCTAAACAAATGACTAATTGTAATTTTACAAGATTTTCACAGGAAAAACCCGATTGATTAAGGATAAATTGTCCTCAAATTCAAAAATACGATATAATAATTGGTTGAGATACCGAATATCGAAGTAAGGAGTGAGATATTCCTATTGAGAATCAAACAGAACAAGCAAACTACAATGATGTAATTAGTTATCAATATTCTGCTTACTCTATCCTTAATGATAGATATGAAGAAGGAATTATTTATTTATATAATAGAGAAGATAAAACTTTTGCTGAGAGATGAAGTTTATCAGAGATTATTGGAGAAATTCTTAAAAAATTAGGAATTACAAGGTATCAATCTGAGCAAAAAGTATTGAATATTTTATTAGTTTCTCATTTTTCAGTTGCAGAATATACAACTTTAAGAGATAGAGAAAAATTAAATGATAAATTATCTGAAGTTCAAAAAACTTTTTGTAGTTTCAAACCTTTTATACAAAATGTCAAATGAGATTCTACTCATTATACCAAAATTAATGTTGTTTGAAAAGATACTTTTTTACATGGATCTAGCACCAAGAGATCTCTAGAATATTTAGCTAAATCAATTGACATGAAAAAAGTAGAAATTCCTGAAAGATATTCTAAAGAAAATTTAATACTATTGCTGGAAGATGATAAAATTTTATTTGAAAAATACGCTTTAGAAGATGCCAAAATAGCCTTATCTTATTATTGTGTTGCCATGGATAAGATATATAACAACATAACTGATCAGATGGTTGAGCGAGAACTGATAACAACTTCTGATAGTACAGTTAAATATTTTGTTAAATGATCAGAAAAACAATCTAAGAATATATTTGGACAAGAAGCCAAATGACTTGAAAATAAAACTTTCGGAATTGAAGCGAGATGAAGAGGAAAAGTTAAGAAATCTGCTTTAAGAAGAATTGATGAAAGTTTTGCTTGTTATTCTTATCTAGGCGGAATCAATACTTATTATCGAAGTGGAAGATATCAATGCAATGAGAATGAGATTGCTTTAGATATTGATATAAGTAGAGCATATCCAAGTGCAATGGCAACTATTCCAGCTATTGATTGAAAACAAAAACCAAAAACAGAATTTACTATAAATGAAATTATTAAACTTTCTAATGAAGATAGTATTAAATATAGTAAAGTTGGAATATTTTTAACAAAGTTTGATTTTCCTAAGAATGTTTATCAATCTTCTATTGCTCAAAAAACAGAAGGTGGGTTGATTTATACTAATGAAGGCGAAGACTTTTGCACTTGATCTGAATTAGTTGAAGCGATTAGATTAAAGGGAATTACTGATGATGAAATGATTATCAGAGGTAATTTATACGAAGAGTTAAAAATCAACGATAAAGTTTATTTACCTTTTGCAGAATATCTTGGACATTTATCGAAAGAAAGAGATAAATGAGTTAAAGGCTCATTTGAAAATTCATATTATAAATCAATGATGTGTGATTTATATGGTAAACTCTGTCAAGCCCTTGAATATCGTGAAGTATTTGATTTAAATGGTAATAAAGTTCCATTATCTCCTAGCGCAATCACTTGCGCTCATTATGCTTCTCAAACTACTGGAATTGTAAGATCTGTAATTGAAGTATTAGTAAATATTTTTAATGAATGAGAAGGTTGTAAAGTTTTTAATGCAACAACTGATGGAATAATGATAGTAATTCCAAAACCAAAAGATTTAATTGTTGAAGTTTGAAAAGAAGGTGATTATCATCTCAATCTTAAAAGAAACTTATCCAAAGAAAATGAAGAAGATAAAGATCTATTTGGAATTGTAAAGAATAATTTAAATATTAAGAATTTAGTTCCAGAATTATATGAAAAATTATTAACTTTTTATCCAATTAAATTGATAATTCAAGGCCAAAAAAATTTAGGTATTGATAATCCAGAATGATTAGAAATTAAAAATGTTGGAGATGAAATAAGAACTGAACAAACAAGAGCTAATTATATTGCTTATCAAGGAATTACCCAAGGATTAGCGAGAGGCAATGTTTCTAAAGATTATATGGAAAATAAAGATGATTTTGATAGATTTACTGATTCTGAAGAAACAACCCAAATTACTCTAAAAAGTTTGTCTGGAATTAGAGAAATTAAAGATGAAAAATGAGATTTAGTTAGAAAAAGAATCTTCAATAAAAAATCCGAAGAATGAAATCAAAACATTAGAACTGTTAACATTGGATATGATGGTAAAAGAGTTCCTATTGAAGAAGGATTAGATAGTAAACAACATCAAAACATTAATGAATGAAGCGAATACAGAAAAGTTGCTTTGAATATGAAAAAGAAGAGACAAAGAATTAGAATAAAAGACTTTTTATTTAGAAAGAATAATTTAAAAAATAAAAACGACAAATCTCTAAGAGTTAGAGGCAGTAGAATAGAAACAATAATTAGAGTTTTCTTAAGTGCTGTTTGAAGATTTAACTGAAATTTAAAAGAATTAAGTTATAATGAATTGGCGGAGGAATTAAATTTTGTTATTAAAAAAGATTTAAAAATTGAATCTAATGAAGAGTTAATTATAAGAAAGAAATGTATTTCAATAGATGATTTAAAGAATTGAAAGAGAAGAAGTTTTTTAGCTAAATCGTTACCCAATGTTAACAATGTTAAAGAAATAATTCTAGAAATATGTAATATTTTAAAGATAGAAATGAATCAACTTAGATGAGATAAAGTTTTAAATTTAGAATAATTTATTTCTGGTGAAAAAATATAAATCACCAGAAAATTTAGATAATTTTTAAGTAGTTAAAGTTAGGTATGAACTAGAGATTTGTCTTTTGGTGTCATAAGTGCCTATAAAGAGCAATCTTCGCTCAATCCTTATGACACTTTAAACGTTATATGTATAATTGTTTATTAAATATGAGAATCTATCAAAGGTTTGATAAAAATTTATTTTCTTTCTCTTTTAATAATTCAATACTTTTATTGTTATATAATATTATAAGCGAATCTTTCTCTCTTTCATCTACAATTTTCATTTGTGTTTCTAAGTTAGGAATTGGTATTTTTATTTCTTTCAATGAGTTTGTATTAAATTGAGGTTGAGCAGTTCCTCCTGTTAATTCGCTCGCTTGATCTCAGTATTCCTTTGTTTTAGAAAAGAATCAATAGTATTTAGGGAGAATTTCTTCACAATGAAATTTAATTCTAATTAAATCATTTGTAAAAATAGAATTTTCTTCAGACTGAAAAAAAGCTGTTCTTCCACAATTCCCATGACGAGCAACAATAATATCATTTTCTTTTAAAAGATATTTATCTTTCTCCACTTCATTGATCATATCTACGTATTTTTTTTTCTTTTCTAGAAAATTACCATGCTTATCTATATCACCTGTTTGTATAAATCTAAATTCTCCTTCTTCACTAGCTTTTGAAAGATATCCATATTCAAAATTTGCTAATTCACCTAACCTTTTTACAATAAATTTTTCTTCTAAGTGTAAAGAAATTGATCTAGATAGATCTATGTTTGCAGCATTAATATTACTATTTTCAATTATTTTTTTGATATTATTTAAGTGTTTAATTATTTTTTTTTGTTCTTCTAAGGAAGGAATTGGAAAAGTTATTTTTCCCAAAGAAACAGAGTCTAAATAAGGTTGAGCAGTGCCCTTTTTTATAACTTCTATTTTTTCCAAAAAATTTTGTGACTTAAATAAATAAAGTAAATATTCTGGTAAGACAATTTTTTTATCAATATTTAATCTCATTAAATTAGAGCTAAATACTGCTCTTTCTTCGCTCCTAAAAATTCCTGCTTTTCCACAAGTTCCTACGATAGCTATAATGATTTCTCCCTTTTTTAAGAGAAATTTTTCTTTATTAACTCCATCGGGTATATTTATATATTTTTTATTATTACAAATTATTTCTCCTTGATCGTCTAAATCAGCAATTTGTATGAATCTAAGTTCTCCACTGTCTTGAGATTTTCCAATATATCCACGTTCAAAAGTAGAAATTTTTGATAAAGATAAATAATTCCTTTCTTTATTTTCTGGCAAAGAAAAATTATAATCTTTTGTTAAAAGATTATAATCATTTTTTTCTACATCGCTGTAATAAATCTTAGTAAAAAGAGAAGAGGATACTTTATCATCTATGACACTTTCTCTTCAAGTAGAGATAAGAATATCTAGATCATTTATTCCCTCTATTTTGCGTCTTTGATTATTTAAAGTAAATCCGTCATTTTTTATTTGATAATAATAAAAATAATCTTTAGTTTTTTTTCTCTTTTCTAAAATTATAACTGAGCTTTTGGCTCCTGTGTAAGGTAAAAATGTTCCTTTAGGAAGAGAAATTATTGCTTGAATAGAATAATTTTTAATTATTCATTTTTTAGTATCTTGGTATTTTTTTATTCTTTGAGTAAAAAACCCCTCAGGCATTATCAAAGCAACTCTTCCATTTTCCTTACAAGCTCTTATGCAATGCTGGATTGCTAGACAATCACCATATTTGCAATTTATTTCGTAAAGGTGTCC
Source organism: Mycoplasmataceae bacterium (assembly GCA_031673915.1). Lineage (GTDB taxonomy): Bacteria > Bacillota_I > Bacilli_A > Mycoplasmatales > CGIF01 > CGIF01. Next base: position 308,375 of record CP125277.1, on the reverse strand, counting down.
ATATTCATTTTCTCCATCGTCTTGTCCGAAAGGTATATTGGTTATTACTAAGTCATATTCATTTTCTACCGGATTACCAAATGTGTTTCTCTTAATTATACTATTATGACCGTCTCCAAATAGAATCATGTTCATTTTTGCAATACGAGCAGTTCTGCTTATCTCGTTACCAAAAAAACATTTTTTTAGCTCTTCTCTATTTTCTTCATTGTCTTTTATGGAATTACTTACGTATTTAAAGCTTTCTGTAAGAATCCCTCCAGTTCCACAAAAAGGATCATAAACTTTGTCTTTGAAAAGAGGACGTAAAATGGTTATTAGTGCTTTGATGATATGCCTAGGAGTAAAATATTCTCCTAAATCCTTTGAACCACTATTATAACTCTGCAAGAAATATTCAAAGGCCTCTCCTTTAATATCAGTTTTTGTATCAATTAAGGATAATGGATTTAGTTTATCAACAATCTTTTCTAAAACTTTTTCACTCTCTATTTTGCTGTCAGAAAACAATTCTTGCTCACCATATTTATCTTGAAAATACTCCAGGGCTTTGTCAATTGCATTTTTCAAGTCTTCTCCTCTTTTATTGCAAAAATTATTTCAAAAAAATTTCTTATTTTTATTAGAATTAGAATCATTTTTTTTTGTTTCTTCTATCTCTCCAATTATTTTTAAAAAAAGAATGTTTGCAAATTCAGAAAACCTTTCATCTCCTTTTTGCAATCCTATTTTTCATAACAATTCGTTTACTTCTTGAAACACTTTAATAAGCTCTTGACGAGATAGAATAACTTTGTCTTCTTTGGTTATAATGTGTGGATTTTCAATAAACTTTAAAGCTTCTTTTTCACTAAAGAGATCCTTGACATCCTCGCCATTTATAGTCAAAATTTGTTTATACTTTACATTGAAGCACTTTGTGAATTCTCCGGTTGTAGCAATGACTAGAGGCGCATCGATTGCTTCTGCATATTTTATTCCCTGTTCTAAAGCATTAGCAATATTCTCGCCTGGCTTTTTGCATTCTATAACGATTAGTGGATTATCCAAAAGAGTTCCATCATTCCCTGATTTATAGAGAATAAAGTCTGCTCTTTTACGATTCATCTTTTTTCTTTGTTCCTCAGTTGCAGGTTGTTGTCTTCAAATATTTTGCTTTATGCTATGAATATCTTCTACTCATTCCAAGTTTCTTAATTTTTCGAGAGTATATGTCTCAATTGCACTTTCGTTTAGTTTAGTTCTGATTGTCATTTTATTTTTTCTATTAATAGGATTTTTATAAAAAGCTGTAATTTTATAAAATTATAATCAAAAAAATATAATTTTTTAAACGCAGAAAAATCATAACTGAAAATGGTTTTAATTTTAGGCAAGCATTAAAGATATTTGTAATTTTGCTTATGATTGTGGTCAAGATTTATTAATTGGTGGTGCTTTGGGTGGAGTTGGTGGATTAATTTTTTCTAGTGGATCATCTTCCGCATCTTCAACAGCTAATCAAGTTGTTAAGGAATCTGTTAAATATCAAACTAAAAAACAAGCTGGTAAAGAAATTGGAAAATGAACTGCTGAACAAATAGCGAATGGTGCTTCTAAAGAAATTGTTATAAAGATTGCTAAAGAAAAAGCAATTAAAAAAACTGCTGAAATTATTAGTAATCAAGTTGCAAAAGAAGTTATTACTAAAACATCTAGTGAAGTTGCTGCTCAAAGATTGGCTAGAGTTGGTAAGAATATTTATGATGCTACTAAAAAAATCTCTGATGACAAAAAAATGAGAATTCATTTAGAACATTTAGAAAATAGTATTAAAAGGTTAGACGATTGTGAAATTTGTCGAAAAGAAAATAATGTTTAATTTATATAATAAACTCAATAGTGAAAAAAAGAGAAATTTTTTAGCAGTTGTTTTTGGAATTATCTTTTGAATTCTCTCTTGATCAATTAGTGAAAAGAATAGTGGTTATAGAAGAGGCGATTTATTTCGTGATATTTCTGAACATTTACTAGAGAACTTTTTCAATTTCTTCAAAATATGAGATAGAAGTAATTTTTTATTCATAACACTCATGAATATGCTCTCTGTATTCTTCTTTATTTTTTACTTATCTTTTCTTATATACTTGTCATTTTCTTTAGCAAATATAATTATTACGTGAAGAAGATTTAATAAAGAAAAACCATAATTTAATATTTAAGAAAATTGCAAATAAGTTTATAACTGTTGATGATCTAAAGAACTGAAGAGGAGAAAATTTCTAGTTAAATATTTACTGAATATTGAAAATACCAAGAATCTTATTAATAAGATTAGTAATGATTTAGGAATTGCAATGGATTCTGATAAGTGAAATTTAATTCTAAATTATCATTGTTAAAATCTGTCAAATTTCTGGTGATTTAATTTTGACTGCCAGAAATTGTTTTTTGATAAAACTAGTAGTGGTCTATGAATTTACTGTCCTGTCATTATGACATATAAAGAAATGGCAACCTTTAATCTCCTTAATGACACTTTTTAAAAAATAACTAAATTCAAGTAATTATTTCTTAAAATAATATTTCAATCAATTTAATCATTATTGAAGATTTAATTTCAATATTTAAAGATTGATCAATCCTCGTTAGAACTCATTAAGAGAATTATGTTTTCTCTTACTATTATGAAACTAAAAAGTTAGTTTCACTTTATTTCTCAGTTAGTAACTAACTGTATCTAAATAAATGTTTATCAAAAATTATTGCAATTGCTGGATATTTAGATCAAATTACTAGTTGAAAAATAAAGCTATTACTGTCAAATCTTTAATTAGACTTTATTAACATGTATCGAAGGAAATATATATAAAATAAATGAAAAATAATGAAGCTAATAGGAAATTTCGCTATTTAGCAAAACCCAGAAAAAGTAATTTTTACTCAGAAGTTAAAGAACGAATTAAAGAATGTTCTGAAAAATATAAACTTTTAGGATTGGATAATCCTAAAGCTTTTATTAAGTTGGAAAAATCAGATTTTGCTGCATTTATTACTTATATTTGGCCATTTGCAAATTCTTCTGAAACATCATTTTTATTAACTGATTTTATTATTTGAACATTTGTTTACGATGATTGATTTGAGAAAAATTCACTAGAATCGTTTAAAGAAATCAACAGACAAATATTCAATGTTATGGATAATAAAGACTTTTCTAATAGAGATAATCCTTATGTTGCTCTTTTTCATGAATTCTTTCAAGCCTTTCAAAAAGAAGCTTCAATTGATTGTGAAAGAAGATTTATTAATTCTATGAAAAAATGCTTATTAGCTGCTGAAGAAGAAATGTTAGCTAAACAAAAAGGAAGTTTCAATAACATTGATCATTATATCAAAATTAGAAGATTTGCTGGTGCTGTTATTCCTTCTTTTAATTTATTAGAACTAACTAGAGATATTGACTCTAGTTTAATTTCTATTAGCGAGGAGAAGTTAAATCAACTTTTGGAAATTGCCAGTGATCAGGTTTGTTACTTCAATGATTTTTTTTCTTATGAACGAGAAAAAGTTAGTGGTGATATTGCAAATTTAGTTATTAATTATGAAATTCATAACAATTATTCTAATAAAAAAGCTTTGGAATTTTCTTTTAATTTAATAGAGTTAAGAACTAATCAATTTGGAGAGATTTATCAAACAATTGATCCCATTAAAGAAAAAGACTTAAAAGAATATGCTGATGGAATTATTGATTGAATGTCTGGTCATATGGAATGATACAATCACACTAAAAGATATTCTGAAAAAATCTTTTTAAACAAAGAAGAATTAGTTTGTAAAGTCGAAAACTTAATTGTCAATTCTTATAACAACATTTGTTAAGGAAATATAAAAAGTGGAAAATCTAATAATATTATCAACAATATTAACAATAATTATATCTTCATTATTTTATAACTACTCTAAGGCTAGTGAAATTAATGGGATTAAAATAATCTCTTTAATCAGGTTATTGAATCATCTATTAATGAAAAATTTCGACTTAATAGATTTTTTGAAAGATTATAAAGAAGAAAAAGTCGTTTATATCTGACTTTTTGGATGAAAATTACTTATTCTAGATCATAAAATTTTTAAAGAAATTTTTGTAACAAATCGAGATAATCTAGATCGTGGTGATTTTTCATTCAATAAGAGTTGTTTGGCGATTAAATTAATTGGAGAAGAAAATTTAGCTGTTGCTAAAAGAAATTCTCATAAGAGATCTGTTAAAGTTATAATGCCATACTTAAAAAGCGATTTGATGAAAAAAAATATTGATATCTGTGTTTTAGAAAATATAAATGATTGAAAAGGAGAGGTTGATGTTATAGATAAATCTAATCAAGTTACTTTCAGTGCAATTTGTCAAACTGTCCTTGGATATAATGGGAAAGATGTTTATGATGAATTTAATTATGTAACTAAAATTTGTCTTAAATGATACAATTTAATATTGCCTTTTCATACAAAAAATGATGAAGAAAGAGTGAGAATTCTTAGAAATAAATTAAATAATAAAGAATATTCTAATTTTGTTATTGATATGATAGATGGTGGTTTTAGTGAAATTGAAGTTTCTAATAATATTTCCGGATTTTTGATAGCTGGTTTAGAAACCACATCTTATTCTTTAACTAGATGCATTTATTATTTAGGAAGAGATGTGAGCAAACAAAGTGAATTAAGGAGTTCTCCGGAGATGATTAAAGATTTTATTAAGTATATTCTACTTGTTTATCCTCCAGTTAACCTTACACCCGCTGGTAACAAAACTCTTGTTGATATTAATGTTCAAGAAATAATCATTCCAAAAAACACTCATTGTGTTGGTGTGATTGGAATAATGAATGATGAAAGTATAGATGAATCATTTACAACTTTTTCACTAGGAAGTAGATCATGTCCTGGTTCTTTAATGACTATTTATGAATTAGAAAGTTTTATTAAGTCTTTGTTAGAAAGATACAGTTGACAGATTGATTATAAAGTTGATGAAAATTCAGAATATCCATTTTTTAGAAGAATGAAGAATTTTAAATGTAATTTCGTGGAATTAGAAGAAAATAAAGAATTTAATCAATTTGAAATCATTAAAAACAAAACTTATGAATAATTAAGAATTTTGACTTAGAAAATTCTAAAGAATATTTAAAAGTAATTGAAAGACCGTTAAATAATTTAGGAGATATTTTAAAGCATGGTTGAGATACGATAACGAGACTTTATCAAAAAGAATTGATAATTGATGGTAAGAAGATTAAGAAATGAGTTGAAAAGAAAAAGAAAATTAATCCTGATTACAATTATAAAAGGTTTTTACTAGAGGATGGCTTTAATATCAGACCACCGAAAACTTTGGATGAGTGATTTAGTTGGGCAATGGTTATTAAAACGATAAAGAAAACTGGAAAAAGACCAACGAAAGATTTAATTGAATTAAAGTTAGCTTCTAAGATCAGGATTGAAAATAATAATACTGTCCAAGCAATCACGAGAAATCTTTACCTCTTATGTATTACATTCAGAAAAGCAACATTTAAAGTTATGTTACTCTGATTTAAGTGAAAAATTAAATGCTTGAATTAAAAGTAATTATCCAAATAAAAAATGAGTGATAACTAACAATAATTTGAAGTCTTGAAAACACAGACAGGTTAATTTAAATATTTTACCAAACAATTATCAAGTAAATGAAGTAATTAGTTCATTAATTAGAAAATTAGATTTAATGATAGATAAGTCAGAATGAAATGTATTATTAAATGAAAATTATTTAACATCATAATTAATAATTCTAATTTTTTTACTGTTTACTATAAGATTAAACATATAAGAAAAATAATTTAATATGACAAAGAATAATGAAGAAAAAAAATTAGAATTAGATTTGAAAAAGTCAGGTAAAAAATGTTTAATTTGCAAAGGAGAATTTAGAGATGATTATATTTCAAATCGTGAATTAAATCATTCGTTTGGATTTAATATTTTTGTTCTTCATTGAAATAAAAATTTAGTTCACAAAAATCTTATTATTTGTTTTGATTGTTTGAAAAAGCATGAAATTAATCAAAACTTTTTGAGTGCATTAGGTTTTTTAACTTTAGTTTTCTTAATCCCTCGTCGTATGATTTATGAAAATTCTGAAAAAGAATCAAATTTAAAAATTGCTGAGCTTTTATCTTATTGAATTGAAAGATTGATGTTGTTAATTTTTCTTGCTTATTTAATTAAAGAATTTTGAAAATCTGTAAGTCCAGAATTTATAAAAAAGATAATCAAAAAAATTAAAGTTTATTTTGATCCAATTAGAGAAGTGGAGTATTGAGCAGAAGAAGAAGTGAATTATTTAGTTAGAAACTTTAACTTTTTAACTTCTATAAAGAAAAGTAATGGCTATGATTTGTGAGATAATGAAAAAAATAAAGTTATTTTAACTATTTATTATCGTTTTTTTGGAAATAGAACTTTCACTAAAATATTTTATCTTGTAAATCCTAGTCAGCATTTAATAAATAAGTATAATGGCAAAATTACTTTTAAAGCTAAATGAAAAGAGAATGATGAATCATATCAATATATTGCGGGGAAAAATTGTGAAGAGGATCGTAATTTGATAGACGATTTTATGGAAGAAAATAATTAAAAATTTATATTTATCAAGAATAAAGAAAGTTATTATTCCTTATTATAGTTATAAAAGTTCTCATTAGAAGATGGATTTAACTCAAATATCCGAAAAGTTTAGATGAATGATTCAATTTTTCAATGTGATCATTAAGTCGATAAAAAAGATTGAGAAAAGTCTAATGAAAGAATTAATTATTTTGAAGTTAACTTCTAAGATTAGAATTATTTTAACTTTGTATATTTTACTTTATAATATTTTCTGAATTTTTAATATTATCCAAACGTGTTTCTTCTAAATTTTTTATTCTTAATTTGATTTGCTCTTCTTGCTTTTCAATATCTTTCATTAGAAATTCTATCATCTCTTTGTTTTTTAAATAAATATGAAAATGATTGAAAATTAAGTTGTTATTACTTCTTTCTTGTTTGATTTTTCTAACGATTAACTTTGTAATAAGTTCGTGATTTAAGTTGATTATTTTATTTTCAATTCTTTTAATAAAATCGCTCATGATTTTTGAATTATTTTAATTGGATTTTTTTAATTTTAAACATTTATTTAGGTATCGTATTTTTGTTTCATTTTTAAAAAGTTAAATTTAATGATTGAAAAGTAGGAATAAAATGTTTTATTAAACTCTAAATTATTAATACACACTTAACACTTAGCAATTTAAATAAAATTTATATTGTTTATATTATTAATTACCCACATAAGCGCATAAAATAATATTAATATGTCAGGACAAAATGTAAATATTTATTTACAAGATAAAGTTTATCAACAAACCAATAATTTAATTAAGGAGAGAAAGTTAAGTTCTCTGATCAATAAATTATTAACAGATTATTTGGAAGAACAAAAGCAAATAGAAAAGAATAATCATGCTGAAGAAATGAAGAAAGCTTATCAAAGAATTGCTGCTAGTAAAAATCTAAAGAAAGAAAGAGAAATCTGAAGTTCAACAGATAGTGATTGTATATGATAACATCAGAAAAATTTCCTAAGTTTGGTGAAATCTGAGAAGTTCATTTTCCTAAAAATTCAGAAGATCGTAAAGAAATTCGTCCTTGTTTAGTAATTAGTGATAACTTTAAAAATGAATTTGATGATGAAGTTGTAATAGTTCCAATTACTACTCAAGATCTTGAATTTATTGAAAAATTTGAAGTTTTAATTAATAATAATATTGAAAATGGGCTTAATTTTCCTAGTAAAATATTGTTTGATTCACCTCGTACTCTTAATAGACATCTAAGATTGAGAAAAAGATTAGGTAAAGTTAATAAAGAAATCATTGTAAAAGGGATCAATTCTTGATTAACAGCCTTTAATACTGAAAATTGAAAAGAAATTTCTAATTAAAAATGCTCTGGATTTAGAGATAGCAAAAAAATTTATCAATAAATTAAGTGATTCTTTAAAGATAAATATCGATGATAATAGATGAATTTATTACTAAATTATAACTGCTAAAATCTGTCGAATTTCTGGTGGTTTAATTTTACTTTAAAAAGAGTTTCTAGATGAAAACTTAAAAATTAAAGAAAGAATGTCTAAATTTGAAATAAATTTAGAAGAAAGAGAAAGTATGAATAGAGGTATCAACGAAAGAGTAATTAATCATTGAAAACATGAATATGCTAGATTAGTATTGAAGTAAATAATTTACAATTAAAAAATTCACTATTATTAGAAGAAAAAAATAAGTGGTTATTTAGTGAATAATTATGAATAATAAATGAAGTAACTTATTAAATTTAAACTAAGTTTTGGTGAAGATTAAGAATGTATAAAAATTTTTTATTTAAATATTTATTTGTTAATATAATTAATAATAAATTACAATGTAATATTAATGGTTTAATTTATCAATATTTTACATATATTTATCTGTTTAAATGAGGTTTAAAAATTATATTTTTATATAAAATTGTACTTTAAAGTGGTAATTAAATATTATGTTAAACTCAAATTTAAGGTCTAGAAATCTTCAAACATTAAGCATTGCTATTAAGCCTAATCTTTATGAAACTGTTCAAGAAGAAATTGGAAAAGGAAAAATTAGTAAATTTATTGAAAAAGTTATTGAAAAAGAAGTTTTAAAGATAAGAAAGGTTAGAATTAAAAAAGAAAAAGAATTTAATTCGAAAATGATTAATTATTATGAGGCTTGTGCATCTAATTTAGAAGAAGATTTAATCTGAGAGGATTCTTTGAAATGATGTCGAATAAACAATATCTAAAATATTTTCTAAATAAAAAAAGATTTATTCAAAATTTAGTTATTTAGAAAAAAATCACATTTATTGATAATTCATGACAGTTATGAATATTAATTATGAATTATCATGGGAATCTTTATCTCTTATTTACTTCATTATGAAAACAATATTTGAAATTTGATTATTTAATTTAAGTGAAAAAAATAATGTTTAATTTAAACATTTTGCTGAATAATCAACAAGTAAATAAAATAATTAATTCATTAATTAATAAATCAATGAAATTTTTTATAAGTGAAAATTATTTGTTATCTAAATAGTACTTAAAAACAAATTATTCATTGTATAATAATCACATACTAATAATTTTTTTGTTTTTAAAAATTTAATATTAAAATTATACTAAACAAATAACATGAATAAAAAAAGTAATTATTCAACGATTTTCTTAGTTAATTGAAGAAACGATCAAAAACTTTTCTTTCAAGCCCTTTCAAATTCTAATATTTTATTAGAAGATTTTGAATTTGAATTGGATTATTTGTCATTTGATGAAAATTTAATGGAAGAATTAAATGAGTTGATAAAAAAATCTCAAATCTTTCCAACTAGAGAAAAATTAAATTTTACAGGACTTACATATTCTTTAGTAAGTAAGTGAGAATTATATAAAGAAAAATTAGGTTTATTAGACTCTATTGTTGAATTAACCATTCGTATAGCAAGAGGACATTATTTTCTTAATGGAAATAAAATAACTTCTCTAATTGTCATGAATTCTTTTTTAAATTCATGTGGATATTCTTTAAGAAATTTAATAAAAAATAGTAAAGGTTGAATTTATGAAGAAAAATGAGAAAGGTTATTCTTAAATATTGCAGATTCATCGATTAGTGAAGAATTAGCAATTGATCTCTTAAAAGAAAGAGTTTGAATGGACATTACAATTTATGAAAAAGAATAAAGAAATAATAATTAAAATAAACAATCGTGAATTTAAAGTTGGAAATAAAAAGTTTTCATTTAAAGAAGGAATTGAAGCTACTAAAAAAAATAAATTTATTCAAAATGTTGTTAAAAGACTAGAATTAAGATAAATATTAAAAAAGAGATTTCTAGCAGTTGTTTTTGGAATAAAATTCCAAAATTTTTAAAAGAATTTGAAAAAGTAATTAAAACCTTAAAGGATCTAAAATAATGATTAAATCAAGATTCCAAATTGATTCTAAAAATTACGAAATCTTAAAAAATATTCTTTTGAAATATCCTTATCACTTCTATACTTATGGCTCGCGTGTTAAAGGAACAGCGAAGAAATATTCAGATCTAGATCTTTGTTATTATGATGTTCCTAGAAAAGAAATATTAGATTTAAATCAAGAGTTGAAAGATTCAGATTTATCATTCATTGTTGAATTAGTTTCTTGAAATAATATGCGTCCTGCCTTTCAAAAAAACATTGAAAAAGATTTAATTTTAATAATTTAATATTCAATAATAATTTTTCATTAACAGAAGAAATAATTGAACAATTACAAATTTTTTAAATTATTTTTAATTATTTGGTTTTATCTATGAAAAGTGAATTTCTTTCTAAATAGATTTAATTTATTTTTTTACTTTTGTAAAGTTTCCTTTTACACATTGAACATTGAGAAACTGATTCTTTTTCATTGCTATTCATATATTTATAAATATTATTATTATATATGTCTAAATTTTCTTAGTTATTTATTTAATTAATGTTTTTTCATTAAACCTTTTCATTACTTTTTCTATTGTTCCTATTGTCCTTAATGTATAATTACCCTTAAAGTTTTTCCTACAAATTTTCTTATAAAAATCACTTTTTAAATAATGTTTTGGAGTTTTTCAATAACAAATGTTGTCTTTTAAAATCATTACTTCGTTCTCTGTTTGTGAATTATTAAATTGCTCTATAATTACATCGCCATAGTCTTTTACATTTGTTATGAAAATGTTATAACAAAGATTCTTGTCAATTTGAGGAAATATTTTGAAAAATGATTCATACATATTTATTACTTCTTGTTTTGATTGTGTAAAAACATCTATTTCTTGTTTGTAAAAGTTATTTAATAATTCTCGTATTGTTATATCTAATTCTATTTTTTTATTATCACTTTCGAAAATAAAATTCCCTGTATTTATAACACTTTTACAATTTTTTAGTCCATTTTCTTCAAAAAGATTGCAAGTATCAATCATATTCATATTTCACCTACATGAACCACCACCTATTTGTTTAATAAAAGAACAGTATAACATAGATACATTTTAAATACTTTATTCAATTACTTTATCTTTCAATTAGAAATAATAATAAAGAGAAAATGTTATTTGGAATTCATAATATCTTCTATTGATCATTAAAAAGATTAGTTATTGGAAAAGAAAAATTGATTAAGATTTAAAAAAAATATTATTTATCGGTAAGTATATGAATAAAGAAATATCAACGATAAAATGGTTTCTTACTGGAGAAACAAACATGTTCAATAAGAATTGAAGTAAATAAGTTGTAGTTAGAGAATCACTTATAAATTGGAAATCACTGAGGTTTTTAGATATTAATATGAAGTTAAGAAAGTAATTATAAGAATAAATTTTGAATTGTAAAGATTTTATTCAAAGTTTAATTATTTAAAAATATCTAGTTGGGTTTCTCATTTATGAGATTCCTTTCTAAATAAGTTTAAATTTTGTAAATACTTTGACTTTTAAACAATTTTGAGAGGCGGAGTTTCTTCTAAATTAGTTGATACTTATGAAGAACTAGGAATCTTTGAAAAATTTAGAAAATTCTGAAGAATATATTGAAGTTATTGAAAGACCATTGGCCAACTAGAAGAAGTTTTGAAATGTGGTTTATATCTAACTTTACTTTATCAAAGAGAATTCATAATTAATGGTAAAAAGGTTGAGAAATTATTAGAGAAAATAAATAAAAAAGTGAATATAAATATAAAGTTATTGAAACTATTTTTATTATTATAATATCTTATTTATAAAATAAAACTAAAAGGAAATTACAAATTTGTAATATAAAATCAAAATATGATAACTAATACAAAGATTAATACTAGTTTAAGATTTGATGCTAATGTTTATAATAAGATTAAAAAGATGTCTCCTCGAGGAAATATGAGTTCTTTTGTAAACAAAATAGTCAAAGATTACTTAGAAAATTTAGAAAGAGAAAATTTAATTTTAGCTTATAAAAGAGCAGCTAATAATAAAGAATTAAATGAGGAAATGAGAGATTTAGAAGGAACAGTTGAAGATGGAATCGACTCAATCTAAATTTCCAAAACAGGGTGAGACTTGACTGATAGACTACACATTTAATTTCTCAAAATTTAAAGATTCTGAATTTGAAATAGAAAATCAAATTAAAAAACTAAGACCTTCTATCATTTTAAGCAACAATATTCAAAATGAATTTAACAATCGTTTAATTGTAGCTCCGTTAACTAGCAAATCAATAGATATTGTAAATCACCCATTTGAAATATTAATTAAAAAAGATAAAGAAAATGGACTTGAAAAAGATAGTAAAATTCTTCTAAACTTTCTAGTTTCGTTGGATAAAGAATATAGACTAAATAAATATTTAGGAAAAGTAAATAAAACAGAAATATCTAAAGTTTTAAACGGAGTTAATATATTATTTAAAAGTTTTTAATTTATTGTTTCTAGAAAGTTTAATAATATTAAAAAAATTCACTAAATTAATATTAAATAGCAATAAAAATATTTCAATTGATGATTTAAAGAATTGAAAGAGAAGAAGCTTTTTAGATTAAAGTGTTTAATATAGTAAATTATCATTTAATAATATAAAATAATAACATTATGTGTGCAAGCGTAACTAGAAATATTAATAAAAATAGTCGTACTAAAAATATAAGTTTAACTTTAAATTCTGAAATATATCATGATTTAAAGGATAATATACCTCAAGGTCAATTAAGTTCTTTAGCAAATTCTTTATTCAAAGAATGATTAAAAGAAAAAAAGAAAAATGGTTTAATTTCATCTTATAAAAGTTTAGCTAATTCTAAAATCAGAAAAAATGAATATAAAGATTTAGAAGGAACAATTGAAGATGGCGTTGATAATTGATAATCCTATAAAGAAAGGTGATATTTGATTAATAGATTTTAGTTACAATCCTAAAAAAGTGAAGAATCAGAATTTGAAATTGAAAGTAAAGTTAAAAAATTAAGGCCCCCCTCATTAATATTAAGTAATGATATTCAAAATGAATATGATGACGAATTAATTATTGTTCCTTTAAGTTCTGAAAAGATTTAGAAATAGAAAGAGTTTTTGAAATAAGAATTAAAGTTAATTCTAGAAATGGACTAGATAAGGATAGAAAAGCATTATTAAATGTCATCAGAAGTCTTTCTAAAATCCGTCTTGTTAAAAAAATAGGTAGTTTAAGTTATGAAGAAATGATAAAAATTGAAAAAGGAGTAATTTCTGTCTTTGATATTTCATTAAATTTATTTAAAATGTTTTACTAAAATTTAAATTTTTAAATCACACTTAACGTCTAATAATTTAAATAAAATTTATATTGTTTATATATTAATTAACCATATAAGCGCATAAAATGATACCAATATGTCAGGAAAAATGTAAATATTTATTTACAAGATAAAGTTTATCAACAAACCAATAATTTAATTAAAGAGAGAAATCTAATTGTTATATAAATCATTAAAAATCTTCTATTAATTCAACTTGAGATTCTTCCTCGTATTCAATTTATCTTTATATTCTTCATCAAATAAAGGTTCTAATTTAGATAATAATTTATTTTCATGATTGTTTCTTTAATTGTATATGATAATGAAAAATTAGTGAATTTAAAAACTATTTTTTAAAGTTAAAGAAGTTAAAAATATTGGGTGTTTTCAGAAATATAATGATCATAAAACAATGATTGATCTATTAATTTATTGGTCTGTTCTGTTATTATAGTGTATAAAAAGTAGAAGATTTTGAACACCTTAATAGCATTCAAAAAACACTTGTTGAAAAACAAATAAATTAATTGTTAAATTAAGTGAAAATTATATATCACTGAAGTTTTTAAACAATATTTTTGCAATTAATGAAAATATTATAAATTCAATTTAACATTGATGATTTTCAATTGATTAAAGATAAATTATAGCGAAAAATGGTTATCGAATTAAATATTTAAGGAATTTTGATGTTTTTTATGATCAAAATTTTAATGATTAAGGTTGAAATTGCTTTGAAGAAAGGTGAAAAAAACTTTAATGAATCAAGTGAAACAAATAATGTTGTTAAATTTGGAGAATGAGTGAAAAATATGTCTAATGTTAAGGGATAAGGTGATTTTCAATTAAAAAAGATGAATAATAAAAAGATTAACGAATCTTATAAAGTAAAAAATTTAGGACAAATATTTACTCCTTATCCAGTAGTTGAATTTATGTTGGATTGCGTTGGATATAAAGAGGAGAAGATGCTTGATAAGCATTTATTGGATAATTCTTGTGGTGACGGAGCTTTTCTTGTAAGTGCAGTTCAAAGATATGTTGATTTTTGCAAGCAAAATGAAATGAATGAATCAAAAATAAGGAATGATTTAGAAACATATATTCATGGAATTGAAATAGACTTTAACGCTTATGAACGATGTTTATTAAATTTAAATAAAATATTTAAGGCTAATTATGATATTAGGAATGAAGACGCTCTGGATGTTTCTGATTATGATGAAAAAATGGATTTTGTCATTGGAAATCCTCCTTATGTAAGAATTCATAATTTAAATACTAGACATAAGGATTTTTTCTTTGAAAAGAAAATAAAAGGAATGCAAAACCTTTATTTATTATTCTATTTATTATCATTTCGACAATTAAATAAAAGTGGCAAATTTATTTACTTAACGCCTTCTTTTTTTAAGAATGTTAGTGGAAATATTTTGAGAAAAAAAATTATTGATGAGAAAAAAGCTCTACATTTTTATGATTTTAAGCATCAACAAATATTTCCAAAAATTACAACTTATCCAATTATTTCTCTATTTGATAATGATTGTTATAGTCAAAATTTACAATATTCGGTTGTAGAGTTAGCATGTGATAATGGTGAAGAAAATGTTAATGTAATTTCTACGACCGAATATGGTTGAGAAAAAATATACATTGATTGCAGATTTATATTTGATAATTATGATTTTTTTGATAATTATGATTTTTTAAAAAATGATAAAAAAAAATATTTAGAAGTTAAAAATGGTTTTGCAACTTTGGCTGACAACATTTTTATTTCACAGAAGTTTCCCTTCGAATCTTCAAACATAATAAAGGTAGTAAAAAGTTCGACAGGAGAGAATAAAGAGTGTATTTTTCCTTATAAGTATGATTTAAAAAAAAATAAATATGAATTAGAAGATTTTTTAGATTTAGATAAAAATGTTAGAGACTATCTAATTAAGTTTCGTCCTCAACTTGAAGATAGGTCGATAAAAGAAAAAGACAAATGATGGCAATTTGGTCGCACTCAAGCAATTAATGATTTAAGAAAAAGTAGATTTTATTTTAATAATTTGATTAATGAAAAATTCGACAATGTTGAATTAGGATTTGTTTCTCCTAATGAAGGTGTTTATGGAGGTGTTTATATTTTGTTAAATGAAAAATTTCATGAAGAAGAAATTAAAGAAATTTTTCAAGATGATCGGTTCAAAATGTTTGTAAAGATTTTTGGTGAGCATAAGAGTGGAAACTATTACCTTATTAATGCTAGATTGGTTGAAAAATATTTTAACAGTATAATCTCTTTAAGAAAAGGAAAAAGTTGCTAATAGTGATGGAGATAAAATTAAATTTAAACGAGAAGTTTTTGGAATGTTTAGAAAAAAGTTTTTTAAACTGAACAAATTATAAATAAATTTTGGTGATTTATTTAAAACTATCAAAAATAATTTTCTAAAAGGTCAGCAAATATGTTTGTTTTTAATTTTGTTTCGTTAATGTTTATAAAGAAAACATTTGAACATCATAATTTTGCTTTTATGTTTATTTATCATTTTGATTATTTAATAAAATTTAATTATATAGAATAATTTATTATTATTAATTATTGTATGATTAGTATAATTTTACTTTATTTATACATTTATAATAAATGAAAAAATTACAAGACTACTTTACTGAGAAAACGAAAAAACCTGATTGACTAAATATCAATAGTCCACAAATTTCTAATTATGACCTTATTGTTGGTTGAGATACTGAGTATCAACAAATTTCAAATGAGAAATTAGTAAATCCATTATCTTATCAATATTCAGCATATCACTTATCTTCTGATTCTTTTCAAGAGGGAGTTATTTATGCACAAAAATTAACAAAGGTATTAAATAAAAGGACTTATGAAAATTTAACTCTTTCTCAAATTTTAAAGAAGATAATTCAAAATTTAGGATTAGAAATTTCTTATTTAAAAGTTAATGATTTTAAGATTTTATTAGTTGCTCATTATTCAGTTGCTGAATTTTCTCTTTTGAAAGATCGTGAGAAATTAATTCCATATTTAACAGAAGTGAGAAATACTTTATGTTCTCTTAAGCCATTTAAACAAAAAATATTATGAGATGAATTTAATATAGTTGAAGTTGAAATTACTTGAAGAGATACTTTTTTGTTTGCCCTTGATGATCGTTCAAAATCACTTGCTGAGATTTCAAAGTTAACTAGTTGTGAGAAGGTGGATTTAAGAAGCGAATCTCATGGAATAAAAATTGATATAGCTAAACTTAGAGAAACTCTTTTAGATGTTAACAAACCGCTTTTTGAAAAGTATGGAATTGTTGATGCGAGAATTTCTTTAGACTATTATTGTAAATATATTTGTTCTTTTTATGAGATATCAAGAAATAAAGAAGAACCTTTTACATCTGGAGATCTTGCTGTTAAGTTTTTTATACAAGAGTCGGAAAAAAATAGCTTAAATCTAAATTTTCAAGAGAAAGATACAATTTTTAAAAATATATTAGGTTTAGAGGGGAATAAAATTTCAAAGAAGCTTCTTAACAATCTTAAAAATTCTAGAAGAGTTGACTATTTAGTTAATGAATATTTTAAATCACTCTCTTACATTGGGGATATCAACACATCTTATAAAATTGGAGAATCAAAAAATAGCGATAATCTAGTTTTAGAATGTGATTTTTCACAATTTCACAAAATTATTTTATCGATGATTCCAATTATTGATTGATCAAAGTCTACAATGAAGAACTTATCTTTTCAAGAAATTAAAGAATTTGAATTTAATTTTGATAAAGATTATTTTAAGATTGCTTTTTTTAAGGTTAAGTTCAAGTATCCTAAAAAAATTTTTCAATGCTCCTTGCCAGTTTATACAAAAGAAGGTTTAATTTATCCACTAGAAGGGACTTCTTTTTGTAATTATTATGAACTTAGTAAAGCTATTAGTCAAGGATGTGAGATTTTAAATTCAGAAAGTGTTTTATTCAATCCTCTTATTATTAATAATGAAATTCAGTCTTTTGGTCAATTTCTTAAATTTTTGGTTGATAAGAGAAAAGAATATAATATAGATTCTAATAGTGAAAATTATAAATCAGAAAATCAATTTTGCAATCTTCTTTTAAAAATAATTGCTGATAATTTTCATAATAAATTAGAGAAAGGGATTTTTGAAAGTGTAGTTTTTAATTTAAAAAATAAAAGAGAAAGTTTAAAACACTCACAATCAATAATTCCTCATTACACCGCAATGGAAAATGGAATTTTCAGGACTGCAATGATATCTATTTTTAATGAATTAGCAAATACGAAAAATTGCCAGGTCTTAGATTCTACAAAAAATAGTTTCATTATAAGTTTACCTAAGCCTGAAAATTTCAAAGAAGAGTTTGGAGTTGGGAAAAAATCAGATATTTTAAAACCACAAAAATTTCAAGAATTATGACCCGAAATATATGAAAAATTAGAAGATTTGCCTATTATTAAGTTGTTAAAAATTGGTCGAAAAAAATTAGGTTTAAATGAAGCCTCTTTATTAAAGATTAAATACATTGGAGATGAAGTTTATATTTGAAAAACAAAAGCAAGCTACCTAAATTACAAAGGAAAGCTGCAAACAATGTCTCGTTTTGGCATTCCTTTTTATCTAACTAAAAATTCAGAAGAAATGAGAGAATTTGATAAAGATTTAGCAAAACAAAGAGAAAATTTTATTGACAAGAAAACTTCTGAGCAAAAACAATTTAGAAAGATTGAAAAAATAATTTTAACTAATTTCAAAGATATTAAAAAAGACAAAGTTGATATTGTAGCAAAGTTTAGTAAGTCTGGTGAAAAAAGAGAGCGAAAGATTATATTAGATTATGATTGAAAAAGAATTGAAAGTGAAGATGGATCAACACGACCACCATTAAACATAGAAGAATGAGAAAAATATCGAAATAAGAGAGATCTTTTACACAAAAAAGATTTTAAATCTAGTTTTGAATTAATGGAGTTATCGATTGGAGTTGGAAGAGTTGAAAAAAATATTAATCAAACAATTTTAAGAATTTTCATGTCAGCTTATTTTCAACTAGAATTAAAACCTAAGTCTCAAAAATACAACGAAATAGTTGAAATACTTGAAAAATGAAGGATAAAAAATTATCCAAGTATTTCAGAAATAAAACTAAGTGCTTTAAAATCATGAAGTAAAAGAAAATTTATTTTAAATTGTTTGCCGAGAAGTGAAAATGTTAAAAATCAAATTGATTCAATGATTAAAGAATTGAATATAAAATTAAATAAAGATAAAGAAAAATTGATTTTTAAGAATTAAGAGATTGTTTTGAAATATTTAAATTTTTATATCAAATATTTGAAATTTATCATCAATTAAGTATAAAAGAATATGTTTGATAAAATTACTTAATATATTTATTGATAATGGAAAGGTAATTATAACAATTAAAACAAATAACCAATTAGTTTGTAAAAAGAGTGTTTATGAATAATCAAAATTAATAAATAATTAATTTAATTTTTCTTATATTGTCGTTTACATTTATTATTTTTAATAATCTCATTTTTCTAAACTAATCGAGGCCAAAAAATTTTTTTTACTCATTCCATTCGCTCAAAAATCTTTTATTATCAAACCAAACCTCTTTTTCTAGTCAAAAAACTTAAAGTTTATATTTAATTAAAGTTCAACCTTTATAAAAACTTCCAATCAATCTTTTTCACTTAAAACTTCGTTAAGAAACTTCAGTTTTTTGCTTAAAAGATTTCAACAATCCTAGAAGTTTTTATGTAATAATTATTTGAAATATCCTACCAATAATAATAAGAATAGCAATCAACAGTTTCTTAAATATTTACATAAGATTAGAATAAGGGATAAAGATTTTTGGAACATTTACAGGGAAACAATTAACAAATTAAGAAGAAAAGAATGTATTAAAGCTCAAAATCTTAACATAGCAAAGATGTTTATCAGTATGATAGTTTTTCATTATCAGAATTTATAGAAAAAACAAAAATTTAATTATGATGAAAAGTAACGAGTTCAATGAAATCGTTGAAGAAAAAGATGCACTAATTGCTTATCAAGTTTCAAGTGATAAATAAAAATAGTTAAGCAATCGAAGAAATCATTATTTTGAAAAATATATATTGTCAATAACGAAAATACTAAACCGCTTCATAATAACGTAAATATGATTTCCAAGGCTCTAATTCTTTACTATAAATACTGTAAACTTAATAAAGAGTTCTTCACTAGCAACTTATCACATATTATAAACAATATGTTCCTAATCTTAATCTTATCTTAAAATTTATATCCCTTTAATATTAATACTTATTGTAAGTGCTAAAAATAACTTATAACATTTATTAATTATTATTTAATCTTTATCATAAAACATTCGACACAATCAAGATTATCAATTAAATAATAATTACATGCTTTAATTAGTTAATTTTCCAATCAGTCATAATTAACTAATTAAAACTAATAAACTTAAAAAAAGAAAGAGAGAGTTGTTAATAATGTTTCATTATCTGTGAGAAAAAACAACTTTGAAAAGCTATGCTTTTCTTAGAGAAGAAATAACAAATTATTGCGAAAAAATAAAAAGTTTTAGTGATGAAGATCTAAAATTAGAAATTAATTCAATCCGCGAAAAAATAAAAAAAGATAAAGAAAAATACGGCGTAGACAAAACTACTAATAAGTTTTTAGTTCCAGTTTACGGTCTTGTGAAAGAAGTTATTTTTAGAAAGATGGGACTTTCTCTCTTTCCAACTCAAATCTTTGGTGGAATCGCGCTTCATAATGGAAACATTGCTCAAATGAACACTGGTGAAGGAAAGACTTTAACTGCCTTACTTCCTGTTTGTTTAAACGCATTAACCGGGAACTCTGTTTTTGTTGTAACAGTCAATGAATATTTAGCTAATAGGGATTGAGAAATTGCGAAACCAATCTTTGATTTCTTTGAAATTCCCTCTTCTGTAAATCTTAACAAATATACAAGAGATGAGAAAAAAAGTTTTTATGAAAATTGTAATATTATTTATACTACTAGTGGTGAACTAGGATTTGACTATTTGAAGAACAATCTTATTAAATCCTATAAAGATAAAATTGATATGAAATTTGATTATGTTCTAATTGATGAGATTGACTCTATTCT
This sequence comes from Mycoplasmataceae bacterium, assembly GCA_031673915.1. GTDB lineage: Bacteria > Bacillota_I > Bacilli_A > Mycoplasmatales > CGIF01 > CGIF01. The sequence continues at coordinate 287,749 of CP125277.1, read as the reverse complement.
AATTGATGAAGCTCAAAATCCTTTGATTATTTCTCAGAATTTAAAGAAAGATGCTGAAGAAAATACCGAACTTGAACAGAAAAAATATTTAGAAGCAATCAAAATTGTCAATAAACTTGAAAAAGGTAAAGACTATGAAGTCGAAGAAAAAGATAAGAACATTTGGTTAACAGAAAAAGGAGTGAAAAAAGTTGAAAATTTTTACCAAATAGAAAACCTTTTTGACTTTTCTAACCAAGAAAAAAACTTTTTAGTCTTTAATTCATTGAAAGCAATCAACTTTTACAAAAAGGGTGTTGAATACATTATTGATAGAGAAAAAAACAAAATTGTAATCATAGATGCTTTAACAGGAAGATTAGTCCCGCAAAGAGTTTACAGTTCAGGCATCCATCAATCAATTGAAACTAAGGAAGGGTTGAATATAAGTGCTCGTGGAAAATCTGTTGCAATGATCACTTATCAAAATTTCTTCCGTTTGTTTGGTAAAATATCTGGTATGACTGGAACTGCAAAGGGAGAAGCTGATGAATTCCGTCAAGTTTACGGAATGGAAGTTATCGAAATAAAACCTTATAAAAAGTCGATTAGAAAAGATTGAAATGACCAAATTTTCTTAAACCAAAGAAAAAAATATGAATCTATCATAAAAATAATTAAAGAAAACAGTCAAAATGCAAGACGACCAGTTTTAATTGGTTCACCTAGTCTGGAATCATCAGAATATCTTTCCAAATTATTAAAACTATTAAAAATAAAACATTTTAAACTTAATGCTGTTAATCATAGAGAGGAAGCTAAAATCATTGCTCAAGCTGGTCAAGTCGGTTCTATAACAATCGCTACAAACATGGCTGGTAGGGGAACAGACATTATTCTTTCTGAAGAAAGCATTAAAAAGGGAGGAATGTTGTTAATTGGGCTAGGAAGAAATTTAAGTAGAAGATTAGATAATCAACTTCAAGGTAGAGCTGGAAGGCAAGGAAATCCAGGGGACACGCAATTTTATATTTCTTTTGAAGATGAATTATTAAAAAACTTCAAACTTAAAGAAAGAATTGATTCTATGTTAGGATCTGAAAGTGCAACTGAGATTTTTGAAAAACCAATCGCTGGAAGGTTTTTCGACATTCTAATTTCTGAACCACAGGAATCAATTAGAAATATGAGTTCTTCTTATCGTCAATATACACTAAACTATGATTTATTAATAAATAAGCAACGTCAAATGATTTATGAATATAGAGAAAAAATTTTGGTTTGTGACGACGTTTTTGAATCAATTTTAGGAGTTAAATTGCATGAGCAAATAATTGACTTTTTAATCCCTCATCAACAGAACATAAAGAAATTACTAACTGATGAAGTTGATATTTTTTGGGCTAATTATTTAGAATCTTTAAATAAGATTAGAAGCATGTTAAGTATTAAAATTTATCTTCCACAAAGTCCACAAGAAGCGTTTTTTTTAGAAAGCAATAAACTTTTTCAAAACTCTTACGTTAAATTGCAAAAAGACATTGAAAAAATTTTGAATGATTTTTTAGAATAAAAAATTTAACATTAAAATATATTAATAGACATTTTTTTAAAATGATTAAAAAAACTTAGAAAGAGATTAAAAACATTGGTGGATTTACTAGACAATTTAAAAAAAAAAGACGAAAAATGAAGCAGTGTTAACCTAGATTTTAATGATTCTTTTTTAAATATTGAGTCTCCTTTTGTTTTTGATATTAATGATTTATCTGATTTATTTTCTTACTTAAATAATGAATATAATCTTGAAAATTTAGATTGAAAAATAAGATTTTTAGATAGTAATAAAAATAACATTCAATTTTCAAAAGAAAACTTTTCTGATTATGTAAAATTCCTTTCTTTTAATCATTTTATTTGAAAAAAAAATAAGAATCTCAGCGAAATTTTCCTTAATAAAAGCTTATTTTCTAATTTTTCTACTATCAATAATAGAATTGTTTTTGAAAATATTTCAGAAGAAGAAAAAGAGAAAATCGTCTCTGAACTTTTAATTTTGAAAGATTATTTAAAGAAAATTGGTTTGGAAGACATTGAATTATTTATTGGTGAAGAAAATATTTCTATAAAAAAAGAAATTGAAGAAAAAAAATCTAATAAAGTTAAAAAAGAATCATTAAATAAGTGAATTGTTCCTTCTCCATCTTTTAATGAAAAATTTAATTCAGAAGAATTTAAAAGAAAAATATCATTAAATGACTCAAAACTTTCAGAGTTTAGTGTTCATACAAAGTTTAGTACACTTGATGGAATTAGTAGTCCTCTTGATTATGTAAAAATTTCTGAAGAAAAAGAGTATAAAGCATTAGTTGTTACAGACCATAATAATGTTCAATCATTTCCTGAATTTTGGGAAGCTAGAAGTAAAAATAAAGATTTAAAAATAGTCTATGGTTGTGAGTTTGAAATGCTTGAAGAAAGTTTTCCAGACTTTCTTTTATTAAAAGACAACATCGAAGATATATTTAAAAAGTCTATTAATGAAATCACTTATTGTATTTTCGATGTTGAAACAACGGGACTTTTTTCTACTCATGATGAGATAATAGATTTCGGTTATGTAATTGTAAAAGGAAAAGAAATTTTAAGTAAAAGTAGTTACTTAATAAAGCCCAGTAAAAACGTCTCAGAATTCATTTATAAATTAACTAGTATTGATAGAGAAGAACTAGATCAAGCTCCTCTATTAGCAGAAGTCTTACCGCAAGTTAAAGAAGATTGAGAAAATCATGGAGTTGAAGTTTTAGTTTCTCATAATGCAAGAAAATTTGATTTACCTTTTTTAAATAAGTCTTGAATTGAAGTTTTTGGAGAAGAATTTAATTATCCTGCTATTGATACTCTTCCTTTGTCTTGACTAGCAATTCCTGGTAAAAAGTCTTACAGTTTGGAAAAATTAAGTAGTCAAGGAAAAAAGAAGGTTGAACAAACTCATAGGGCTCTTGATGATAGTTTATTACTAAAAACCCTTTTTGAAAAGATTATAAAAATTGCCAACGAAAAAGAATTTTTAAATTGAAATGATTTTAAATCTCTAATTCAAGATAAGTTTTACTATCGTGGTTTAGGAACCAGAATAGTAGTATTACCAAAGAATAAAAAAGGCCTTTCTGATCTTTATAAATTAGTAAAAATATCTCATGTTGATAATTTTTTTAAGCTTCCTCTCTTATTTAGATCTGATGTTGAAAGATATAGAGAAAATCTTTTAATAGGAGCCACTGGAGACTTTGAAGGAGAGATATTTTCTCTTTTTAATACTTTTAATTTAGGTTTGAAAGTTGAAGAAAAAATGAAATTTTATGACTATTTAGAAGTTCGCGGTCTAGACTGTTTCTCTCATTTTTTAGCTACTCAGAGGATTGATGAAGATGAACTGAAGAGTGTATTATTTTCAATAATAAAAGCTGCTAAGAAAATTGGAATTAAAGTTGTTGCTACAAACAATGTTCATTATTGCACTAAAAATCAAAAGAAATTAAAAGAAATTATTGTTGCTAATGAGGGAATGAACGGTTCTCGTCATAGTCTTTATTATTATGCTACTTCTGAATTTCTTGAAGACGGATTTGATCATTTGCCTGAACAGCATTTAAGAAGTAAGGATGAAATTATTGATAATTGAAAATTCTTACAAGATGAAAAATTAATAGAAGAAATAGTTTTTATAAATCCTGACAAAATACTTAAGAAAATTTCTGATGTAAAGATTTTTGAGAAGCATATTGGATATCCTAGCTCAAGAGATAATGAAACTGAATTGATGAAGGCTTGTCATGAAAAATTAAACAAAATGTTTAATAATCACATTCCAAGTTTTGTAAATGAGAGAGTTAAAAGAGAATGAAAAACTATTAAGAAAGATTATCTTGCTGTTTATTGAATTTCTTGAAAGATTGTTGCTCAAGCACAAAAAGAGGGAAGTATAGTTGGTTCTCGTGGATCTGTTGGATGTTCTTTAATTGCTTATTTACTAGGAATAACAGATATTAATCCTCTTCCTCTTTATAGTGTTTGTGAAAAGTGTAAAACTTATAAAAAAATAGAAAATCATAATGATGAAGCTAGTCCATCTTGCTATGATTTTCAAGAAGAAGTTGAATGTACTGATTGCAAAACTGGAATCTTAAGGTATGAAGGTCATTCATTGCCATTTGAAACTTTCGTTGGTTGAAACGGAGAAAAAACACCAGATATAGATCTTAACTTTTCTGGTGAATATCAAAGAATTGCTCATAATCATGTTCGAGAGCTATTAGGAGAACAATATGTTTATCGAATAGGAACAATAAATAAACTTTCTCAACAAACTGCTGAAAATTTCTGAGATGGTCATCAAAAATTAAGAAAAAATTTAAATCCAAATTTTAATTTTCGAATGTGATGTGTTGAATTATCAAATGGGAAAAGACTAGATGATGTTAAGGAAGTTAAAGATATTGCTATTGAACAATTAAAGGGAATAAAGAGAACAACTGGTCAACATCCTGGTGGTTTATTAGTTGTCCCTTCTGACTTAGATATTTTAGATTTTACTCCTCTGAATTATCCAGCTGATGACTCTAAATCAGAGTGAAACACTACTCATTTTGAGTATAGTTTTTTATCTAATATTTTCTTAAAACTTGATATCTTAGGTCACGATGAACCGACAATTTTACAAAAATTCTTTACAGAAACTGGGCATCATCCTTTAGATGAGAAAGTCGTTCGTTTTGATGATAAAAAGGTAATGGAAGTATTTACTAATTGTGATACTCTTGGAATTCCTGAGTTTGGAACAGATCTTGTAAAGAGAAGTCTTTTAGAGCCAATAAGACCAACGAAATTTTCTCAATTAGTGCAGATTTCAGGGTTCTCACATGGAACTGATGTTTGGTTGCAAAATCAACAATCAATTTATAAAGATAGAAAGCTATCTCTTGATAAACTGTTAGCTTGCAGAGAAGATATTTTAAACATGCTAGATTCTAAGGGCGTTGACAAAAAGAGTTCTTTTGATGCGACTGAATTTATTCGAAAGGGTAAATGGGCAAAACTTGATGAAGAAATAAAGAATAAAATTAAGAGTAAACTGACTGGTGAAGAAGGAGATATTTATTTTTCAATTTTAGAAAAAATTAAGTATATTTTTCCTAAGCCTCATGCCATAGCTTACACAATGACTGCGTGGAGAACTGCTTATTACAAAGTTTACTTCCCAGAAGTTTTTTATTCAATTTTATTAACTTATCACGCAACTGTTTATGATATTTGATTAATGTCTTTTGATACTAAGAAGACAATTCCTTTTCATTTAAATAAGATTATTGATAGTCTTGAAACTTTGAAAGCAAGTAGAAAAGAATTTATTTCGATTTCGAAGGTTTTAATAAAACTGGCAAAAGAAGAACCTGATTTAAAAGATTTTGTTGATGAAGTTTTCTCAATTAGTAAAAGTTATTATGAATTGTTAAATATTAGCTCTGATTTTGAACAAGAAGAGTTAGAAGAATCTTATAATTCTTTGATTTGTAGATTAACTGAAAAAAAACAAAAATCTATTGAAAGAACAGGTTTTAGAAAGAATTCAATAGATAAAGATATTGATCTTATAAATCTTGCTTATCGAACTCTTTCTGATAAAGGTAAAAAATCTGTTTACGATAATAATCTACAACTTAATAAGAAGATTAGGGAAAACTTTACACCTAAAGAACTTAGCGATTGAAAGTTAACTATGAAAGAAAAGGATTTACTTTTTACTCTTCGTGTTATTTCGGAAATAAAGAGAAAAGGATTTAAATTTGAGATAGGGATTGACTTTAACGATTCTGACATTACAAACTTTAAATTCAAAAATGGAAAGATGTTAATTCCCTTTTCAGCTATTACTGGAGTTGGAGATGCTGTTTCAGCTAAAATAATTGACTACAGAAGTGAAAAAGGATCAATTAATGATTGGAAAGAAGATATTAAGGATATTATTAATAAAAAAGTTTATGAACAATTTTTAAACTTGGAGAATAATAATCTGATAATTAGAAAAGATGTTTAATATGTTTCTGCTTAGTCAAATAAAAATTTAAAGTATAGGTAATAAGCATATTAGTCAAAATTTTTACTATTTTTAATAACAATTGAAGTATTAGAATTAATTGAACTGCAAATTTTCATAAACAAAACTTTTTTTAATCTAGAGATTAAGTAATTCTTTATTGAGTTTGTACAATAATTTCAAAAGTACTTTTAAAATTTCTGGATTATACGAGTTTGCACTACTTCACATTTCTTGTGTTTAAAAATTTTGTTTATGAAGGTAATTGTTGTTAATAAGTTCTATAATTTTTTTTTTAAAATATTTTTTTAATATTCAATTGCTATTTTGCTTTAATTATTAATCTAGAAGAGATTTAAATTTAATTTGAATATAAATTGTCTCATCAATATTATTTATTATCTTCTTGGCGCTTATTTAGATTTCACTTCTTATTTTTTGTTTTTATAATTTATAATAATTAAGTTTTTTAGTGAAAGTAAGTGATAAATATTTATTTTGCTTTTATATATAGTTTCATAAATTTAACTGAAATTTTGACCATAAGAATGACACTTTTAAAAATAAGACTTTTATTCTACTTTATTATCAAATTGTTTTAAAAAATTTAGAAGTATTTTATTAATCGTGTATTTTTTATATTATGAAATTAATTTATTAAAAAACCTTGTTATATCAAGGTTTATTACAAATATTATTCAATATTGACAGAGGTTATTTTGTTGTTTTTATCAAAATAAAGTGTCATCCAAACCGAGCGGTTTAAGATAATGTATAAAATATACTTATATACCTAAAAGAGTGCACATTAAAATGTAACATTTATAAATATATTGTTGTATGAATGACAAGTAAAAAATTAAATAAAATAAAAATTAACAAATTATAAAGATAGAATTTGTATCGCAAAAGAATATTAAGAATATTAATTGGTTTTTTGTAATTCTTCTAATTTTGAATCATTAAAAAAATGAAATCTAAATGATGCATTTCTTGAAAAATTTATATACAGTTTATATATTTAACATGAGAAAAAAATTAGAATGTCAGGAAATGCGTTTTATAAAGGAAAAATAATATTTATGGCTAAAACAAGCAAAAAAGCAGAAAAGAAATCACTAACCCTTGGATATATTAGAGTTTCTTCAGATGATCAAGCAGTATCAAATCAAAAACTGGAAATTTTAGAATATTGTCGTGTTAGAAATTTGAATGTTGACAAGTGAGTGGAATTAACAATTTCTTCAAGGAAGTCTTCAGAGGATAGAAAGTTTGATGAACTTTTAAGCCTTTCAAAAGGTGATGTTCTAATATCAACAGAAATTTCAAGGCTAGGTCGCTCAACCTCAGAAGTTTTAAACTTAGTAAATAATATTTTAAAAAATGGAACAAGAATAATATTTACTAAACAAAACTTAGATCTAAGCTTAAGCAACCAAAATGACATGGTGACAAAAATAGTGTTAACAATATTCTCAATGCTTGCTGAATTAGAAAGAGACATCATATCACTAAGAACTAAAGAAGCACTTGCCTCTAAAAAAATGCAAGGAGTAAAAATTGGTAAAAAAGCAGGAATTATTCAAGAATCAATTTATGATAAAAGAAAAGATGAAATCCTTCTCCTTCTTTCAAAAAAAATATCAGTTGTTGATATAAGTAGAATAATTGGAATAGGAAAACCTAGAAGTCTAATGATATATCTTAACAGAAGAGGTTTGAGAATTAGTAAAAGAATTAAAAGATTAGGCAAAAACAAAGCCTTCAACGGCAACTAATTCATATTCTTCCTTAAAATATTCTTCTTGAATTCTTTCAATTTTCTCATTATAAATATTCTCAATCTCGCATATCCTTTTTCTTAATATATCAATTTCTTTTTCTAATAAAGATTTTTCATCTCTTAGAATTTCTGATTCTAACTTTACCTTGTTGAATTCTTCAATAGAAGTGATAAATTTAGAATCTAAAGCTTTATTTATAACAGGAGCGCAAGTTCTGCAAAAAACTAATCCATTCTCCTCATCACCTGGAACTTTGATTGTTTGATTAATTACAAATTGGCAAGTATGACATTTAATTATTTTTTTCTCATTTTTTTTATCATTATTAAACATATAAATAATATCCCTTTCCACCAAAAAATACTTGGATAAATCTTACTTAAACTAATAATTTAAATTCCTATAGGTAAAAATAGCTAACTCTATTTTCAATTTTATTTTAATTGATTAATTAATAATTAATTTTAAAATAGCACAAAGAAATGATATAAACATTAAAATTATATTAATGCTCTAAAGATTTTTTATTATGACTTTAAGACTTTAGAGATTATTAAAAATCAATAAAGGTAAGGAAAAGTTAATAATATGAATAACGAAAATAAACTTTGAAAACTTTTGTCAGACTTTTGATTTTATTTAAGCGATCAAATGGCTGTAATTAATGAAGCTGATTTGTCCAAGGTTCCATTGTGAACATTCTTTGTGTTTCTATTTTCATTATGCTGACTTAAAATGATTATAAATCTTTTAAAAGTTATTGTAAAGTTTATAATTTATGCAACAATAGGTGTTATAATTATCAGAGTAATCATAGGATTATCATCTACAAACGATCAAACATACGAATTTAAAATTAGTGACTTACAAAAAACAATTTCAGGTTTTTTTAAGAATCTCGGATTGTCTTTTTAAACTAAAACAAAGGATAAAAAATAATAAACTATAAGTGAAAAAATATTTAATAATAAGATTTGGTGAATTATTTCTAAAAAAGAAAAACAGATCTTTATTTATTAATAGATTAGTAGATAATCTAAAAAATTCTTTTCAAAAGAATAATTTAAAGTTAGTCAAAATCGAAAGGTATTTTGATCAACTATTTATTGATGCGGAGAATTTAGATATAGAAGAAAGCAATTGTATTGAAAGTATATTGAAAAATACTTTTGGAATTAGTAGTTATTACACTGGTTATCTATCTAATAAAGGAATAATTAAAGAAATAGAATTTTTCTTCGAAAACATGGATAAATTTTTGGAAATAGATTTTACAAAATTTAGACTAACATTTAAAAGAAGGGATAAAAGTTTTCCAATAAAATCAATTGACTTGCAAAAAAAGTTTGGTGGATTAGTAGCAAAAAAATTCAACTTGAATATCTCCTTAGAAGAATATGAAAAAAATATAGAAATTTCAATTTATAAAGACTTCGCAATATTTTTACTAAAGAGAGTTAAATGCTTAGAAGGTTTACCAATAGGTTCTTCTGGAAAAGCTTTAATTTTGTTTAGTGGAGGAATAGACTCTTCTGTCGCTGCATATAACTTAATGAAAAGAGGGTTAGAGGTTGAATTCCTTCATTTTTATGTTAATGAGCAAAATGACAAAAGTAAAATTTTTTCTTTAATTAAAAAGTTAAAAAAATTTAACAATCATAAAGGAAATCTTTATTTAGTAAATACAAAAAACATACTAAGAGAAATTAGTCATATTGAGATTGATAGTTATAGAATTATTATTCTAAAAAGAATGTTTCTTAGATTCGCAGAAAAACTTGCGAACAAGAATAAAATTGAATTGATCGCAAATGGAGATTCTTTAGGGCAAGTTGCTTCTCAAACAATTGAAAGCATGCATACTATTTACAGTTCTATTAATTCAAAATTAATTGTTTCTCCTCTAATTACAAGAGATAAACAAGAAATTATTAATGAAGCGAAAAAGATTGATGTTTACGATCTATCGATAAGCCAATATGAAGATTGTTGTTTTGTTTTTCAACCAAGAAATCCAATAATAAAACCATCAATAAAGCAAGCAGAGTATTTAGAAGAAAAAATATTGTGAAGAGAAATCTTTGATGAAACAAACATTGAACTAAATCAAATATAAAGTTTTAGTCTATACAAACAAAAGTTCTTTGAATGTAAAATTAATTCAAAGAGGCTTTTTGTTTTAATTAGAATTTATCTTTCACAAAAAATGAAAAATATAATGCAAATATTATGAAAATTAGAAACTTTAATTTTTAATTTGAAAGAAAGGCCCAGTTCTTCTATTATAAAAGTGAACAAAAAGGGAATAAAATAGAAATTTTGATAAACAACGAAAATACTTACGATCTAATAAATCAACTAGCAAAAAGGGAAGAAATCAACTCAGAGAGAATTATTGAAATAATAACTGAATCTTTTGAACAAGCTTACCAAAAAAATGAAGAGAATCCTGGAAAAATACAAGCTATATTTGATCCTAAAGAGAAAAAGTTTGTAGCATATAGCATATTCAAAATAGTTGAAGAAATTAATGATCCCAAAAGCGAAATTTTGAAAGATGATCTTAGAATTCAGGAAAGTGAAAAAATTGTTGAAGGAAACGCTTACTTTGAAATTAATCTAAAAAATTTACCAAAATTTATCGGATACGATGTTAGAAAAAATATTGAAAAATTAATATTAGAATTAAGAAAAGAAAGACAATATCATAATTTTTTACCTTTAAAGGGAGAAATTGTTAGTGGTTATATTCAAAGCATTCAAGATAACTTCTGCATCATAAATTTAGGAAAAGGTCTTGGGTATTGAGACAAAAAAGAATGAAATTTTGAAGACAAAAATTACTTAGGAAAACATTTAAGGTTTTTACTAGTTGATGTTAAAGAAAAAGCAGATTTAAAACAATTAATCCTTTCGAGAAAAGGAGAAGATTTTGTTAAGAAGATTTTCGAAATGGAAATTCCTGAAATAAAAGAAGGTTTAGTAGAAATTGAAAAAGTAATAAGAATCTCAGGGATAATAAGTAAAGTAATAGTAAAAAGCAATAGTTTTAGAATTGATCCTGTAGGTGCTTGTATTGGAAAAAAAGGAATAAGAATAAAAGCAATTCTTGGCGAAATGAAAAGGGAAAGAGTTGATCTTGTAGCTTGAAGTGAAAGCAGAAGACATATGATCTTTAATTTACTTTCTCCTGTTGAAGTAATCTCTTTAGTTGAAGAAGAAAATGATTGTAAAGTTGTTATTCCTGAACATAGAATGTCCCTTGCTCTTTATGGAGGAGGAAAGATAATTCAAAAGATTGGAGAATATCTTGGAACAAACATTCATATAAAAAGTTTTGAAAATTCTGATCAAGACAATGATGTTATTATTTGAAATGGTAACATTAATTTTGAAGATTATGAAATGAGAAAAAATCTTTTCAATAATTCAAATAATAAAAATTAAGTAAAAAAATAAATGAAAAAAGAAGAAAAAAAATTAATTGAATTTTTACAAAAAGAACTAGAAAAAACATTAGAACTAAAAAATGGAACACTTTTTTGTTATTCTGAAGAAATTGGCATTGATGATCTAAGTAAAGTACTTAAAGTGCAATCAAGCATGATTATCTCATTCTTTTGAAAATTAGGTAATACAATTACAAAAAACCAAAAAATAAACTTTGAATTAGTAACAGATTTTTGTAAGACGAAAAGAATAAAGACTGCTTTAAAAGAAAGAGTTGGAATAAATGAAATTATTAACGATTATTTGAATGTAAATAAAAGTGAGAAAAGAGAAAGTAGAAATCCAATAGTTAGTGTGATGGGTCACATTGATCATGGAAAATCAACTCTTCTTGATACAGTTAGATCAACTCAGGACCAAAAGAAAGAAGAAGGTGGAATTACTCAGAAAATTAATATTTATCCTGTAGAATTCCAAGGGAAAAAAATAACATTCTTAGATACTCCTGGACATAATGTTTTCTTAAAAATGAGAGAAAGAGGAGCATCTTTCACCGACCTAATTGTTTTAGTGATTGCTGCTGAAGATGGAGTAATGCCTCAAACACTAGAAGTAATAGAGCATATTCATAAATATAAACTTCCAACAATAGCTTTTATTAATAATAAAAAAAAAGAGTTTGATAATGAAAAAACTTTAGATAAAATAAGAACCCAATTGCAAGAAAGAGGATTAACTCCATCAGAATGAGGAGGAGAAACAACTGTTATTTCAGGAAGCGCTATAAACAAAGATGACACTGATATACTTTTAGAAAACATTCTTCTTCTTTCAGAAATTTATGACTGAAAAGCTGATTTTAGTTCTTCTGCAAATGGTGTCATTTTAGACAGTTACACGAGCAACAAATCAGGCGTAGTTAATAATTTACTAGTTAAAAATGGATCACTTAAAAATAGAGATATTTTATTTGTTAATGGAGAATCTGGAAGGGTAAAGAAAATTGTTGATTTTTCAGATAAAGAATTAACAAAAGCAAATCCTGGAGATATTGTTCAAGTTTTTGGTTTAGGATTTGAATCAGAACCTGGAGATAACTTTTTAGTTATGAGTGATGAAAGTTTAGTGAAGAAAATTAAAAGAATTATTCCAACTAAAATTGATTCAAGAAAGTTCTCAAATAGTGATTCTTCTTCATCTAATTTAAATAATAAAGAATCAGAAGATTATGTGAAAAACATTAATTTAATTTTGATTGCTGATTCACAAAGTTCGTTAGAAGCTTTAGAAAATATTGTAAAGAAGAATTCAAATGATAAAATTAATTTCAATTCTATCTACACTGAAGTAGCTGGAGATGTAAGTGATTCTGTTATTAATTTGTCAAAAATAACACAAAGTTCAGTTTTAACTTTTAATGTAAGAATTAGTCAACAAAAAACTAAAGACTTAAAAGAGAACAAGATACATTGATTGAGCGAATCAATAATTTATAAAATTGGAGATGGTCTTGTAGAACTTGCAAAATCATTCAGGGAAAAGAAAAAAGTAGAAAAGATTTTAGGAGTTGCTGAAATCAAAAAGATTTTCTACTTCTCACAAGTTGGAAATATTGCTGGTTGTCAAGTTTTAAGTGGAAATATTAATCGTAACCATTTAGTAAATGTTTTCAGAAAAGAAGAAAAAATATTTACTGGTAAAATTAGTAGTTTACAAAGAGATAAAAATAATATTAAAGAAATTAGTAAGGGTCAAGAGTGTGGAATTGTTGTAAATAACTTTAATGATTTCCAAATTGATGACAGAATCATTTCTTACGCTCTTGTAGAAGAAGATTATGTTTAATAGAGAATTAACTACTCAACAAAAAAGGATTGAATCTCTTTATGATAGGGAGATAAGAATTGCTGTTTACAAAGTAACTAGTCAATGATTATTACCATTTCTTCCAATAAGTTATTGTAGAGCTGATAAAAAATTTCAATCAATTAGAATATTTGTTGGAATGGAAAGTAATTCTGAAAACTTAAAAATAATTGAAGATTTTAACAAAAAATACTCAGGTTTTATTAATAGAGAATTAATAAGTGTTAAAAAATTTAGGAGAATTCCTAAATTAATATTCCAGATTGATAATGAATTAGTTCAAATTAACAAACTTGAGAGTCTGATTAAAGAAGATTAATTATTAATAATATCTAGTTAGATTTCTGTGCTTTTTTATTGCATAGATTTCTTTCTAAATAATACTAGTTGTTAATCCAATTATTTTTTAATATTAATAAGGGAAAAGTTTATTTTTTCTAACAATTCAATATTTTTATGAAATTTGTTAACTTCTTTAATTATAGTAGATTAAATCTGCAAATTTGTTTAGATCTTCTAATAATAATTCCAATACTTATAATCTTTCCATCTTTAGTTTTTATTTAATTAAACACTTAAAATCTTTTCTTTACTAGAAATTGCGATTAATTAATAAAATAAATATTATAATTGGTTGAAATGGTAATAATGAAAATATGAAAATAAATATTGGTTGGTTTGATTTTAAAATGTATGCGATTTCAGAATTGGTGATTTATGAAATGGTTATGGTTTTTTTATCATTTATTGGGTGTCTTTTCTTTGAACCTAAGTTGACATTTTTCTCTTATTTTTTAAGAAGACTTACATTCATTGTTATAACTCGACCGTTCCTTATCGGGTTTCTTCGAATTAATAAGATTAAAGATGAAAGGATAAGTAATGCTCTTTCTCAAGGAATTTTTGTTGTTCTTATTCCAGTTTTAGACAAATATACAAAGTTTTTTAAGTAATAATAGAATTATTTTAACAATAATGTTTACATAGTTTAATAATTATTAAAATTAATAACTATTTTCAAGATTTGTTGAAATAAGAGTATAATTGTTTTTATTTGAATCATTGAGTAAGAATAATTATAGGATTGATTGATTATTTAATGTTATTTTTGATTGGTGATAAAATGTTTCTAGACTAAATTTACAAATCTAATTTGAATAAGTTGTTTTTTTTCTAATTTGTTGTTTTCTAGTTTATTTATTAAGAACAAAAAATCTTCATTTTCACTTACTTTCAGAGGTAGAATCATCTTACCGCCTATCTTTAGTTGATTGATAAGATCAAGGGGGATTTCTTGAGCTAAAGCAGTAACGATAATTTTGTCAAAAGGGGCGAATTCTTGTCATCCTTTTTTACCATCGCCGATTTTATATTTAATGCTTTGAAGACCTAATTTACTTAATGTCTGTTGAGCTTGTTTACTAAGTTCGTTATGAATTTCTACTGTATAAACTTCTTGAACTAATTGAGATAAAACTCCAGTTTGAAAACCACTGCCAGTGCCGATTTCTAGAACATTATCATTTGGTTTTAGTTCTAATTTTTCTGTCATGTAGGCAACGATGAAAGGTTGAGAAATAGTTTGTTTGCAGCAAATTGGCAAAGCTGAGTCTATATATGCTATTTCTTTTAATTCTTGGGAGACGAATAATTCTCGAGGTAATGAACGAATAACTTTTAGTACTTTTTTTTCTTTGATACCTTGCACTTCTAAATGAGGATAATGGTTTTTCATATTAAATGATAAGAGAGGTTTAAACTTATTTAGAACAGAGTTAGGTCTGAACCTAAAACTGAACTAGATCTGATTAAATAATTGAATTCACTTATTCTATATTAATTTTTGAAGTTTTTTCACTACTAATCAATTTAGGGATAACTAGGTGAAGAATTCCATTTTTGAAGGAAGCTTTCACGTTTTCCGAATTAACTGGAGTTGAGAATGAAAAAGTTCGAGAAAATGAACCATAGTTAATCTCAGAGAATTCATATCTAAAGTTGTCTTCTTCGATTTCTTCCTTTTTCTCAGCATGAATTGAAATTTTATTGTTATCAATATTTATATCAATATTTTCTTTTTCAAAGCCTGGTAATTCTGCTTTTACGTAATAGTTAGAATTATCTTCTTTAAGTTCACTATTAAAACTATTAAGCATTAGATTTCTGTTAATTTCAGGTAAAAATGTATTTTCAAAAGGGAAAATCAGATCATCTAAAATGCTTCTTCTTAATGGATTAAATTCATTCAGGGTTCTAATTAAATTTTTTCTTTTCATAATTTTTTAATATCCTTTCAATTATATTTATCATTTATTTTATATAATAAAAATCTTGGATGTTTTCATCAAAATCAAAAAATTATCAATATTAAAAGATATGCAGTCCTTTCTCATGCTTGAGGAAATAATGAAAATGAATCCTTAAAAGAGAAAATGAGAATAAACTGTTTAAAGAAAAATAAACAAGTTAGAAGAAAAAGATTTAATTTTTACTAAATGAAGTAAGAAAGCCTTATTTTAAAGCTAAAGAATGACTTACAAACGCTGATTTCGAGATGATGTATTTTTCCACAAGATGAGTGGGAAAAAAGGTAGTTTGACCACCATGAAGCAAAAAGATGAATGGATAAAGTGCTCTTACTAAAACATTATGAATTAATAAATCATATAAAGGTTAGATTAAGAAATCTATCTAAAGAAACCTTGGAGAGCATTGATTTGGAAAATTTAATTTCATTATATGAATAGCATCAAATTGAGATGTAAATAAATTATATGTGCCATAATATTATAGAAGATAATGTTTTAATTGAATTAAAAGAAATAAAAGAGGGTAGAATGCTAGTAAAGGTGAGTATGTAAGTTTAATTAACTTATTCTATTTTCATGAGAAATGATTTATAAAAACTTTTAGGATTGAAAAATCTTTCGAATTATGAGAAAGATTGGAAAAAGTTTTTATAAGTGGATTAAATTGATTAAGAAAAGGAGTTTGGGAAACTTGAAAAACTGGGAAAAATAGGAAAATGGAGGGGGAGGAAATAAAAGATTTTTGAGCGAATGGAATGAGTAAAAAAAATTTTTTGGCCTTCTTTTTTATGTTGTTACTAATAATAGATAAAAATCTTTCAAGAATTTTTACTTTTTTTAGCTAGACAAATTTCTCATCAAATTACTAAAATAAAACTTGATTAATGAAAATATTAGCTTTTACAAGAATGCAAGATGAAAAAAATCCACTAAACCAAGTTAATACGTTTGCAATAAAACTTTATAAAAATACAGATAAATCACAAAATAATTATAATTAAAGATATCTCAAAAAATTTTCTTTTGATTACATTTAAAAAATATAAGACAAAAAAACATTGTTATGAAAAAATTAAACAATTTGGAATCTGAAATATTAATCAATTGAAAATTCAATAATCACTTATAATTATCAAAAAACAGCATAGAGAAAATATTAACATTATTTATCTTTTCTTCACAAAAAATAATCACTTTAGATCTAAAATGTAAAAATTCATCACAACTATTCAATCAGGTATGTTATCAAGCAATATAACAATTAAATAGTTCTTATTCTTGAAATACAGAATAAATAATTAAACTTTAATAATTTAATACAAATAGAAACTCTGTTTCTAATAAAAGATGACGAATAAAAAAATAAGATTAGAAATAAAAAACTTAACAATTAAAAAAGGAACAAAATTAATTTTTAGTGGAATTGATTTAAAAGCATTCTCCGGTGACAAAATAGTGATAGTTGGAGAAAATGGAATAGGAAAAACAACCTTACTGAAAACCATAAACAACAAACATTTTTTTGAAGAAAATGTAAATTTTAACGGAACAATTGGTTATTTGCCACAGATTTTTTCAGAATTTTCTGAAAGAAAAGTAATCGAACACTTAATAATTCAATTAAAAAACTCATATCTTTCAGATTTATACTCTAAAAAAAACAACAAAGAAATTTCTGAAGATGAATTTTTTAAAAATGCCAATGCATGTGGATGATTTGAAATCAATAAATATATATTTCAACTTAACCTAGATCAAAAAATATTAAATCAAAATTTTGGAGACTTAAGCGGAGGACAAAAGACAAAAATAAACCTCATTTCTTTGCGTTGTCAAAACCCAGATATTTTGCTTCTTGATGAACCTACTAATCATCTTGATGAACAAGGAAAAGAATGACTAGAAAACTTTTTGAATGCTTATAAAGGGATTATTATTTTAGTTACTCACGATAGAAAATTAATAAACAAAGTAGCAAACAATATACACGAAATATGTCCTGAAACAAAAAAAATGATTCATTTTCGTGGAAATTATCAAAATTATTTGAAAGAAAAGGAAAGAGAGTACCAGAGGGCAAAACAATTAAGAGAAGTTCAAGAGAAAGAATTGAAAATAATCAATAAAAAAATTGAAAAGTCTCATTTTGTCAATGAAAATTACAAGCCAAAAGTGAAAAATGAAGACAAAATGGGATTTGGTCACAGAGGAAATAGGTTTAAGAAGAGCCAAAAAAGAATAGCAAATCAACTAAAGAATAAAAAAGATATCATAGAAGATAGTCTAGTAAAAATTCCTTTGAAATCATATAGGCGTAAATTTGATGTTGATTTTCTTTATAAAGAAAATTCTAAAAATATTAGAATAAAAGTCAAAAAATTAAGCAAAAAAATAAATGATAAATATCTATTTAAAAATTTATCTTTTGAGATAAATTCAGACGATAAAATTTTAATTAAAGGTAAAAACGGAATCGGAAAATCTACTTTATTAAAAATAATTTTGGGATTATCAGAAAAAGAAAGTGGAGATGTTGAATTTTTACAAGAACGAATAAAAATAGGATTTTTGGATCAAGAGCAAGAAGAATTAAATCTAAAGAAAAATATAGTTCAATTTTTAAGTTCTGCAATAGAATATGAAATGTCAGAAGATGAAATAAAAAATAAATTAATCGACTCTGGAATTTTTCATCCTCAAGAATTAATTTTAAATATGTCAGATCTAAGCATTGGTTGCCAGCGAAAAGCTCAATTGATTAAAATAATTTGAAACAATCCTGACATCTTAGTTCTAGATGAACCGACTAATCATATTGACTTACACAGTCTGGAAAAAATAGAAAATTGATTAAGTAGTTTTCAGGGACCAATTTTGACAGTTTCACATGATCAATATTTTTCTGAAAAAATTTGTAATAAAATAGTTGATATTACAAAATTTTCTCAAGATAATTTATAAACTATAAATCTAATAATAAATTTGTTCATTCATAAAAACTAATTAAAGAAAAATATTAAAAATGAGTAAAAAATACGAGTTAGAACTATCATACTCAAATCCTAAATTTTGATATAACAGAACTTTAAGAACTGATAGCAAAGAATGAAAAGATTTACGGCAAATAATTCTAAAAAGAGACAATTGAACTTGTTCTTTTTGTGGGATTAGATTAAGTAAATGGCTTTCTGTTGACCATATTGATGGAGATGGTTCTAATAATAATTTGGATAATTTCAGACTAAATTGTCAAGCATGTGATAAAATTAGACACAGTGGCTTAGCTGGTTTAAATGGCGAAATAGAATTAGGGTTATCTAAATTAAGTCAAAATGAAATTGTACAAAGATCTCATCAATTCTATATAAAAAATCATCGAAATCCAAATATGAAAGAAATTGATCCTAGTTGTGCTAATATTTATCCCTTAAATTATATAAATCCTTTTCAAGTAGCTGAAGAAAGAGAATTAGGAGAGTATTATAAGAAAAAATATCAACATTATAAAGGCTTTTTTACGAAAGCGATGGATTTTAGTTATTTAAAATTTATTATTAAAGATTAGAAATCTTTAATGTAATACTAAAAAATTATATCAATATATTATAAAAAATTTCAATTTAATAATAATATTAAATATTTTACTTTCAATGTCTTTTTATATGAAAGTGATATAATTAAGTTTAAAAAGAATTGCTAATTAGTTCAAATTCTCATTTTTTCTATGTTTTAAATACTAATTCAGTTTAAAAATAATTAAAATATTCATTGTAAAGCGTTTAAATGCTTACAAAATTATTTCAGAAATAAATAAAAAAATGGAAAATAAAAGTTTAAAAATTGTTGGTTTTTCTTATGATGTTTCCGACATTAGAAGTAAGAAAACATCAATGACAAAAAGAGATATTGGTCGAAAAACAACTCAAAAAATTGAATTGGCTCATGGTTATAATTGAAGTGACGAACATTTACTAGGATATGGTAGAGCTAATGCTTATAAGTCAGATATTGGTCCCTTTTATTCAATTGTTGGTGGATATACTGATTATGCAAATGAAAATTCTAGTTCAGCAAATATCAAGGGTAATAAATGAGGAGTTGAAACTATTGACAAATTTTGTCTTTTTGAAGGTTATTGTTGAAACCATTTCTTAAACTCTAAAGGATATTGTCGTAATTATATCTATGTAATTGAAGATATAAACAGCGATAATATTTTAGGATCTAGAATTCAATCAACTTCTGAAAATTCACAAAGCCCTTGAATTGAAACAAGTCTTTTTGGTAAAAAAAATGATAAAGAAACAATTTGAGGTAGTTGCTATGGATGAAGTGAGCAGTATGGAAACGGTTATAATCATTTTTCTTTCTATCATCAAAAACAGAAAGCAAAAGAGGAAGTAACTTTTGATTACCAAACTTATACTGAAGAATCTCCACCTTCTTATCATCTTGCTTACAAGAATTAGATGAAAAACAGAAATTGATTAAATAAATAAAAACATTATGACATACCTATCGTTTAAATTGAATAAAGCAGAAATTGATAAAGAACTTAGAAGAAAACCTTTCTTAAAAATGGAAGTGAGAGACTTGAAAGTTTATTGAAAAGAAGAAGAATTAATAGAAAATATTGGAAGTTTTGGTCAGATTGATACTCCAGTAAATTGCGTAAAAATAATTACAACTGAAATTTGTGATATTAATCAATTACTTTTTCAAATAGGATTCAAAATAGATCCTAATTTTACTTTTAAAATCAATATTGACAAGTCTCCTGAATGGCTATGTTCTGCTCGTAGATGTGTTGAAAATAATATAGGTTTACGTAATGGTCTAGACAATGTATATGAAAATTGATTAGATTTTGATTATTATAATAAAGATTTTAAGATAATTGACCATCCTTTATTTGATGAGAAAATAGAGGAAGTTAACGAAATAAAAAAAATATTAATTAGCAATATAAATCAAAGGGGAATCGATAATTTAGAAAAGGTTAATTATATTATTCAAATAATTGAAAATAGTCAATCTTTTAAATATTATAAACAAAAACTAAACGATCAACAATTAATAGATTTTCAAGAAAAATTAAGAAAATTAGAAGAAGAATTTGAAATCGAAAGAGAAGGGTTTTTGGATGCTTTAAAAAATTCTCAAGAGTGGCATGAAAGGGATCTTGAAGCGAAAGTCGAAGAACGATTAAAACTTAAATTATCCGAGATGAAATTAAATAAAGAAGAATTTTCAACAGCAATTATCGAGAATTAAGAAATCTAATTTAAAAAAATTATAATTAAGTTTAATTTTTCAATTAATGCGTTTTATTTAAAATAATAATTTCCAAAAATCCCTTAATAATAACAGTTGAATATTAATATAAAAAACTTATCATTAAAATAATATAACATTAAAATGAAATAAAATATTTATTTCTTTAATTTAATCAATATTTAGAGAAATAAGAATAGGAAATTTTAAAAGCTTATGTATATCGATAGAAAAGAAGAAATGATTTGTGGAATGTGCGGAAATTATTCAGAAGGAAGAAGAACATGTCGTATTTGCATTGAATTATATCGTCCTAAATTTAGTATTCTTTGAAGCGTTTTTTGAATATTAATGGGAGGCTTTGGATTTCCTCTTTATATAATATGAAAACTTTTTCAACAAAATCAATGAGATAAAGTTAATTTGTAACTAAATATTGAGATAAAATCTGCCATCAACTAAATAATCATCAAACATGAAAATGTTTTGTTCGGAAAGGAGACCTTCTTGGAAAGTTCAATTACGAGTAAATCAGTCAGATTTAGCTGTAATTTTTATAAGACGTTTAGAGAATTCAACTTCATCTGTTTTATTTACTCCATTACCTATTTCCTGAAATTGTCCTTCATTGTCAAACTGATTAACGCACATTTGATTCATCCACAGATAATTAATTTCGTTTTCTTCAGATAAACCTTTATTAATGAATTCTAAGGAAACGAGAACTTTTCACATGACTTTAAACACTTAACTTAGTAGTGCCATAACATTACACTCTTTATCATCCCTAATTGTTTCTTTTAAATCGAACAATCTTTATTTTGACAAGTATAGTCCCAAGTTTTTAGATTTTTCTTATCAGATAACTCTCCTCAGACGTAAGAGAGAATCGAATAATTAAAAATTGTCTAATTCATTAATTTCTAATACTTGATTATTATGAAAATTGTAAAAGAGACAATTTTTCACTATTGTTTTCTATATGATTTTCTCAATTAAAATCATGATAATCTAGTATAAATTATTTAATTGTTCTGATTGAGCATTTAATTTGATATTTTTAACTAACTCTTATGCTAATCTTGTTCACCATCGTAATTAATTAATTTTCTTTCAATCTATTTAATTTAATATTTCTACTTGCTCCCGATAATTATAATATTTTGCATTATTATCAAATCCTACTAAAAATTCTTCACTTTTAATTTTAATTAATTTATCAAATCCTTCTTCTATTCTTAATAAATCTATTCTATGATAGATTGTTTTTTTTTCTTCTAAGGTGTCTTTAATTTTTAAAGCTAAAATGCAAAAAGGTAAACTGCTATTTCACTCTTTATTATCTGGAATTATTAATACTCTTCCTCTTCCCAATGATTCAATTCCATTCATTGTTCCTGATAAAGTTAATTTTTCTTCATTATCATTGATTAAAACTCAAACTTTTCTAAGTCAAAGTCCACCTTCTACAGTCTCTTCTCTTTCTAAATTATAAACACCGCTGCCTTTTTCAACTGAAGATATAATATATTCGTTAGCATTTATTTTAGCACCTTCATTAGATATAAAATTGAAGCATTTTTTAATTTCTCTCGGCTTATAGTTAACATTTATAACCCCAGTTATACTGCTTGATCCACTAATAACATCAATTTGTGGAATCAAACATAATCCAGGAGTATTACTGCTTAAACCATGTCAAGCTAAAGGCTCTCCATGATTGTTTCTCGTTGCAATTATCATTACATCCCTTAAAACCGATTCAGGCTTTCTTTTATAATCAACTTCTATTTTCTCTCCATAAGGCAATAAACCAATTACAGAATAAATACCATCTAAAGCAATACTTCTACCTCTTCTTTTTACAGCTCATAGCGCTTCATTTAGCTTTAAAGAAACTTTGTCCCTAAGATTATAATGTTCTTCAATATACCCTTTCCTATTTTCGCTATAATAATACACTCAACCAACTGGAGTAGCAATTTTTTCTCCACACAAATCTTTTATAAATTTACATTCATCATAATACACTCCTGAAACTTGCCTTAATTTTCAAATTAAAGCAATAAATCTTCCATCTATCAAAAAATTATCGAACATGAAAATGGTTTGCTTGGATAAGAATCCTTCTTGAAATGTTCACGAACGAGAAAATCACTCCGAACCAATTATTTTTTCTAATAAAGGAAGAGAATTTTTAATTATCTTATTAGGATAAATAAAATCACCTTCTCTTGTTTCAAAAGACCTGCTCAATTCTCTTATTAAATCTTCATCAATACTCGTGTTGATCGGAATAAGAGTTACAGCAGCATTACTGTAGTACTCTCTCATTTTAGGAATTTCATGACCTTTTTCCATAACATTATTTTGATCAACACATAACTGATCCATCCAAAAATGTCTTATCTCATTTCCTTTCAAAGCACTGTAAAATTCATTAATAATTTTCAAAGATTTGATTGATTTTTTTAAAGTTTTTTTTCCTCCTTCGCTTAATCTACCTTGAGCGCTTTCTGGACTTCATTTTATACTTTCATCTGCTCCACCACCTCATGAATAGGATAAAATTGCATACTGTTTTACATTATCACATTCAGTTCTCTTTTTTATTCTAACTATATCCGAAATCTCTCCTTGATCACTTCGTTCATTAATTATTTCACAAAGTCTAAGTGGTAATTTACTTGGAGATAATTTTTCTCTAATTAATCAATTAAACTTTGTTTCTAATGGGTAAATAGCAACATTTTTATCTTCATACATCACTTTTTCAATTTTGTAATTTTCATTGATTCTATTTATAGTATACCTAATTTTATCATCTGAAAGAATTGGTAGTTTGACTATCTTGTCAACATCAAATTCTTCAAGCCTTTTGTATCTTCACACTTTTACATCGTAAAACTTTTCTGATTCATTGTAATACTTTTTTGATATAATGTTTTTTATTTTATCAATATTACAGTAAATTTTTTCCAATTTTTCAAATCCATCTTCTTCATTTTTTAAAAAGAATTTTTCTAGATCAACGTTGCTATTATAGATATCAATTTCAATCAAATTTTCCAAGCAACTTAAGCTTTCAAGAGAGCCAACAAAATTTTTATTCTCATCATTCTTGTGATTTCCAATATATAAAATTTCCAAATTAATGAAATTATTAAAAATTTCTATATCTTCATTTGAATCATTATTATTCACATTAAAATAAGTTAAACTTCCAGGATTTATATTTTTAATGATATTTTTAAAATTATTAAACTTATTATCGGAGCCATAAAACTCTCTTAATTTTGAACCCTCTCCAACATTTAAATTTATTAATTTATTTCCTCTACAATCAATAAACACCAGTTCTGAACACTTGCTAAGGTCAATTTTTGTTATATAGTTATTTCTAAAAGTTAAATATTTCAATTGCAAGAAACCTTTTAAACTTAAATCTCCATTTAATTCGTTTCCGCTAATATCTAGTTCAGCAATCTCTTCTCTCTTTTTTCCTTGATTATTTTTATCGTACTCTCCTAGACAGCAACCGTTTTCTGGATACTCTTTATCTAATCATTCTTGAGCTTTTCGCCCTCTTCATTTCAAAAAATCTTGAATATTATATTTTCACTGAATTTCAATCTTTTCTTTTTCATTAAATGGAGACTTTCAAAACTCTTTATTTATCTTTTTGTCTTCTAAATACCTAGCAAATTCTGGCTTATTCACATCTAGTCCAGATTTAATTCATGTTTTAGTTCCTAAAAAATTGAAATTAAAACTCTCTCATTTTTTCCGTAATTCTTTTCCAGATTCTCCAGCAAAATCAGAGTGAAGAAATTCCCAGCCATTACTTTCTTCAAATTTAAAGTCATATCAAAATTTAACAACTTCTCCTTCATTATTAGTAATTTCTTTAACAAGTCGTTTCCCAAACTCATCTAAATCTTCTTTCACTTCCTCTGTTCATTTTTCAAGTTCTTCCCTTTGATCACGAGAACAACAAAACTCATCCACTTTATTATTCGAAAGCAATTTTCAGCCATCATTAATCTCAATATGAGTATGACTTATATTTAAACATTCTAAGTTAGCAAGGCTTTTCAAGTCATTCAATGAACCATAAAAAGTATTACGTCTTTTTCCATCAGCATTATCAAGAAATAATTGTCTTAATTCTGTAAATCCATTAAAAACAGATATACTTTCTCCAGAAAAATTATTACTATGAACACTCAAAATTTTTAATTTACTTTTTGACAATGATTCCAAAAAACCTAATTCTTTAAGTAAATTATTACCTACTCTAAAATCATTAATCTCATGACAATCATTAATTTTTATCTTCTTTAAATTGCAATGATTAGCTAAAAAAACTTCTAATTTTGGTAAATTGTTAATCTCTATACTGTCTAAATCAATCTCACTGCTATCTCCAAATTTCAAATCTAATTTTATAAATTTTAAACTAGGTAAATCAATAAGTATTATTTCTCTTATTCCTTTAATTATACTCTTGTCAATTTCAATAGATTCTAATTTCTTAAAACCTTCAAAAATAAGGCAATCGTTTCTTTTAAATCCATTTTCCACAAAGTACTTTAGATCTTTGTCTTTAATATTAATTTCTAAATTTCTATTTTTTTTCTTTACTTGTTCTTTTTGTAGAATTTGTAGAAGATTAACTTTTGCTTGCGCTTCTTCAAGTTTTTTTTGTAATTCGCTTCTTTTTCAGAGCTGATAATTACCATCATAAGGTTCTAATTCTTTGCTATTTTGCAATTTAGTTCCCCAATATATAAATTGTGAAATACTATCATTTAAATATTCCAAGTCAGAATCAATTTGATCATTGCTATGAATATCAAGCAAATCTAGCTTATCTAAATTAGCAAAAGCAATTAAAGAACCTACAAAATTATTACTTCCTATTCACAATTTTTCTAGATTTATCAAATTACTAAACACTTCTAAATTAGAACGAAAATTATTGTTTCCAAAACTTAATTCAGTAATAGTTTGAGAATTAATGTTTATCGGAAAATCTGTTAATTGATTATTGAAAGCCTGTAAGGATTTTATTCGATTATTTAATGGTAAATTCAAAATAGTCAATCGATTATTTCCGCACTCAACTTTCACTAATTTTTCACAACTAATTAAATTTAATTCGATTAGCTGATTATCTCAGCAATTAAATTCTTGCAAATTAGAAAAACCTGTTAATTCTAAAGAACCTTGAAGATTTTGATAACTAATGTCTAAAATGATAATTTCTTTTCGAGTTTTTTGATAGTTATGATTATTTTGCTCCTTTCCAAAGTAGTCCTTGTTTTTTTCTAATTGACAAATTCCATCTTTCGGATATCATTGTTCTAATCATTCATTAGCATCTATTATTTCATTATTCATTTAAGTTTTTCCCATTTAGTAATCTTTTATCAATAAAGTCTTTTTAAGGAAATTTGGAATAACTTCACCTTTTAAAACTAGTGAGTAAGTATTTTTTTTATTTAATAACATGCTTGAAATCTAGATAAGAAGCAAATTTCAATTGTAAATGAAAAATAATATTATACTATCAAATCAATTTCATAGGCTTCTTGTAATCCAATAAAAGTCAACAGACATCTCAAGATAAGCGGCTAAACGACAAGCTAAATCAATACTTAAATAAATCTTTTTTATAAAGAAGATTAATAATTTCTAATTCAACATTTAAAGATTTCGCTAATTGTTCATTAGTAATCTCATTAGGAATTAAAAAGTCTTCTCTTAAAACCTCACCGGGATGGATAATTCTAATATTTTTATTCATATTTAATTTTGATAACAATCACAAAGAGTTATCTAAATAATCCTTAATTATAATATGTAATTACTCTTAGAACTACTTCCTAATTGATAGCCACACTATAATGAATGAAAATATTTGAATTTTGAATGACAAGTTTTTCACAAATTTAGCTAATTTTCAGCATAATTAATTAACTCTTCTAAATTAAATTTATAAATATGAAAGTGAAGAATTTCTCCTACTTTAATAGTATTAATGTTCAATCTTTTAGAGATTTCTTCTTTACTGAAATTATGTGTTCTTTTAAATTTTAAAATATCCTGACAAAGTTGATATTTCACTTTTTCGATTTCTGAAGAATTAGGAGGAAGATGATATGTAACTTCATAATTAGGATCTTCCATTTTTCTTATAATTTCTTTATCTAAATTATTGAAGATTCGATCGTAATTATTTTCCATGTTTAATAAACTATAATTGCAATGAATTATTAAAATTTCTACTATTTTTAAATTAATAATTATTATTCATTATAAAAGTATTAGTATGGATTATATTAAATTTAGCACCAACAGACTCAGCTAATTTTTCTGCATATTTAGTTAATTCTTCATAAGTAAATTTATCATAGTGGCTATAAATGATATCTATAACTTTATCTTCATTAATGTTTAAAAATTGAGATATTTTTTCATTAGATAGTTTATGTTTTCCTTTGAAATGAAGAATATCTTTACAAAGTTGATATTTGGCTTTATCAGAAGAATTGGAATTGGGATGTAAACCATAATTAGTAAATAGATCATCTTTATCATCGTCTGAACAATAATCTCTTAAATCTGAGAAAACTTGATTATAATGGTTTAATTTTTCTTCATTATTAATGTTATTTTTTGTCATATTTTGATCTCCTGTAACAATTTACTACTCCTATATAATTTTTTCTATTTTTTTCTAAAAGTCATACCAATTTGTAAGCTTTATCTTCAATAAAAAATGGAACATAATGGAAGAAACAGAATCCTTGTTTAGGTTTTCTTCCACTTTTAGGAAGTTGTTCCATAATTTCTTCTTTGCCGTTTAATTGAGAAGCAAACTGATAAATCATATCGTTTATAACATCAGGATGTTTTATTTTAACTAAAGGATCAATAATTAATTCTTCAATTTTACTTGAATGATAATTATTATTTATATCTATTCAGTTAAAAACTATTTCTAAAGGATATACATCTCTTCCTTCTATAGTATTTAATTTTTCCAACATTGTTGCTTCTTTCCTTAAATATCTTTTACAGTTATATTGGTAAACATTTCTAAGAAAAGAAAGTTCTATAAAGAAAAGAATTAATATTTAATCTTCCAAGCATAATGGCCCAATGGCCATTAGAAACTTATCGTCCTGTTTCATTTTTTCACTCACTACACTCAGCCTAACAAGTCCTCGTTTGTTCAAACAAGATTCCGCCCGTTGTTTTTCACCGTTAGTGTAAAAACAACGCTTCATGAAAAAATGAATATTTAACTACTTTAACTATTGAATTATCCTAATTATCTATAATAATTTAACCCATTGTTTAAATGTTTCAAACTTATATTCACTATAATTTTCAAAGTTTAATTTGTTATCTTCTTTCCAGAAAACATTTAGTTTTAAAAGCAACTTGTCTCAGATTATTTTCTGATTCTCAATTACTTAATATCTTTTTATTATTATCATTTCAAAAAAGTGTTTTTTATAAATCTTTTATAATGAATATAATAGATTCTATCAGAGTTTTACTTGTTAAAAAGTTATAATAATATATAAAATATTATAAAAGATTTATAAAAAGTAAATATAGTTATGAAAGGAAATAAATAAGCATATTGATATCAGATAATAAAACTAGAAGACATACAAAAATTGTTATTGACAAAGTAATCGATGTTAGTACAAGCACTATTTATAGCCCTCTAAGTCCTCATAAAGGTAAAGAAATTTGAATTGTAAAATGTATTAATTCAAAATTAATTGTGCTTCCTGAAATAATGGAAAATGGAAGACTTTTAACTAAAGTTATAAGTGGATCAATTATAAATAAAAACTTTCGTTTTATTGTAACAATAAAGGGAAGATATATAGTTGATGCTGAACAATTTGAAGATGGCGAATAGTTAAAGTCTTTTTTGACTTTAAAAACATATCTGATACTCAGTTTAAAAAAACCTTTTCAATGTTTTGTTTTTAAACTGAAAAATTATAATAAAAAATTGAGTAATTCTAAATTAAAAAAATATCAAATCAACAACTCTACCTAAATAACAAATTTTGACGAATTTTTTAAGTAGAGTGTGAAAGTCAATACGAAATTAACTTATATAAATTTTAGTTATTTCTATTGATTTTTCCCTAATTTTAAAGGAATTATATAGAAAATGAAAAATGAAATATTTGAAGGAAGCAATTCTTTCGACTTTTACAAAGTTCAACTTAACAAACTTATTAAAAAATCAGAATTATTAGAATCAGATAGCGATCAATTAACTGCAAAAGCAATCTTTGAAAATACAACTGAAAGTTTTAATGAAACATTTGGCGAATTATTCATGAAAGCAAAGACTTATAATGAATAATCTTATCAAATCAGATAAAGTTAAAACAATTGATTTTAATAGCGATGAGATCCAACAAATTGTTCTCGATCTCATTGATAATAAATCGCGTTGTAATCAAAAGATGAGAATCAGACTAATTAAGCAAATCATAAATAAAATTAACTTTCGGCTAAAGCATAATTTCTAAGAGATACTCTTTATGCTATCTAACAAAGTTTTAAAATGAGTATCTTGTTTAAAGAATGATGTTAATGAATCTAAAAAATTTATTTCTGAAGAGTTAATAACAAAAAAATTCTTTATTAAGTTCTTTTATATTTATCTACTTAAGAAGTTGATTGAAATTGTTGAAATAATAATTAAAAACATATTTTGAAAGACTTAATTTATTATGTTGAAGACATTTAAATTTCGATTTTATCCAAACAAAGATCAACAAAATAAGATTGATCAAGAAAATGAAAAATGCAAAAATTCTATTTCTAAATGAATCAAATTTATAACTCCTTTATCTATACTTATTGCGCAAATTGATTTAAATTTGAAAACAATATATTAACTCTTTCGAAAATAGGAAAAGTTAATATTAGATTAAGTAGAGAAATTGAAGGTAAAATTAATACTTGCTTAATTATTAAGAAAAATCATAAATATTACGCTTGTTTTTTAGTTGAAGTTGAGAAAACATTCTATCTAAAACTAATCAAGAAATTGGAATTGATCTTGGAATTAAGTATTTCTTAGCAAATAGCAATAGTCAATTAATAACTAATCCTAGATATCCCAAACAATCAGAGAAAAAGTTAGAGTTAAATCATCAAATCGTTTCAAGAAGAATTAAAGGAAGTAATCGCAGAAACAAAGCAATTAAGGTCTTATCTAGCGCTTATGAAAAAGTTGTTAATCAAAGAAAAGACTTCCTTCGCAAACTATCGAAAGAATTAATTAATAAAAACGATTTGATTGCCATTGAAGATTTAAAAATCAAATCAATGTTACAATCTAAAAATTCAAATAAGAACCTTAATAAATATTATAAAGAAAGCTAAATTAATCATTTAATATTCATTAATAGGTTCGGTGTGAACCTTCGAGTTAAAATCCGAGAAGCTTAAAACGCACACACAAAAGAAAAAAGAAAATAAACAAATTATGAACAAACAAACAATTTTTAACACAACAGCAATCATCGCACTAACAATGAGTATTTATAACCTCTTTAAAAATCCAAAGGAAAGAATAGTAATTGTTGAAAGAAAAATCGCTGAAAATTCTTCTGTAAAAGAAACTATAGATAATTCTAAAGAAAACAAAGCAGTCAACGAAGATTCAACTATAATTAATGAAAATATCCAATACAAAACTTTAGACGAAGTCAACGAAAGAATTGAATCAATTAAAAAAGCTCGTGCTGAAAAAGAATCTAATTCTAATAAAGAAGAGATTAACTAAATATTTAGCTTTTAGAAAAAAGTTTAGATAAAAGCAGGAAGAAAGCAGATTTTAAATTACTAACACCAACTTCCAATTTACAATATTCTCAAATAAAAACTGTAAAGAAAGATGAAATTACTGCTTTTAAAAAAAAGTAATAAATTGATGTTATTAAAAAGTATTTAGTAAATAATACTTTCTTTGCAAACTCTCAAACTGTTGCATTTTTATCGTAAATTAAAACTGGAGTTGTTTTATTAATTTCTTCCAATTTTACTTTTAAAATTTTGTTCTCCGCTTTTAACTGAGAAACTGAATCAATTTTATTATTCATTATATATAGGCCTTTATTTAGTTAATTATATTTATTATATTATTCTATATTTTAGAAAATATTTGGTATTTAATCTTATATAAAGAAATTAATTAAAATATCTCTTAATAAAAAATTGAAAGGGGGAAAGAGGTGCAATGCTAAAACAATGTTCAGAACGTGAAGAACTTTATAGTAATATCAAAAAAGGTCTTTACTAAGATTCTATTGAAACATTATGAATATTATAATGTTTTGCCAAGATTGCTGAGAAAATATTCACGGTTAATTATATATTAACGAAAAATCAAACAACTCCATCTAACAAACAATTTATCAAGCAGTAGTTAGATGGAAACTGAAAACCTATTGGAAATAGATTTAAATAATTTTTATCTCTTTTAATCTCTCAAGATATAAAAGACGAACATTTTTCCAATAATTTTCTTTATAAATAAAGGAGAAAACCACGTGACAGACGCACAATAATGATTAGATAAAACTTATCTAATTAAGAAAAGGGGATTGAAAGAATTAGCCGTAATAGAGAAGGATTATTAAGAATTTTCAGCAATGTTCCTCAAGATCTAAATGGAAAATTTATAAATTTAAAAAACTTTATTGATCTAAAAGAAATATATCTTCCTTTTATCAAAATCAACATTAAATCAATTAAATCTTTTTCAAGTTCTCTCGAAAGATTACAACTAACAGCCAATTCTTTTCCAGAATCGACATTAGCTCCTTTCTCTCATTTAATCAATTTGAAATGATTAGATATTGGATTAATCAATTGTAATAAAGCAGGGAGAATATAATCAATGGACAGGAACTCTAAAACCACTTAAAAATCTTACTAGACTAGAATGAATATGTTTAGGAACAACCGATGTCAAAGAAGGTATTGAATACTTATCTAATACTGTAACTTATATTGGCTGTCAAAGCGATGATCATAGTAAAAAATGTTTAGAATTAAAGAAAAAATTAAAGAATTATATCTATAATAAAAAAATTCAAATCGAATTATATAAACTAGTCAATTGCCAATTCAATGAAGAAAGATTTAAAGAAATTTTTAAGGAACTAGATAAGTTCAATTTTGAAAAAGAAATTCATGGCGAATCAGTGTTTTCTTTATTTAGAACAAAAATGCTTTATTCAACAATTTCTTCTAATGTCGCAGATAAATCTCTAGTGACTTCCCTACAGAATGAAGTCAATTATTTACAAACAGAAAATAATAAATACTCCAGCGAAATCATTGATTTAAATCAACAAATGACTGAATATCAAGAATCACAAAGAATTGCTTTGGAAGAAGCAACTATTTCTAATTTAAGTATTCAAGATATAAGAGGTTTAGATATTGAATCTTTACGAAACAAATTAACAGAAGCAAATTAAAATACTGAAATATTATGAAGAGAAATTGATTTAAAGAAATCTGAGAATGCTAGATTAAATAATAGAAATGAAGAATTTAAATCAGAGTTTGTTAACAAAAACTTTCTACTATCATTTAGGAAAATTCAAGTTGCAATTCTTAATAACAAATTAAACAATCTAAACAAAGTTTTATTAAGAGAAATCAATAGTAATGAAATCCTTTCTGCAAAAATAATTCAATTAGAAGCAGAAAATAATGATTTGATTAAAAAGTATAGAGATGAAAGATTAAGTAATACAGGAACATTATTTTTAAACTCTCAATGGGTCTTATTTGATAAAAGAGTTGAATAAATTTCCCTTAATAAGTATTGATGAAAATCATATTGAAACTTTAAATACTGCATTTCTCTTCAGCAAATTCACAGATTATTCTAACTTCCAAAAGTATTTAATTTATCTAATCATCGGCATCTTTGCTTTTATGATTTTCGCTTATCTTTTAAAGATATTGACAACTCTTTTTTTAAATACTTTAAATTTTTTTAGTTGATACAAAGCGGTGAAAAAGTCATTGCAGTTGATCTTTCCAAGTCAAGAAGATAATAAAATAGAGAAAGATATTGTTGAAATCAATAATAATGAGTTTTATATAAATAACTAATGAAAATTTATTTTTACTAAGCAATTTCATTATCAAAAATTAATTAATAATTATGTTGAATGAAAAATAAAAAATTGAAACCAAATAAAAATTAACTATAACCATAATAATAAACTTAATAAGTTTATTAACTAAAAAGGAATTTAATTATGAATCAAGACATAAATAATAAAATTTTGAGTAAAAGATATTTCTATGAAAATATTGATTACACAGCGCTAATTAAAGCTCGTGATGTTTTAGAAAGAGTTTCTAAAAATGCAAAGAATGAGGGTGAAAAAATGGGCGTTGTTCAAGGCTTTGAAATTTGCTATGAACTATCTTGAAAATTAATGAAGAAAATCCTTTTTATTAAAGGAATTGATGTAAATTCTCCAAGAGATGTTTTTCGTGAATCATTAAGAGTTGGAATAATTGAAGATGCTGAAAAATGAATTTCTTACTTAATAAAGAGAAATATTACAGTTCATTGTTATGATAAAGAAATTCTAGACGATTTGTTTTTTAATACAGCAAAAGAATTTTTAATAGATCTGAATATATTAATTTCAACGTTAGAAGAAAAGGAAGTTGAAAATGATTCAAATAAAAAATAATCATTTAACAATTATTAATAATATTATTAATAAATATCCTTATGATTTTTATGCTTTTGGTTCTCGAACTAAAGGATTTGCACGAGATTATTCTGACTTAGATCTTTGCTATAAAGAATATATTCCTATTATTACTATTGGAATGATCCAAGAGGATTTTGAAAATTCAAATTTACCTTTTAAAGTTGATTTAGTGAATTGAAATTGAATCTCAAAAGATTTTCAAAAATTAATTATTAAAGATCTTAAATCAATGAAAAAAATCCCCATTGAAAAAAACTTACACTAAAGTTAAAAGTTATAAAATTTATTGAAAAATTAATGAAAAATAAATATTATTAAACTTATAAGCGAGATATTAAAAAAATTATGAATAATTTAAGCAAAAAAAACAATAGAGAGAAGATTGCAAAATTAATTGAATCTAGAGGAGAAGTAGTAGAAAACTACTTAATTCATGGATCTCTAGATATCAAGCCACTAATTAGCATGAAAAACTCTCTATCTAAGACATTAGAAAGTGCTAAATATTCAGAAGGAGAATTATTTAGAACATATCAAACATCAGCAGTTCAATTATTTGAAATAACTTATGAAATTGCTTGAAAAACTTTACAAAAGGTTTTAAAAAGCATCGGAATTGATGTTCGTTATTCTAAAGACACATTTAGAGAAGCTCTTAAGATTGAATTAATTAGGGATCCAGAAGCTTGATTTGATTTTTTAACTATTAGAAATGAAACAGTTCATTCTTATGATTCTGATATTCTCGAAGACATTTTCGAAATTTTACCAGACTTTATTAAAGAAATAGAATCTTTAATTGACAACTTAAAAGAATTCAAAGCAAAGGAATTAAATTATGGAAAATAATATTCAATTAGAAGATAAACATCTAAAAATTGTCAAAGATATTCTTTCCAAATATCCTTATCAATTCTATGCTTATGGATCAAGAGTTAAGGGAACCTCTAAACCATATTCCGATCTAGACCTTTGTTATTTCAATGACATTCCGAGAAAAGAGATAGGGATTATTAAGGATGAATTTTCTGAATCTCGATTACCTATTTTTGTCGAACTAGTTAGTTGAAATAAAATGCGTCAAGGGTTTCAAGATAATATTAAAAAAAACTTAGTTCAGTTAACTTAAAAAGTATTATTAAATCAAGCATTAATAAAACATTCTTTCAGTTTTTTCATTATATATAAATTATAAAGAATATTAAATTTAGAACAAATTAACTCAACTGAAATTACACTAATATAAAAACATTATCTATTGAATTAATGAATGTTTGTTTTCTATACAGCAAATATGTTTTACTTACTAGGATAATAATCTTTATTAATGATTACTTCAATTATTTTATTTTGTAATAAATCTAAGTTTTTAGAACTAGATATTTCAAATGCTAATGGTTTTAAATCTAAACCATTTTCAATTGCTTCTTCATTAACATCTTTAATTTTCTCTAAAAGATTAAAATAAGATTGTTTATTTTGAATTTTAACAATAAGTGTTTCAAACAATTCTTTAAAATTTTTCTCTAATTCTGATTTTTTAATAATTATCTCTTTAGTTTCAACTTCTTCTTGTTCATATACCGATGTT
The DNA here is from genome assembly GCA_031673915.1 of Mycoplasmataceae bacterium. Taxonomy (GTDB): domain Bacteria; phylum Bacillota_I; class Bacilli_A; order Mycoplasmatales; family CGIF01; genus CGIF01. Next base: position 252,593 of record CP125277.1, on the reverse strand, counting down.
GGTAAATTTTTTGATTCAAAAATAATTTCACTTAAATCATTGTTTACAATTGTTGAATCAATCGATTTTGATTTATAAAAACTTATAATTCAAGTTGTTATTAAAACTAGTAGTAAAATTACTGAGCTTGATAATAAAAATATCTTCTTCTTTTTCATAATATTTATTTTTTTGAATATAATAAATTCTTTTACTAAAAGAATTTAATAATACTTATTTTTGTTAATTCTTTCTATTTTAATAAAGAAGAAAAGTTATAAATAAAATAACTTTTTCTTTTAATGCTCATTGTGGAAAACAATAATTCAGAACTAAATTTTATAATTTAGTAATAAAAATGTTAAACCTAAAAAAGATATACTTAGATTTATCAAAATATAAATTTAGAAATGATTAATTACTGATAATATAGTGATGCAAAGTTTATTTAAACTTCACTAATAAATTTTCAAATGAAATTCTAACGTTCAATTTAGAATAGTTAGTAATACTTATTTTAGGAAAATTATGAAATTATTAAAATTTTAGTTATTATTTTCTCATTGACAAATTAGTTGCTTGTCAAATTTTCAATGAATATTATTATATTCATTTATTTAAATCTAAGAAGTAATCTGTCTCTATCTTATCAGAAATCACTTCTTTTTTAACAATGTCAATAAATAACTTTTGGACTTTGAGTGATGAATATACATTATCAGATGAAGGTATTATACTAAATTCTACTGTATCTATTGAATCATTTTCATTATTAGGTATCAAAATAGCAAACTTTTTATCTCCGTTTTGTTCTTCGGGTATTACCAAAGCATCACCGGATTTTATCTTATCCAAGTTTTCAACAATCCCTTTTAACTGAAATACCTTTTGATTTTCTTGAACTCATAACTTATCATCATTTCTTGGTCTAATGAAATCTATCACAAACTTAAAACCAATCAAATTAATCCCGTTAGAAGTTAATTCAATATTTTTTGGTTGATATCCAACGCTATCTATTACTCTTCTAATGTCAACTGAGCCATTATCTTTAACCCGTGGTATTAATCATAATTCTGGCTCATTTCTACGCGAACCTTGTCAAGCAAAAATCTCTTGATAATTACCTTCTTGAACAGCAATTTTCATAATTTCCAATAAAGCCTTTTCTAAATCTTCTTGATTGTATACTTGACCAGAAGGTTTATATTGAGACTTCACTTTTTCTCCATACGGTAATAAACCTAAAATCGAATAAATGCCATCAATTTGCACTGTTTGCTGACGATCTTTTACAGAATAAAGAGATTGTATTAAACCTAAGTTAACCTTTTGCTTCTCATTCTTTCCATAACTTCAACCTAATGGAGTGATGAAAATACGTAAATTCTTATTTAATGAGAGTGAATAACTATTGACTATCTCATTTTGAAGAGCTCCTCAAGATTGAGACAATATGCGACCGTCGACTAAGCAATCATCGAACATGAAAATTGTTTGTTTAGACAAAAAACCTTCTTGAAAAGTTCAAGATCTTTCAAATCACTGTGAAGACATTATTTCCCGAGTAACATGTTTAGTGAATTCTAGTTCGTTTCTTCCTTCTATTTTTCCTATGCTAGAATCAATAGACACTAAAGTAGCTACAGCTTTGCTATAATATTGCTTTTGGTTCCTAACTTCAACTCCTTTTTCAGCAGTGTCAGTTTGATTGATACAAAAATTATCAATTCAAATATGAGCAGGAACTCCTGCTTCTTTATGGCTCTGATAAAAGGCTTTTACTTTATTAAGCGCTTTTCTGCCTAGTTTAGTTAAATCAGTTTGATAAACTTGTCCATATGATTGCGGTGTCTTTTCTCACTCTGTTCCTCAACAATAAGAAATAATAATATAATCAGTAACTTTATTAACTTCTGTTAACTCAACCTTATCTCGTGATAGGTCATAAAGACGAAGTGGCATTTTATCAGAAATTAAAAATTTAGACTCTGACTGAGTTTCTCAGCTAAAAGGTCGACCATCACGAAGAATAAATTTTGAGTAGTCTAAATCAAAGAGATCATGACTAGTTACTGAAATAGTATCACTACTTAATTTCTCATTTAAATATTTCGGTTTAGTAGTTAAAACCTCCGGTTCAACCTGACCATAGTAGTTTGCTGTTGATTGATTAGCAAAAGTCTTCATTAAATGTGAATGAGCCTCTTGTCAAACAGTCAAATTATTTCCATAAAGAACTAAATCACCATACATCTTTCCCCTGCAACTAATTTCTTTACAACTATTCGATAAATATTCTAATCCATCGTTTATTTCATTACCAGAAATACCTAATCTTTCTAACTTAGTCAAGTTTTGTAAAGGTTGCAAACTACCAAAAAAATTATTATCATTTAAATAGAGAAACTTCAAGTTAGTAAAATTCCTAAAAATATCCAAATTTTGTGGAGCAAAATTGTTATTATCAAGATAAAGAATAACTAATTTTTCATGATTTAAGTTGTTTAAAAATGTTAGATTAGAAAGTTTATTAATTTTAACACTCAAAACAGCAATTTCAGGACAATTATTAACAGTCAAATTACTTATAATGTTAGAAATACACTCAATTCTAGTCAATGAAATACAATTATTAATAGTTAAGTTAGCTAATTTATTATTATAGCAATCTAATCTCTCTAAATTTGTTCAATTTTCGAGAACCAAACCGCCAACTAAACCACTTCGACTAATATCTAGTCAGTTTTCTCACTTTTTTTCACTTTCAGAGTATTTTCTATCTAAATACTTCTGAGCACTTCGATCCTCTTTTCTTAATTCAGTTAGATTTAGTTCTAATATTGGATTATAATTATTAGCTCTTAGATAAGATGCTAGCTCCCATTCTTCAGGTTGTAATCCTACTTTAATCCATTTTTCAACATCATGAGAACTAAAACCTCGATATCTTCATTCTCTCTCGCTTTGTTCTGTAAAGTTATGATGAAAGAATTTTCAATTCTCACTAATTCTTTGATTAAGAAAAGTATTTAATTCCTCAGCTATATCTTTCAATCTATTTCCTACTCTGGTTGTAGAATAACGAATGACTGAGACATTACTTGGTAAATATTCAACTCCACTGTTAATATCAGTATTATTAATTCCTAAATCTTGCAATCTAGTTAGATCTTTTAATGATTCTAATGAACCATAAAATCGATTATAAATTCCTTTATTAATTTTTTCTCGATCATCACTTCCAATTCGTAAATCTTCAAGATTAACAAAGTTTTTAAAAACAGAAACATTTTGCTGAGAAAGATTATTATTATCAATAATTAAACCAGTTAATTTTCCTGGATCTAAATCTGAATAATTTAAATCAGTTAAAAGGTTATCATTAGCGTAAAGAACTTCTAAATTTTTAAGACCATTTAAGTTTAAACTAGTAAGTTGATTAAAACAACAATCTAACTTCTCTAAACTAATAAATTCTCTTAGGTCTAATTCACCTGTCAATTCTTTGCCTCGCAAATATAAGTTTTTTACTGATTCCCTTACTTCTTTGGGATACCTTTTATCTAATCAAAATTGAGCTGTTATCATTATATTATAATTTTAAATTTTTTTGTTTATTATATTAATATATTAATATCTTTCTAATGAACCTAACTTTATGTAAGTTACGAAATAACATTTTATAATCTTAAAAATTTATTCAATTAGTAGTAATTTTGATATTTCTCTATGACTCGCAATATTCACTCTTGCAAACTATATTCTATACTTACTTAAGAGAAATATGCTCATTCTATATACTTTCATATTTTTTAACAAAAATTAGTTGAAATTACTCAAATAAAATTAAAAAAATCTCTGCTAATACTAAAAATTTCTTTATTAAAAAAGAGTAAAAAGATACATTTTACTAATTATTAGAAGCTAAATTTGTTTTGAATACGTTACCAATTATCGAAATTAATCTGATTTTTTTATTTCATAAATTATTAATAAATTATAAAACACTTCAAAAAAGATAGAATATAATTATATACATTGTTAAATATAAATCAAACTGCATCAAGCACTCCTATATAAAATTTTCTAAAACAATTATTAACCTAATTTTCTAAATAGATTAGAAATAAATCTAATATTGCCATAATCAATATAATTTTAACATTTTCTAATCATTAAAAATAAACATGTAATTCTGACAATTTAGTTAATAAATACTAATAATTAATTAGATTTTCAGTGATTATTAAAAAACAAATATAAATTAAAAAAAATCAACAAAGTATAATGAAAAAAATAATAAATAAAGAAAACAATGCTCAAAATTATCTGAATGAAAATTATCCACAATCCGAAAGAATTCAAATTAAAGAATTAGATTTAAGTGGTTGAAATGAGGGAGATTGAACTGCTAAAAATGATTGGAATAAATTAAATGGAGACTTAGATCTTTCTGACTTTATTAATCTAGAAAAATTAAATTGCTCATATAACGAAATAACTGCTTTAGATTTATCTAAATGTTTAAAACTTACTGAACTTAAATGCTGAGGAAACGAAATAACAAAAATAAATTTTCCAAGAAAACTTAAATTAGAGACTTTATACGCTTGAACAAACAATCTAACTGAGATAAATTGAAGTGCTTTCGACTCTGAATCATTAACACATATTAGTATTAGTAACAATGATCTATATGATGAAGATATTAAAGTAATTACTCGTTTTACTAATTTAGAAGAACTTTATTTAGGAACTGATGATATAAAAAGATTAGGAGAAGGAAAGTATAATAGTTTCAACGGAACCCTTAAATTCATCTTAGAAAAATGTTCAAAAATAACAAGATTACAAATTGAAGGAACGGGAATCGAAAACGATTTAAAAAACGTTCCAAAAGATTTAAAAATTGTTAGTTGACATAAACAAAATGACACGATTGCCCGAATTATTCCTTTAGAAAGATTACACATTATTCGTAGCAATATTAATCAATTTATTAAAAAATGAGGTAAAGAGGTAGATTATAATTGATATCAATTTAAAGGTAAAGATGCGAAAAAAGAAACTGTACTAAGTGATCTAAAAAATCCAAATGATTTTACTAAGCAATGATATTTAATTAAATTTATTCAATGAGCTAACCGAGCAACTTCAGTGATAGGAGGATCTTTACTACTAGTTGGAACTAATGAAAGCAATGATGAACTAACAAAAATAGGTGGTATAATTGCCATTACAGCACCTTTCTTTGAAACATTAACTTCTTTTTTAGATGATAAGTTTTATCAAGTTAAACAGGTTCAGTGAGACGAATTTTTATCTGACTCTGAAGCATTCTTAAACAATTATAACGAACTGATTGGCATAATTAATCAATTCGCTAAGAGCAGTAAATTAAAAGGTTCTGTCAATGAAGGGATTGAAAATCTAAGAGAAAAAATTGAAGAACTTTTAGAAATATACGATGGAGTCTGCGATGACGAATTAGATGGTGAAATTGACATTAATGAACTTACAACTAAAAGAGAGATACTATTTGCAGATATTAATAAAGGAAAAGATGGAACTATTCAAGGAATTGTCGATGATATAAAAAATCTAGAGAAATCAATCATTGAATATCGAAAACTTTCTTACTATGAATCAACATCTTATAATAAAAAAGATGAAGATAATAAAAGAAATAGCCAAACAAGTCAACTAATTATAAATAATGAAAGTATTGAATCAATAAGCAGACATTCAATAGAAGAAGATCTCTTTGAACTTCGTGTAATACAAAATAGATGAAGATAATAAATTAAACAAAAATACTAAAATTCTATTATGAAAAAAGTATTCTTAGGCGGAACTGTTAATGGTTCCGATTGAAGGGAAAAACTGATCCCACAATTACAAAAAAATAAAATTTCTTACTTTAATCCAGTAGTTAAAGAATGGAAACCTGAAGATCAATTAGAAGAAATCAAACAACGAGAAACTTGTGATTTTGTTCTTTATGTCATTACGAAAGAAATGACTGGTTTTTATGCTATTGCTGAAGTAGTAGATGATAGTAATAAAAGACCTGCTGAAACTATCTTTTGTTATTTAACAGAAGGATTTACTGCTCATCAAATTAAATCATTAGAAGCAATTGCCAAAATGGTGAAAGAAAATGGCGCTCAAGTTTTTATGTCTTTAACAGATGTTGCTGAATATTTAAATACTAACTCTGAAAATAGTAATCAACTTATAGAACAACAAGAAACCAGTTCATCTTTGTTTTGTTGCTTTTAATATTTAAAAATTATTCATAGATGTACTTTTGAAATTTTCAATTCCATCTTTAAAATAAACTGAAGATAATTAAATTAACTTATCTCTATATGATTATAATTGTTTAACTTTATTAAATAAGTTAATAATTGAACTTAAAAGAGTAAAACTGTTCATTAATCATCTTAATAAATATCCTTATCAAAGAACATTTAAAGAATCTATCTAGTAAAATTAAAAGACAGAATGTTTTTAATGTTCTATTGATTCTGTCTAGTTATTCTGAACAAATGAACTAGACAGAAATTATATATTTCTTTTTGAGTCTAAAACTCGAATCATTTACCATTCATAAATTAGAAAAATTATCAGCATAATTAGAAAGAAGAAGAAGAGCTAAAGAAAATCAACTCATTCAATATGTAGTTGAAAGATTATCTTCTAAATAAGAAATATAAAAAATTTTAAATTAAAAAAAATTATCAACTATCTTTTTAATATTAAGATTCAATATTTTGATTTAAAGTTTAAACCAAAGATCGTTTTCAAATTTGAAATTATTATCGAATTGACCAATAAATTTTAATTTAGTTGTTAACTGAAATAACTAACTCTCTGCATTCAACTTCTAAAGATTGTTTTTCAAGTTTTAAATAAGATATCATACCATAAATTTTAATAATTGCGTCCAATTCATTATCGCTTATTTTCCTCTTTAATAATTCTCTACTTTTTCTAAACTTTTCAACATAATCATAATTATTTTTTTCAATATAACTAAGTTCTTGATATTCTAAAAAATTTTCAAATGATAAAAGGTAAATTTGTTCTCTTTTCTGTTTTTTACTAGAAAAAATACTTTTACTTATCAATTTTCTCTTAATTAAATCAAGAGTACTAGATAATTCAGAATTTTTAGATTCTATGTCAGATTCTTTTGTTTCCAAATGTCTTTTTTTAATAGTTAATAATTTTTCCAATTTCACTTTATTTTGATGATAGTCGCAGTATTTTTGATAACGGTCCATTCGATTCAAACAATTATCAATTGAACACAACAAAACATGATTTTTACAATATTCTTTTGAAATATTTATCAACAAGTTACATCCTTCATATTTGCATGAATGAGTTCTATATTTATCAACATGATCTTTACAATATTTTTCATTATCAACTGATTTTTTACAACTAAAATCTTTACAGAACGACATTTTAGTTTTCTTAATTAATTCAGATTCAGAGTGAATATTACTATCAAAAATAAAAGTTTTTAATTTTAAACATCCAACTAAATTAATATCTTCTAAATATTTACAATTACTTATATCTAGTTTAATTAATTCATCATTACCAGAGCAATTAATTGACCTTAAACTTTTACAATCACTTAAATCTAGAGAAGTGATATTATTATTAGATCCAACACTCATTCTAGATAATGTCTTATCATCAATTTTCTCATTACTAGAGCAATCTAAACTAAATAAATTATTAAAGTTTTTTAATTTTAAATGACCTGAGATTCCATATCCTACCAGATCCAAATTCTCTTTACCATTTTTAGTCGAATACCTAAGAGAATATTCGCTCATAAGTCTAAAAGAATATTCATTATATTTATTATTTTTTGAAGAGGTAGCACCTCATTCTAGAGCATTTATTTCTACCATACTAAGTTTAACTTTAACTTTTTTTTACCTAAAATTTAAAATCAATAGTCATAAATTATGAATAATGAATAATATTGAAAAAAATTTTAAAGAAGTGAAAGTGTAGAAAAATAATTAAAAAAATCTCATAAAAATAATATATTTAAAAAATTCCTTATTACAAAAACATCACGCAGACAAAATTAAACTTAAAAATTTGTTCAAGTCAAATAAATAATATGAAAACTAATGATTATAAAATTGGAGAGAAAATAGAAGTTAATGATAAAATGCAAAAGAATTATTCTTATTTTCTGAATAGTGATTTTGGAAAATCTTCTAAAGACTTTCATCAATTTGGTTTTTATCCAGAATTAACTCCACCAGAAATGCTAAATTATGGAATATTTGAAGGAAAATATTTAAATGATTGTGAAAATGAATTTCCAGAAGAATGATTTTTTGATTCTAGACATAAAAGGTCAAAAAAACAAAACTCTGAACTTAATTTTTTTAAAATAAAGAGTAGATTATCTTTGAATCATTGAAGAGAAAAAAAATGAATAATTGGAGATGATCCAAGAGGATGATTTCAATGGTACTGTCGTTATTATTTAGGTCGTAGAACTTTATATGATAAAAAACAAATAGAAAGATGAAAATCGTTTAAAAGACATTTAGGTCAAATAAAAAAGAATTGTAAAAAAAATGATTTGTCATGCAGACCTCGTCAAAGGCAAGCATTGCTCCAATGATCCTATAATCCATTTATATAATATTACACAGAAGTTATTGATTTAATTTAAAAAATTAATTTAAAATATTAATGTCAATTGATATTAATCAATATAAGGATAAAAAATATCAAACTATATACATTCTATAAATTCTTATTTTAATTTCAAAGTCACTCTTTCCATTAATCTCTACAAAACAATATGAGAAAGAGTGACTTTGAAATTAAAATAAACTTAATATTATAAACAATAATACAATCTTAAAATAAAAAAATCTATATCCTTTTAAAATTACATTAATAATATGATGATAAAAATAAAAAAAAATGTTTATCAAATTCAAACAAACTTTTTTTTCTCATTGATAATTCTAAAAAATATTTTTTATTAGTTTCTTATAAACACTGTAAATATAAGTAAATAACAATTAGTAAAGAGAAAAGAAAAATGAACAACAAAGAAACTGAAGAAAAACTGAAAGAAAATCTAATTAAACTATTAATTGATGCAGAAAACATTTATCTAAAAGAAAAAGAAAACGTTACATCTTTTTCTAGAAACAAAGAAAAAATAAACAAATTAAAATCTTTATATCTTTTAAAAAAAAACTATGATGAAGCAAAATCTGAAATAGAAGAATATAAAAATTTTATCGAAGAAGTTGAAGAAATAAATGAAAAAGAATTACTAAAGAAAGAACTTGAAGATTCAGTAAAAAAAGAAATAGAAATAATAGAAAAAGCTAAAGAAATAGTTATTGAAGAAGAAGGAATAAAAAGTAATTGCTTAGTTGAGATTAGACCAGGAGCTGGAGGAATTGAAGCCGGAATGTTTGCTCGCGATCTCTATGAGATGTATTATAGGTTTGCAGACAGCAAAAATTGAAAATTGGAAATTATTGAAAGCAGATCTGACTCGCTTGGAAATTTTTCATTTATTTCTTTCTTAATTAAAGGCTCAAAATGTTTTCAATGACTAAGAAATGAATCTGGGGTTCATCGAGTTCAAAGAGTTCCTGTTACAGAAAATAAAGGAAGATTACAAACTTCAACAGTTAGCGTTGTAGTTCTACCAGAAGTTAACGACGTTGCAGTAAAAATTGACAATAAAGACTTAAGAATCGATACTTATAGATCTGGGGGAGCTGGTGGTCAACATGTTAATACTACTGACTCAGCAATTAGAATAACTCATATTCCAACAGGAATAGTTGCAACTTCTCAGGATGGAAGAAGTCAACATGATAATAAAGAAAAAGCTTTATTTCTTTTAAAAAGTAGGATATTTGAAAAATACAGAAACGATCAAGAAAATGAAGTTGGAAGTATTAGATCCTCAGCAATTGGTAATTCAGAAAGAGCAGAGAAGATTAGAACTTATAATTATCCTCAAAATCGTGTAACTGATCATAGAATAAATTTAACAATAAATAAATTAAGTTTAATCATGCAAGGAGATTTAGAAGAATTATGCAAAAATTTAATGATTTTCGAAACTGAAAAAAGACTAACGAAATTTATTACAAATATTTTAGAAAAGAAATAGTCTTAGAAATTTATCAAAAATCACTAACTTTCTTTTTTTGAATTCTTGGAATAAAAGAAAAACTAACGAGCCCTTTAAATAATGATAAATTCGAAGAAGATAAAAATAAATTGATAGGAAAAACTTATCATTTTTCAAAAATAGATATTGATAAAATAAAAAGTCCAATTTCTGGGAAAATTATTAAAATTTTTAACGATAAACAAACTGTTCTAATCCAAAATACTTGCGGATTACAAATAATCTTAAGAGTTGAAAAAAAAATAGCAGATGATTTTGAAGATAATAACGGGATTTTACTTTGTTTAAAGCAAAATGACTATGTTAAAAAAAACAATGATATTTTTTTAATAAAGAATAAAGAAATTATCAAAAGGGTGACAATTTATATTCCTTGACAACCATTAATTATAAAAAGAATTGATAAAATGTCTGTCAGTTATAGAAATCCTTGAAGAAAAGTTAAAACTAAACTTCATGGAGATTATTTTTAGAGATAATCAATAATAGAATATTTTTTTAATAAACCTTTATTCATTTAATCATTAATTAATTTCTTAAACTTTTTAATCAATTATAAATAGTGTTTATAATTAACTCTAATGAAATTGATAAAAAAAGACCTACAACATTATAATTTATAGAAATTAAAAAATAGAAGAAAAACCTTAAAAATTGAAAATAATTTATCTTATTAGCCTTTATGCTCTTATAAACAAATAAAATTCATATAATTATAAATGATAAGCTTCTAGAATAGAAATCTAATTTAATAAATTCATTTAATTCTCTATTTATATTTTTTTGCTCAATAATAACTTTCTTAAAACTATTAATTTTTAATTCATTGTTATCTAATTCACTATTTTTTAATTTAAGAAGAAAATCATATGCTAACTCAATTTCACTAATTTTTTCATCATTTGATACATCTGAATTTAATTTTTTAATTTCAAGGTTATTAATATCAATAGTTTCAAGATATGACTTTGTAAGTAAATCTTGATTTTCAAAATACTCATCACTTATATTAAGTATTTCAAATGCTTTTTGTTTATCCATTTTTCATTATATTCCTTTTTTAATTAAATTTTCAAATTATTAATTAATGTTTTTTTTATATTAATAATATTAATAAGAAATAAAGGGAAAATCTGCCACATTATTTAAATTATGAAATTTAATATAGTAAATGAGATTAATACAACGAGTAAGAAAACAATTAATCCTGAAAATCATAATTTAAAAATACCTTTTAAGAAAATTAATAATTTTGAACTTCTCTTAACTTCTTCATGAAAAATTTTTGGACATTTCTTTATCAATTTTTCAATCTCAATTATTCTTTTCTCTAACTCTACTTCCTTTTTCAGAATATCTTTGTTGATATTTTCTTCCATGACTATCTTAAAATTATTTAGATTATTTAATTTAGAGCTTTATCAAACAATCTAAATAATTTTATTTTTTATGGTACACCGTGAGGGACTCGAACCCCCGGCCATTTGATTAAGAGTCAAATGCTCTAACCAGCTGAGCTAACGGTGCCTTTTATTTAAATTTTATATATTTTTCTTTAAAAAAATTTTAAAAAAATGTTAAATAAGCATAAAAATGCTAATTATTTTATTATTTCTCTTTAAACAAAAAATACTTCGCTTATTTAAATTCATTTAAATATGAATTTAAATATTTGATCGAAAATAATTAACAATAATGTTTAATTAAAGAAAAAACTAATTTCTCTTTTTGCAGATTCTAAACTATCTGATCCATGAACAGCATTTTCGTCAATACTTTTTCCGTAAATGTTTCTTATTGTTCCTTCTTTTGCATTTTTAGGATTAGTATCGCCAATAAATTCTCTAAGCTTTTTAACAGCATCTTCACCTTCAAGACAAACTGCAACAATAATTCCACTACAAATATAATCAACTAAATCTTTAAAAAAAGGTCTACTAATATGTTCTTGATAGAATTTCTCAGCTTCATTTCTAGTCAATTTTTTTGACTTTATTTCTAAAATATTTAGTCCTTTTTCTTCAACAAATTTCACAATAGATCCAACAAAATTATTTCTTGTAGCATCTGGTTTTATCATTAACAAAGTTTTTTCTGTATTCATAATTAATTTTTTATCATTCTATATATAATTAACATAATTTTAATAATTAAACACTGCAATTACTAATAAAAAACAAATCTGTAAAAATATATCTGTAAATTAATGCAATATAGACTTAAAAAAAATTTGATTAATCAAAATTCGGTTTACATCTGAAATCAACTTTATCAGTTGAAAAAATAATTCCTCCTCCTAGGCAAATCATGCCATCATAAAATACTGCATACTGCCCTGGAGTAATAGCTTTCATTGGTTTACTAAAAACAACTTTCAAAGAATCTTTTTTATCTTCAGAAAAATCAATCTTTACTGAAACCTCTTTTTGTCTATGACGAAAGCGAGCAGTGATTTCTTTACCAACAATAGAATTGATTTCTCAATCATTAACTAATCAATTCATATTTTTCACAAAACAGTCATTACTATATAGTCATTTGTTTTCATAACCGTTAGAAATATAAACAATATTCTTCTCAATATCTTTCCCAACAACATAGCTAGGAAGTTTTTCACCACCAAGATCAAGTCCTTTTCTTTGCCCAAGCGTAAAAAAAGAAACACCTTTGTGTTTTCCAACAACTTTAAAGTTATCAATATTAACAATATTTCCTTCTTTTTCTTCTAAGTAACCAGAAATAAAATTTGCAAAATTATTCTCACCAATAAAACAAATACCAGTGGAATCTTTCTTCTTTGCATTTGGAAGATTTATTGATTCTGCAATCTTTCTAACTTCAGACTTTTCTAGATCACTAAGAGGAAAAATTAAATAAGGAAGTATTGAAAATTCTATCTGACATAAAAAGTATGTTTGATCTTTGTTTTCATCTTTACATTTAGCTAAATAATGAGAATCTTTATCTTTATCAAAAATAATTCTAGCATAATGACCAGTAGCGAGATAATCAGCATTTAATTCATTTCTTACATAATTAGCGAAATGAGAAAACTTTATTACACTATTACACAAAATATCAGGATTTGGAGTGACACCACTTTTTAATTTATTTAAAAAATCAACAAAAACTTCCTGTCAATATTCATTAACAAAATTTATTTTTTTTATTGAAATATTAAGATGATTTGCAACACTTAAAGCATCTTCTCAATCCTGAGTTTGAGTGCATTTTTTTTTAATTACTTTATTATCAGCTATGAAATCATCCCAATTTTGCATGAAAATAGCTGAAACTTCATAATTCTTATTTTCTTCTTTTATTAAGTAAGAAGAAACAGCAGAGTCTACTCCACCGCTCAAACCAACAATAATCTTTTTGTTCATTTTAAAACAGATAATCCTTACAATAACGCATTAAATTATAAGGGAATAAAATATTTAGTTATTTCACTTACAAAAAAAACATTTTTTCTTTCTCTTAATTACAAAAAAAGTAGAAGATAATAGAAAAAAAAACAGAACAATATAGAAAAATAGATTATTTGTTTTCAATTCTAATCATTGAGTTTCTTCTTCTGATTCAAAATAGCGATAACGATTAGAATGCATATATGAAAGATTACGAAATAATCTTTCATAAAAATCCTCATTTTCTAATCCTCTAAGCCTTATATTTTCTTTGATATAATCTTTGATATAATAATCTTCTTTTAATTCTGGATTTCCCCTAATAAAAAGTTCAACAGAGTCAGAACCAAATTTATTAGAATAAAAATCATAAACATCTTGATTGATCCAATAACTTGAAACAGAAGCGCAAGAGTATAAATACAAAGATTCTTTGGTTAAACAATTATCAACTTTTAAATCTAAAAAAATATATGATAAATATTTAGGGTTAATTCTTTTTCTTTCTGAATTAACAACTTGATCATCATTCTTAATTTTAAATTTTTCATTATTAATATTCTCCACAAAAATTTACAACCAATACAATTATTAAGTGTAATTTTATTCTAAAACATTGCAACAAAGTAAAAAACATAAAAGAAATAGAAATTAATAAATATTGACAAAATTTATAAAATTATGATTAACACGCATTATTAATCATAATTTTATAAATAAAAAAATATTAGAAATTAATTAGCAACCAAAAAACTAGAAAGAAACAATCAAAATGAACTTAATTGCTTTTGGAAAAAATACTATTAAAAACCTTATTAATTCCGATTTTTTTAGTTTTAAAAAAATAATTATTTCTGAAGAAAAAAAAATAGAATATGGAGAATTTATTAAAGAAATTTCCAAAAAAGATATTCCTTTTGAATTATTAAATAAAGAATCCTTCGGAAGACATATTCCTGACAGAAAACATCAAGGAATTATTGCTTTCCTTAGAAATTACAATTATTGCTCTTTAAACTATTTAATTAATAAAAAAGCTAATCAAAAATTTCCTTTATTAGTTATGCTTGACTCAATAGAAGATCCGCATAATTTTGGAGCTATTATTAGAACTTGTGCGGCAATGGAAGTAGATGGAATAATTATAACCAACAAACAACAAGTGCAAGTTAATAGCACAGTAATAAAAGTTTCAACCGGGGGAATTTCATACTTACCAATTTGTCAAGTAAATAGTCTAGAAGAAACAATAAACAATTTACAGCAGAAAAATTATTCAATAGTTTCTACTGTTTGCGATGAAGAAAAAGCGATAGATTATAATAAATATGAATTTAATTCACCAACTTGTATTGTTTTTGGTAACGAACATGAAGGAATTAAAAGCAGAATTATTAAAAAAAGCGATCATTTAATTTCAATACCACTTAAAAACAGCATGAATTCTCTTAATGTTTCAGTCAGTTGTGGAGTAATTCTTTCTTCAATAAGAAAATCTTAAAATAATTTTGAAATTTAAATGATTTTAAAAAATAAAAAATGAATAAAAATCAAACAATTTTTTATTTTTTAAATCAACATAAAATTTGGAATATACCTATTATTACCTAATAAATATTATCTTTTTATATTTAATTCATTAAGAATTTCATCTTGAAGAGAAAACATTATTTTTTCTTCTTCTTTTTCTTCATGATCATAGCCAATTAAATGAAGCAAGCCATGTAAAAAAAGAAAAGAAAGTTCTCTCCTCAATGAATGTTCATACTTAACAGATTGTTCTTGACATATTTGATAACAAATTACAATGTCTCCTAAATAATTCTTATCAATTTTTGGATCAGAATGAAAAGATAGAACATCTGTTGGAAAGTCTTTATTTCTGTACTTTTTATTTAAATGCAAAATCTCTTCTTTATTAGAAAATAAAAGACCGACCGAAATATTCTTTTGCTCTGGTTTTAAAACTTTAATTTTTGTAAGTCTAAAAATTTTTAATAAATCTTTTCTTAATCAATTAATTTGATAGTTATGATCATTAACAATGCTTAACATTGATTTTGAAAATTTTAGTCTAATCTTTTACTCTTTTTATTACTGAAGTAAAGCTTTTTTCTAAGTTTTCTTTTTATTGGGGAAGTAATTTTTTGAAAGAATGTCATTGACTTTTCTGCCTGTTCACCAGTTCCTCTAACTTTAACTACTATTTTCTTTTTATTCATGCTGAATTTTATTTAAATTTTCCCTTTTAATCTTAAAAATTAGAAAAGTAAAAGAAATCACAAATTGACTTTGATGGCTTTTTTTACTTAACTAATCTCTCTATTAACAACAATGGCGGTCCTGACGAGAATCGAACTCGCGATCTCCTCTGTGACAGAGAGGTGTGTTAACCACTACACTACAGAACCAAAAGTAATTTAACCCATTACTTAATATAAGATAAATTGTCAAAAAAATAACTTTTTATAACTTATCTTATATTATAATTGGTACCCAAAATCGGACTCGAACCGACATGAGCATTAACTCGAGAGGTTTTGAATCTCTTGCGTCTACCATTCCGCCATTTGGGCTTACTATTCGATTATTAATTGGTTGCGGAGGAAGGACTCGAACCTTCGACCTTTGGATTATGAGCCCAACGAGCTACCAACTGCTCTACTCCGCTATATTTTTTTTATAGTTGTTTGTATATAAGTATATTTTAGTGTTTTTCTGTTTAAATTTCACATTAAATAGTAAATTTAATAATTAATAAAACTCCTAAATTAAAGTTTAACAATAAAATCTTACTATTTAATCATAAGATAAATAAAAACTAATTGTTTTTATTTACCAAACTCTTTAAAAATTTATTACTTTCGTAAATTGCCAAAGAAATTAAAGAAGCTGAAAGAAAAAAAACAATATATTTCATTTTATAATCTGTTATTCAATTACTATCACCTTGATTAGCAATAAACACTTATTATTAACGTTATTGGAATCATAATTAAAATTATATTCAACCTTCTTTCAATACAATTATCTTTTTTTGTTTCTGTTATATGCATATTTTCATTTTTTAATTATTATATAGATTATTATTTAAAATAAAATAAATTTAGTTAAATTAAATTTTATAACATTATCTTACAAATTTAAATATTTCTTTTAGAATTATCTTTTAGTCACTTAAAAATCATTACCTTCTCATCAGAGTAATTATTAATTTGTTGAGTTATTTTATCTACTTGCCTGTTTAAAGTATTAAGTTTATTTCTATTCTTGTAAATTTGTAAAGTTAAAAACCTTAAATATTCTCTCTTTTTTGCAATCTCTTCTTTTGTTACTGACATATTCAATTTTTAATTCAAATAAAAGTTTTTTAAAAATATTTTTTAAATTCATTTAAAACTTTATTAATAATAGTTGTTTAATTAATAATCAAAACGAAACTCTTGAAAAGAAAAAATACGGAAAAAATGATAAATTTAGAAAAATTGGATAATAATTTTGAAGATATTGCAAAAAGATTAAGTCTTAGAGGAGTAAAAAACGAAGATTTAGTAAAAATTAGAGAAAAGTTTAGTGAAAGAAAAGAAAAAATAAAAATAATAAACGAATTAAGAAGTAAAAAAAATGAACTAAGTTCTGATAAAATAAAAGAAAATCAAAAAGTAATTGAAATCAAAAAAATTATCAAAGAGAATGAAACATCATTAGAAAAAATTGTTAATGATTTGCAAAAACTTTGTGAGAAATTACCAAACATTCCTGCGTTAGATACTCCGGAAAATAAGTACGGAAATAAAGTAATTAAATTTATTGATAGTAAAAGAGAAATAAAAAACTCTCTTAAATATGAAGAAATAATTAAAAAACTTGGAATAATTGATCTAGAAAGAAGTTCTAAAATAGCTGGTAGTAAGTTTGTCGTTTATAGAGATTTTGGAGTTAAAATTCTTCACTCTTTGATAAATTTAATGTTGAGTGAAAACAATAAAAGAGGATATGAATTAATAAGCGCTCCATATTTAGTTAATCTTAAAAACCTATATAATTCTGGACAATTGCCAAAATTCTCTGAAGACATTTTCAAAATTGAAAATTATGACTTTGGACTAATTCCAACATCTGAAGTGACTCTAATAAATCTTTATAAAGACGAAATTATTGAAGAAAGCAAGCTCCCAATCAAACTTACATCGTACAGTCCTTGCTTCAGAGCAGAAGTTGGATCGGCAGGACAAGATAACAAAAGTCTAATTCGTCTTCATCAATTCAATAAAGTTGAATTAGTAAGAATTGCAAATCCTGAAAAATCTTATATTGAACTAGACGAAATGGTTAATGACGCGTGCAATATTCTAGATAAGTTAGAAATATCTTATCGTGTAATTGAATTATGTTATGAAGAATTAGGAGTGAGCTCCGCAAAAACTTATGACATAGAAATGTGGTTACCAAATAGCAAAAAGTGATTAGAAATATCTTCTTGCAGTAATTGTGAGGATTTTCAGGCAAATAGAACTAAAATTAGAATGAAAAAAAATAATAAAAAAGTAATATTGCATACACTTAATGGATCTTCTTTAGCAATTGATAGACTTATTTTGGCAATATTAGAATACTATTTCATAGAAGGACAAAATAAATTGGAAATACCCTCTAATTTAAAGAAATATATAGATATTTTTTAAAAGTAAATAAATTTAAATAGAAATTTAAATAGAATTTAATTCTATAACTTTTTGATTGTAAATTTTTGTAAATCTATCACTTCAAGAATTAATAATATCTTCAATATTTTTCTTAGTCTTCTTCTCTTGATCAGAAGAAAGAGATTTTGAACTTTTAATCTCATTTAAAATCTTTTGTCTAATATTTCTAAGGGAAATTTTTGCATTCTCAAGAATTTCTTTTGATTTTTGAATTAATCTTTTTCTAGATTCTTCAGTCATTGGAGCTAATGAAAAATACATTATTTCTCCATTAGATCTCTCCATCCTATAACCTAAATCAGCATCTAGTAATGCCTTTGTTATAGATTGAACATCCTTCTTATTGAAAGCAGTAATAGTTAGTTCTCTAGCTGAAGATGCTCTCATACTCGCTAAATGAGATAATTTAGATTTCTTCTCTGAAGTATTTACTGTAATATTTTTCAAAAAATCAATTGAAATTCGATTACTTCTAATTCCTTCAAGATTATTAAGAAACGAAGTCTCATCTTTCATTAAAAGATCTTCAATTTTATTATTTCAAATTTGTATATCGTTCATAAATTTATATTGTTTATTTATTATAAAAGTGATTATTTATAAATCATTAGAAAAATAAAAAATTAAAGAAAAACTTAATACTTTGCTAATGATTTATGAGAAATATATCTTTTAATTCTATAATTTCCTATATTATTAATTTTTATATGATTAATAACAATTAATAACCTAAACTTTAATAAATCATCAAATAAAAAACATATAAAAGATTAATTTTAGTGATATTTAAACAATTGAATTAATAAGTTTTTTTAGTAGTTTTCTTTAACTTTCATAGAAATTAATAAATGCTTTAAGATAATTTAAAAACAAGTTTAGTATACAATTCTTTAATGAAAAAGAGAGAAAATTATAAAGATATAGGATAGAAAAACAACCTAATATTAAAAATTTTAAACACTCACAACAACATACACATGCAAAAAAGAGATTGATTTTTTTTCTAAATTCATTTAGTTTGTCTTAGAAACCTTAAATCATTTTGATAGAAATCTCTAATATCGCTTATTCCATACTTAATCATTAGAATTCTTTCAACACCCATTCCTAAGGCGAAACCAGTGAATTTCTTCGTATCATAGCCACTATCTTTTAAAACATTAGGATGAATAAGTCCAGCACCTAGTATCTCAATTCAACCTGTTTTTTTACAAACAGAACAATCTTCACCAACTCCATTACAAATCATACAAGAACAATCTACTTCAAAACTTGGCTCTGTAAAAGGGAAAAATGATGGGCGAAATCTCACTCTAACATTCTCATTAAAAATTCATTTAAAAAATGATTCAAGTGTTCCCTTTAAGTGCATGAAATTAACATTTTTTCCAATAGTAATAATTTCAAGATTAGTATATTGATGAGAATGAGTTGCATCATCATCATCTCTGCGATACGTTTTACCTGCAGAAACAACTTTTATCTCATGATTTTTATTTTCCTCCATTACTCTAGCTTGACAATTAGAAGAATGAGTTCTTAAAAGTAAAGAAGGCATGTTTTTTAAATAAAAAGTGTCTTGAAAACCCCGAGCAGGATGATCCTTTGGCATATTAAGCTTATCAAAGTTATATAATTCACTATCAATCTCAGGACCTTCATAAATTTGATAACCTTGAGAAACAAAAAAATCATAAATTTCATTAGTTATTTTTCTAACAGGATGAGGATAAGCAATATTTAATTTCTTTCCTGGTAAATTTAAATTAACCTGCTTAGAAGAAAACTCTTGATCTTTTTCTTTTTCAAAATTAAAAAGTTTAATTGAATCTAATAAAATTTTTCTCCATTCATTAATGAACCTTCCGAATTTAATTTTATCTTCTCTTCTTTCCAAATTAGATAATCAAATAATAATTAAAGGAATGAAACTACTTTTTTCACTTAAATATTTTTTTCTAAATACTTCAAGTTCCTTTGAACATTTGATTCCCTTTAATTCTAAAAAAGAATCTTGTTTTATTTGTTTAATTTCTTCTTCGTTAAAACCTCTAATATTTTTCATATTAATTTCTAATAATTTGATCAAAACTTTTAATTACTAAGTTAAGGCACTCAGTTCGATTGGAAAAAGAATTTATGTCTTTAAAAACTTCCATTTCTTTACAATCTTGCAAATCATAAATTTCATGCGCAAGCATTTTTCGAATATTCATTATCAAATTATTTGTTTGTGAGAAGCTTCTATCTTGTTTCTCCAATCACGAACAAATAATATTAGTTGCAGAGATAGAAACTATACAAGCTTCTTGATTTGAAAAAAATACTTTTTTAATTATATCTCCTTCTTTGACAATTAAAAAATCAATTGCATCTCCACAGCCAATTCTCGAACCTTCAAACCGAAAGAAGTAATGATTTTTAGTCAAACTTCTTTCTTTTATTTCCGAAGAATTTAAAATTCTGCTTTTATCAGAAAAATTCTTAACTATAAAATTTCTTCTTTCGTCATTGTTAATCATGATGAATGAAAATTCTTATCTTTTATAAACGTTTTTAAGTATTAAGTAAATAGAAAATGAAGCATAAATAATGCTAACTAAAAGGAACAAAACTCCTTCTTTTGATCTAACTTTTTCTTCTGTTGGTAAATAAGTGAAGTAATTTGAAAAAGCAAAAACTGCAGGCATAATTGCACCTATCAAAAGAGAAAAAGAAGTTAAAGAATTATAAGGTTTTATTCCTCCAACTCAATCTTTTTTCTCTTTTATTCAAAATAAAAATTTTTCTGTTAGTGGTTTTTGTGATTTCATATATTATTATATTATATAGTATTTTATATGATGAAAACGACAAAAAATCACTTTTGACAACATTTTAAATGCAAAATTATTAAAACATTATCATTTAAAATTTATAAAATTTAGCAAGATTAAAAAAATAATTAATTGTTATCTATTCTTCTCCTCTCTTGTGAGTTCCTATAAAATTCTCATACTTGTTGTAAGTAAGAAACCCAAGAATTGATATGTATAAAATGAAAGATCCGATTGAAATATTTCATATATGATTATTTTCTTTATTTATTTTATCAAAAATATTATAATTAAAATTTGAAGCTATTCAAGCTGAAATTGAAGACAATATTAAAAAATAAATACTAGAGTTTAAAAAAAGAAAAAATAATTGCTTAAAACTTAATGTTTTGTAAAAAGAACATTCGTTGCAAAAAAATAAATCACTTGATGGCTTCCCAATCAATTGATAATCATTAACAAGTTTAAAAATTTTGTCATTATGATAGATTTCTTTATGACACATTTCACATTGAGATATTAACTCTCTATTTATATTATTCATGTTAGTTGGCTATATTTAAAAAGTTTTCAATATTTGAAAACTATATGAAGAAAATTTAGTCAGTATTTAATTTTTTCTCTACTAAAAGTTCTTCTGAGATTATTTTAGAATAAAATAAAATATTTTTGCTCAAATTCATAAAAATCAAGTTATTAAATAATAAGAAAAACTTAATATTTAAAAATTAAAAAATTTGATCATCTTCTATCGAATAAAAAGAATACTCCTTTTTAGGTAACTTATTTATCTCAACAATAAATAGATAAACAAAAAAAATTATATTTCAAAATATAAAAATTAAAAAAGAAATTATCTTATTATAAGTTTTAAAAACCATTACATTTAATAATAAAAAAATAGAATAAATCAAACAAACAAGCATTTTTTCAAGAATAAAAGTTGATCTATTTGAAGAAACATTATCTATAAATTTATATTTACTAGAAATTCAACTCTTTATCTCCTCAAAGGAAGGAAGTGCATATCTTATTTTTTTAAACATTCTAAAAACTTACTAAACTTTCTTTAGTGATTTCATTAAAATAAATTGAAGATTTTTTATTTCTATTTATATACTTTCCAAGAATATAAAAAATGTAAAATGTAAAAATTATTCAACCAAATCTAAATTCTTCATAAACGTTTTTCGGATCAAACCTTGTACCTTTTAAACTCTTATCCAAAAATGATTTTGAATAAAATAATCACAAAGTTTTAATTGGAGAATATATTGTTAAAAATTCTTCATCTATATATTTTCATAATGAATTTGTATGAGTAATTTTAGAGTGAGAATAAAAACTAATTCTTTCTTTTAAATCTTTTATTTCTTTATTTTTTTCTTCCAAAAGATCTTCTAGTAAACTGACTCTTGTTTTTGACTTAATACTTTTTTCCATAAAGATTCTTTTCTTATAATTTATTTAATTATTTTAATAAATAAGTAGAGAAAGAAACTCTACTTTAATAAAAAGAACAAAACTTTTTTTTATTTCAAAATTTTCTTGTTTTTTTCTATAAACAAATTCAAAACTTGAATGTCAGTTGGATTTATACCAGAAATTCTAGAAGCCTGACCAATAGAATTTGGGCGAATTTTTTCTAATTTTTCTTTAGCTTCCGAAGCCATGTTGTGTATTAATTTATAGTCTAAATCAGAAGGAATTTTTTTTTCCTCATATTTATTCATTTTTTCAACTTCTTTAATTTGCTTTAGAACATAGTCCTCATAAATTATTTCAATTTCAATCTCTCTAATTTTTTCCCAACTCAAATTTTTTATTTCTTCAATAAATTTGCTTATTTCACTTAAAGAAATCTTTTGATTTTTTACTAGATTAAAAGCAGAAATCCTTTCAAAATTCTTAAATTCATCTTTTTTTATCTTTGGAAAAAAATCAAACAAATCTAACTTTGAAAAACTTAATTTCTTTAATTTTGAAAATATTAATTTATTTATCTCTTCTTCTTTTAAATAATCTTCTCATTCCAATTCTGAAATTAAATTAAATTTTCTAGATAATGGAGTTAAACGAGAGTAAACATTATCATGCCTTAACAATAATCTAAATTCTGCCCTAGAAGTTAACAATCGATATGGCTCATTATTTTCTTTAGTAACTAAGTCATCAATTAATACTCCAATATAAGCCTTATCCCTAGGAACAATAAAAGATTCTTCTTTATCAATACTTCTAACTGCATTTATTCCAGCAATTAAACCTTGAGCAGCAGCTTCTTCATACCCACTTGTCCCATTAATTTGACCAGCAGTAAAAAGATTTTTAATAAATTTAGTCTCTAAAGTTGCTTTTAATTGATTAGAGTCAATTGCATCATACTCAATCGCGTATCCTCACTTCTTTACAACACAATTTGCCAAACCAGGCAAACTTCTAACAACTTTATCTTGAACATCGATTGGCAATGATGTTGATATACCTTGAACGTAAATTGTATCTAACTCTCTTGATTCAGGTTCTAAAAAAATTTGATGTCTTTCTTTATCAGGAAATCGCAATATTTTATCTTCGATACTTGGACAATAACGAGGCCCTTTTCCAATATTATCTTTATAACAAATTGGTGATAAATGAAGATTTTCTCTTATTATTTGATGAGTTACTTCATTTGTATGAATTAAATAACAAGGAAGTTGTTCATTATAAGAAAGCAAGTCTTCTTTAGTGCTTGATTTTGAAAATCTTAAAGGTAAATTAGAACCAGGTTCTAATTTACAAACAGAAAAGTCAATACTACTTTCAAGAATTCTAGGTGGCGTTCCAGTTTTAAATCTTTTCATTTCAAAACCAAAATCTTTTAACTGTTCAGAAATACAATTAACAACTTTCTTTTCTCCATCGGGACCTTCATGTTTAGTTTCCGAACCTTTATAAGTAATAGGTTTCAAATAAGTCCCTGTAGTAAGAATTACAACTTCAGAGAAAATACTTATTCCATTCGATAATTTAACTCCAACAACTTCATTCTTCTCAACCAATATCTTTTCAACATTGCTTTCCAAAAATTCAATATTTTTTTGTTTCAAGACATAATCTTTCATGAATGAAGAGTATTTCATTTTATCAGATTGCACTCTTAAAGCTTGAATTGCAGGACCAGACGATGAATTAAGAAGTTTAAATTGCAAAGCTGTTTTGTCAGCAGCTTTTCCCATAACTCCTCCCAAAGCATCTATCTCTCTAACAACAATACCCTTAGCAGAACCACCAACTGATGGATTACAATGCATAAAACCTATTTTTTCAATTGATAGAGTAATTAAACAAACGCTTTTTCCTAACTTAGAACTTATGCAAGCAGCTTCAATTCCAGCATGACCACCACCGATCACTATTATATCGTATTTCTTATATTCTATTTCTTTATTATTCATGTCATTATTAAAGCAAGTTTTATTAAAAGAAACTATCATGATAAATCAATTTTTAATTTTAAAATTATAATCTTTTTTTTTGCTTATGTGATTTTAATAATATAAAAAATTTTCTATATTATTTATTATCATTTTTAGTATCTTTGTTTTTCAAATTATTTAAAAAAAATATTAAAAAATTCATCAAAAGAATAAACAAAATTAAGTAAAAAAATAAAAAATCCCAGTTTTTAAAAGGAAAAGTTCTTTCATTCTTCAATGATTCATTAGATATTTCCAAATTTTCAATTCTCTTAATTAAATATTCAACCTCTCTCCTTTTTAAATCACTATTTTCTTGCTCTAGTTTTCTTACATCACCTTGCAAAATAAGCATTTGGTAAAAATACTTGACAGACGATCTTCTTAAATCTTTAAAATTTCTGAAATATTCTTTTTCAAACTCTTTTTTCTCATTAAATTTCTTTTCAAATTCTTTAAAAATAGAGTTCATACTATTCTCTCTATTTTTAATTAATTCAAGTTCATCAAGATATTTATCTAATTTAAGTTCAATTTTTTCTTTTTTCTCTTCTAATTGCAAAGAATATCTTTTTAATCTCTTATTCTCTTTTTCCGTTTTCTCAAGCAAAATGCGATTTTTGAAATCAATATCAGTATCTAAATTCTGGATAAAATTACTAAATCCCATAGAAGCATTATTTTCAAAATTATCAAAAAAAATTCGCGAATTTTCATTAATTTCTTCTCCCTCGCTAAAGGAAGAAATATGTTCTTCTTTTTGAATTAATAAATTTTCCTCTCGATCTTCACACAATACATTATTTTGTTTTTTCATTTTTTTATTTAAAGAATAGGACTATTATACTTATTTTAAACAAAAAAAGATTATTTTTACAGTAAAAAACAGAGAATAACAATATAAATTAAATTATAAATTCTATAAAAATTATAAAATTTTAATAACTTAAACGTAAGTAGAACATTAAAATCCTTACTAAAAATACAAAGCATAAGAAAAAGATAAAATAAAAATGCATATACCATGAAAATGAATAAAAGAGCAAATTAATTTACCAAAAGAATTTTCTCCAAAACACTTAATAAATAAATTAAATTATTTAGGGTTAGAGTGTGAAGAAACTTTTGATGAAGAACAAAATTTGTTTATCAATTTCATTGCAGCGTCTAATAGAAAAGACCTTAAATCTTGATGAGGAATTTCAAGAGAAATTTGCATACTTTTAGGAATAGAGCAACCTTCTTTTTTAAAAAATAATGAATCAAGTCAAGAAAAAGAAAATTCTAAAAAAATTTCTTTGAAAATCAAAACAAATAAGTTTTCTGAATATAACATATCAATAATTGAAAATATAAAAGTTAAAGAATCTCCTCAATCAATAAAATACTGATTGAAAAAAAACAAAATAAGAAGTGTAAACGGAATTGTTGATATTGCAAATTTTGTAATGCTAGAAACAGGTCAACCTCTTCATATTTTTGATTTTGATAAAATAAAAAGTAACGATTTGAATCAAGAAGAAATAATAACAATTAGAGAAGCAGCGAGCGGTGAAAAATTTGAAGATATTTATGGAAAAGAAAGAGTATTGAGCGACGGAGATCTTATAGCTTGCAATAACGAAAAGATAATTGACTTAATAGGAATTATTGGTGAAAAATCAACTTCTGTAACTGAAAAAACAAAAAACATTATGATAGAAAGTGTTGCTTTTAACAACATTTTAATTAAATCGACAATTGAAAAAATTAAATTAAATACAAAAGCTAGCGACATCTTCAGCAAAAATTTAAATCAAGAATCATCTATTGAATCATTAAAAAGAGCAACAAATCTAATTAAAGAAATATTCGAAGTTCCAGAAAAAAATATCGAATATTTCTTTTTTTCCGATAGCAATAATAAAGAAAAAAATAAAGAAATTAAAATAAATCATGTTTATATTGAAAAAAAACTAGGAATTAAAATTTCTAAAAAAAAAGTGATTGAATCTTTAAATCAACTTGAACTAAAATTCAAACTTGAAAATAATAGATATAATATTAACATCCCAAAACATAGAAAAGATATTTCAATAAAAGAAGATATTATTGAAGAAATTGGAAAAATACTTGATTACAATACATTACCAGGAGTATTGCCAAACTTAACAAATGAATTTATAGACGAGAAATTTAATTTTAAATACAATTTAAAGAAAAAAATATCGAACTATTTAACAAGCATAGGTTACCAAGAAATTATTTCTTATTCATTAGTTGAAGAAGAAAAATTAGAAAAAAATCTTTTCAGAGTAATTATTCCAAAAAGCTCTAGTCACGTCACTTATAGAGATTCATTTATTAATAGTCACATAAACACAATTAGAAATAATTTAAGACAAGGAGCTAACAACGTTTTTATCTTTGAATTTGGAAGTGTTTACTTTCAAGAAGAAAGTAAAATTGTAGAAAAAGAAATCTTAACTTTAAGCTCCTGTGGAAATATCATTAATTCCCTTATTCATTCAATTGAAGAAAAAAATGACTTTTACTGAATGAAGGGATCTTTAGAAAATATTCTTTCCATTTTAGAAATAGAAAATATTAAATATTCTGAAATTGAAAATCAATACTTAGAAAAAAAGCAATCAGCTTCTATTATTTTTAAAGATAAAAAAATTGGATTATTTGGAAAAGTAAACAAAAAGATTTTGGAAAAAAATGAAATTGGTGGAAATGATTTATTTACAATGGAAATATCCTTAAATGAAATTTTAAATGAATCGTATAAATCTAGAAATAAAAAATATTCTGAAATATCATATCTCCCAATTGTAAAAAAAGATATTTCATTTATTATTGATAAATCAATAGATCTAAATGAAATTAGTAAAATGATAAAAGAAAAAGGTGATGAATTTTTATTAGAAGTAGAACTCTTCGATATCTATGAAAATAATATTTACCAAGAAAAGCATTCTGCTTCATTTAGACTAAGTTTTCAAGGAAAAGAAGAGAACCTAAAAAATATTGAAATAGAACAAACTTTAAATGAAATAATTAAAGAAATAAAATTAAGATTTTCAATAATAGAAAGATAAATTATTTTTTAATTCTTATCTTCTCAAATATTCTTTCTTTTTCTTTATCATCTTCCTCGAAAATTGGCAAATCTACAAAATCTTCTTTCATTTCAAAATATTCATAATTTTCAGCTATCAAGTTTTTTGAATAAAATTCGCAAACTTTATTATACATAGAAATATTTTTTGGAATTTTAAATATAAAATTCTCTAATTGAAGCAAGCTTCAAAACAAATGACTCCTACAAGAATTATATATAATTGATTCTTCTAACTTGTTAGTTTCTTCATCATAAATAAGATTTTTAATTTCAATATAATTGTTTCTTTTATAATAAAAAAATTCTACTTCATATCTACTTAAACCAGTAATTACTGACAATTTTCTAATGATAAATTCTTGAATATCTTTCCTAAATTGATTAAAAATAAGAGCAATTTTTGAAATGAAAGTTTTGACTTTTTGAGGATCTTCTCTAACGTCTAATTTTTCGTAATAATATTTAATTATAAATAAAAAAGGGATTCTTTTTTTTTTAATTATATCAAAAATTTCATTTTCTCTTTTACAAATATCATCAGGATCATCATTTCCTTTATTATCAATTATTTCGCATTCTATATCATTTAAAATAAGTAGAGTTGATATTTTTATAGAAGCTTCAATTCCCGCTAAATCACCATCTAAAAAAAGAATTATTTTTTTATTTAATTTCTTTAAAATTTTAATTTGTTCATTCGAAATAGAAGTTCCTAATAAAGAAATACAATTATTAATTCCTATTTTTGTTAAACTTATAACATCAAAAAAACCTTCAACTAAATAGCAAAAATCATTAAAATCATTCTTAACAAAATCATAATTATATACAAAAGAAGATTTTTGAAAATACTCACTTTTCGTTAAAAAAAGGTACTTATTATCACCTTCATTCTCTAGCTTCCTACAAGCAAAACTAACAACTTTTCCATTTTCATTTTTCAATGGAAAAATAATTAACCTTCCTCAAAAAAAATCAGAAGGGTCTCTTTCATTATTTATTTGAAAAAGATTAGTTTCACCAAGATATTTTATCGAATACCCATTTTCAGGATGAAAAAAAATAGAGCTTAATTGATTATTAGATATAGTACAACCTAATTGAAAATGTTCAATTAATTTATTATTTAATCCTCTTTTTTTTAAATATTCTAAACATCTTTCTCCCTTTGTTGTAAAAAGATTGTTTTGATAAATGTTTGCTGACAAATCGAGTATTTCTAAGTATTTTTTTTCAGCTTGATTCTCTTTACTTTCATTTTGTTTTTTTTTTAATTCTTGAGAGATATAACCTAAACTAGATATTTCATCAAAAGCTTCATCAATACTTATTTTTTTGTATCTAGCTCAAAAATTAAAAATATCTTTTGCTTTAAAATCACAAGAAAAACATTTGAAAAATTGTTCATTCTTCTCAAAACTCAAAGAAGGATTCTTGTCATTGTGAAAGGGGCAAACAAAAAAAAAACTTTTCCCTTTATCAATACCTTTTATTCCTAATTCTTTTGTTAAAATTTCTAAAATTATTTTTGTTTCCATTAAGAAATAATTGTATCTTTATTATCGCTAAAATTTATTTCCTTCTCCTCATTGCTATCCGTAATCATCAATTCTGATTTATTTTTCAATTCAGGTTTCTCAATCAAACCCTCAGGCAAAAAAAATAAAATTGTTAAAAAAATGATTACAATAACTACGTAAAAATTGTAAAGATTCTTTGTTATTTTTGTGAAATTAGTATTTCTATTTTTCTCATCATCCTTAGAGCTTGAAGAAGAAAAGAAATCATTTTTTTCTTCAAAAAAAAAATAAAGGAAAAATATTATAATTCCAAGCACGGAAATAATTGATTTTATTAGTATATTTAATAATTGATTCATATTTGTATAAGATTATTAGTGATTTTATTTTTTCACTGTTATTATTAATTTTAACAATTAAAATTTTTCATTTATTTTAAAAAGAAAAATAATAAAGAATAAAAAAATAATTTTGATGCAAAAATAACAAAGAATATTTGAATAAATATTTAAAAACTCTAAATTATATTTGAAAGAAAATACTTTTCTCTTTCCCTGTCTATTTTTGAAACAAATTTATTAGAATAAATATAAAATCTCAAAAACTTATGAGAATCCTCTGAATTACCAACATTCACTCTCTTAGAAGATATTATAACATATTCATCCGCAGTATCACTATTCTCTATTCAAATGTCTTCACTTTTTATCATATCAACGTTATTAAGATTAATATTTATTCCTAAAGCTTTGCACAAATTTCCAGGACCATTAGTTTTTAATTCAAATTCTTTATCTAAAGGTTCAACAGCACGAATCAAAACTGATTGAGGGTCTCCTTTAGGAGCAGCAACAACATTAAAGCAGTGATAAATACCATAAATTAAATAAACATAAGAAAATCCTCCACGATTATACATAGGAAGAGACTTACTTCTTTGTCTATTTTTTTTATGAGAATGGCAAGTTTCATCATTCAATCCTAAATAAGCTTCAACCTCAACAATTCTAAATCTTAAAATTTTACCATTTATTTTTCTAGCGATAATTTTTCCTAGCAATTTTTTTGAAAGTTCTAAAGCATCAGAAGAAAAAAAATCAATACTTACAATTTTACTCATTTTTTTATATAAATATACAAAGATTAAATATTAATTTTTTTAAACAATTCAGTACATCTTTGACATTGAAATTCTTCTAAAATTTCAAATTTTCAACATCTTAAACATTTATCTCTTGAAGTTTTTTCAACTTTTATTGAAAATTCATCCGATTTATTTATATAAATTTCAGAAACTAAGAATAGATTATTTAAATTTTCAAGATGATTTAGATATTCAAATTGATCATTATCAACAACGCAAATAATTATTTTTGCTTGAGAATTTACTTCGATAACCTTTTCTTGTCTATTTTTTTCCAAATGACGAAAAACTTCTTTTCTTAAGGAGATAATGTTTTTTTCAAAATCATTCTCAATCTTTTTTATTGACTTTTCTAAAATGAAAGAAGGGTTCTCTGGATAACCAACAAGATGAATGCTTTCTTTATTGAAAAAGTTAGAAAATTTTAAATCAACACTTTGATAAACTTCTTCTGCTAAGAAAGGAATAATTGGAGAAATAATCTTTAACAACAATTGAAGAATATAATAAAGCGTTATTATCACTTGTTTTCTTCTTTTACTTTGCAAATCATCACAATAAAGAGTATCTTTAATTATTTCAAAATAGAAAGAACTTAATTTATTTACACAAAAACTATTCAAAGAATTATAAACATTATTGAATTTATAATCTAAATAATCTTCCTTACTGTCCAAAACAATTTGTCATAAACTTGAAAGAATATAATAATCAATATCAGCAAGACTCTCATTTAGATCACTTTCAAAATTTATTGCCTGATCTGCATTATGTAAGTTGCCAACTATAAATCTTAAAGTATTTCTTATTTTTTGATAACTGTCATTTATTCCTTGAAGAATATCGTCACTAATTTTTGTTTCTTTAGTAAAGTCAACGCTTGAAACTCATAATCTTAAAGTATCAATTCCAAATTTTTTAATAACTTGTAAAGGATCAACGGTATTTCCGAGAGATTTTGACAATTTTCTTCCAGAACTATCTACAGTAAAACCGTGAGAAACAACTTTTTTATAGGGAGGTTGTTTCTTTACAATTGTTGAAATAATTAAAGAAGAATTAAATCAACCCCTAAATTGATCCTTACCCTCTAAATAAACATCAGCTGGAAGATTATGGTCTTTTTCAAGAACGCAAATATTAGAAACCCCACTATCGAATCAAACATCCAAAGTATCTTTCTCAATAGAGAAATCATCAATAAGAATATTTGAAAACTTCTTTTTTAAAATTTCTTCAGAACTAGGTTGAAATCAAAAATCTGATCCATTTTCTTTAACTAATTGAGATACGTATTCTACAATATCAGGGATTATGACAGATCTTCCATTAATTCGAATTGCTGGAATCGGAACCCCTCACTTTCTTTGACGAGAAATACATCAATCATCACGATTATTTATAAAAGATATCATCTTTTCTTTAGAATGAGAAGGAAGTCATTCAACTTTTTCTATGTTATCCAATATTTCATTTCTAATACCAGTCAATCTTATAAATCACTGCTCAGTCAATCTATAAACTAAAGGAGACTTATCTCTTCAATCATGAGGAAAACTATGAACAAATTTGCTAGTTTTTAAAATAACATTCTTATTAGAAAGGTCTTCGATAATTCATTTATTGGCTTTTTGATAGAATACTCCAATTAGCTCAGGGACTAAAATTTCTTTTGTAAACTTTCCATTTTCGTCTAAAATACAAACTATTTCTAAATTTTCTTTTTTTGCTAATATAAAATCTTCAGGTCCACAAGCTGCAGCAACATGAAGCAAACCGGTTCCATCTGACTCAGAAACATTACTTTCTCCATCAACAACATAAAAATTTCCTTTGTCTTTATAAGGATGATTATAATGAACACCAATCAAATCTTTTCCAAGAAAAGTTTTTTTTATCAATAATTCTTGAGAATCTCATTTTTTTATTTCTTCTAGGAAATTTTCTGCTATAATTAAATTCTCACCTAAAAAATCTATTAACAAATAATTAGCATTACGTTTAACAGCAACAAGCATATTTGCAGGAATTGTTCAAGGTTGAGTAGTTCAAATTAAAAACTTAACATCAGATTCTCCAAAAAACTCTTCTTTTAAATCCAATTTAAAAAAGGTAGAATGATCTTCTTTATCTAAATATTCAACTTCATTTTCTGCCAAAGCTGTTTTATGAGATCAAGACCAATAAATTGGTCTCAATCCTCTAAAAATAATATCTTTTCTTGCTAAATCAGCCAATATGCGAATTTGAATTGATTCATAATTTTTATCCTGAGTAGAATAATAATTTTCATAATCTGTAAAAAGTCCAAGGTTTTTTAATTGACCCTTTTGCAATTCTATTTGCTTAAGCGCATAATCATTACATTCTTTTCTGATATCTTTTTCATCAATATTTTTATTGCTACTTAGAACTTTGAATTCAATAGGAAGACCATGAGTATCTCAACCCAAAATAAAAGGAGTTTCAAATCCTAAAGAATTATGGAACCTTACAACTATATCTTTCAATATTCTATTTACAGCATGACCAAGATGAATTGATCCATTTGAATATGGAGGGCCGTCATGAAGAATAAATTTACCATTTTTATTCTTATTTAATTCAAGAGATTTTTTATATATTTGTTCCGATTCTCAAAAATTAAAAATTCTGTCCCTAGACTCATCTTTCACTTTTAAAGGAAAAGTTGTTTTTGGTAATAAAAGAGTGTTCTTTATATCTTTATCTGTCATTTTTTTTATTTTAAATTTTGTATTTTCTTTACTTAATTCTTCAATTGTCAATCATTCTCTCAGTAGAAAGAAGAGAAAGAGAAATAATAATTAAATTATTAACAAAAAAACTTAAATTTATACTTTTTAAAAAAGTATTATTAATTACCAAAGCGTTTCCATTGATAAAAACTAAAAAAAATAAAAAGAAGGAAAGAAAGTTAATTATTTTTATTTTAAAATTATCCAAATTCAACTTTAATACTCATTTTCTAAATCTAAAAGTAAAAATCGAAATTAATTCTAAAAAAATAAATGAAAACAAAGCAATAATCGTATAAACAATTAAATTTAATTTAGTTTTGGAAAAATTTTTCTTCAAAAATTTATAAATTACAACAAAATTTTCATTAATGCCTTTATTATAAGGATATACAAACATGTATAAAAAATTAAATAGAGAGGAAAAAAATGGAATTCTAATAAGTAAAAAATCTAATATACTTTTCTTTTTGTTCAATATCTTTTTAGTTTTCATTTTTTTGTTTTATAAATCTTTAGTTAAGTAATTTTTAGCTATTTTATCTAAGAATCTATTCAAAAACAATCCAGCAAGCAATCAATACCTTTTTTATTATCGAGTTTAATTCATTTTCCAGTATTATTTTAATTTAATCAATAAAACATTCAACTAAAAATTGAAAAAACTTTTTAGAAAAAAATATATTAAATAATTGAAAAATATTTTATAAAAAATAAGAAACATCTTCTTCATTTAAAGACTTTAAACAATCTATTAAACAATCAATATCCTTTTTATTATTGTAAATTGCAAACGAAATCCTAACAGCAGAATTAACTCCAATTAACTCCTTTAAAAATGGTGAACAAAAACTTCCACCTCTAACAAAAATATTTTTTTTCGCTAAGTAATCAGTTAAATCGTGAGAATGAATACCTTTAAAATTAAATAGTAAAATACTGCCTTTGGCTTCTCTATTATAAATAATTATATTCTTGATTTTTTCCAAGCCACTAACAGCATAATCAAATATTTTTTTTTCCTTTGTTTTTTTGCTACTTCATTTTAAAGAATTCAAAAAAATAAAAACATCTCTTAATCCAAATATTTGTGATAAAGGCAAAGTTCCAACCTCAAATTTATTATTTAAAGGCGATATATCTGAAATCTCATCATCTAAAGGAGATCTTTCCTTACCACCTCCTCACAAAACATCTGGTAAATTTTTGAAAATTTCTTTTTTTAGATAAAGAACTCCAATTCCTGTTGGACCATAAACTTTATGTCCAGAAAAAACTAATCCATCTACGCCTCAATCAACAACATTTATTTTTTCATGAGCAATACTTTGACATGCATCAATGATAACAATGCAATTTGGATTTTTTTCTTTAATCAATTTAGTTATCCTTTTAACATTATTAATAATACCTAAATTATTAGAAATATGAGCAAAACTAACAATCTTAACATTTTTATTTATCTTTTCATAAATACTTTCTTCATCAATAGTAAAGTCTTCATTTAAAGATAAATAATTTAAATTAGCTTCTTTCTTATTACAAATAGACATTCAAGGATAAACATTTGAACTATGTTCAAACTTAGTAATAAAAACAGAATCTCCTTTTTTTAAAATTTCAGACAAAGTCAAAGCAATAATATTAAAAGAATAAGTAGTAGAAGGAGTAAAAATTACCTCTTCAGAAGAACAATTTATCCAATCTGAAATAAAACCTCTAGTTTCATCAATAATATTTTTAATTTCTTTATGAAAATAATTATCAGAAAAACTGTGAGGATTAAGAGAAAAATTCTTATAATATTTATTAACAGAACTAATTGCTGATCCTAGCTTTAAAGATGTTGCGGCGTTATCTAAATAAACATTTTTTTTATTCAGTTCAAATGTTGGAAAAAATTTTCTTATGTTCATGTTGTTAAATAGATTTTTAATCATTTAATATCTTTAAAAAAAATTACTTTTTAATATAAAGTATTTTCTTTAAACAAAAATTCTTTAAATTTTGATTTTCAATTCAAATTTGATAACTTCTTTTCTTTACATTCATTTTTTCCCTAACTCTTCTTATTTTCTGAGTAATAGTTTTCATTTAATACTTATTCATAAATAGAAAGATCTAACTTGATTTTTTAATTATCCTAAGCTCAATAAATTAATATCATTTATATTATTTATTTGTAATTACAATAATGTGACATTAAAATTAAATGAAAAATATTAAAAAAAACATAAAAGAAAGAGATAAATTATGGGAAATTTGCAAAATAAGGAAGAGATAAAAATTAATAAGATTAAAGAAAAAATTAAAGAAGAAAAAATAAAATTAAAAATTTTTAAACTGATAAATGAGTTTAACAAAATAAAAGAAGAAGACAGAGATAAAGAGATAATAAATATCGAAGAAGAAATAAGAAAATTAACAGAAGTAATAACAAATTTAGAGAAATTAGCAGAGGAAGAAGAAGAGCAAGACGCATTTATAGATCTTATGTGGTAACAAAAATCATTTCAACCATCGTCTTTTCAAAGTTTTCCAAATTTAATTCATCTGAAAAGAAAAGGTCTAAAGCTTCTCTGGTTTTTTTACCAAGCTCTTTTTCAACTAATTCAAAATTAAGCTTCTTTATAAATTCCAATAAACTTTGACTATCATCATTAAATAAAGATGACAATTTTTTCGCTTTAACATAACTAAGTAACGGAATACTAAAAGAAGAAATAAAAGAAGAAAGATCTTGATGTCGAGACTTTTCAATTGAATTTATAATATTCTCAATAGTTTTCTCTTTAAAATTTTCAACTTTAGCTAAATCTTCTTTTTTATTTTTCAAGTAATAAAATTCATAGGGTCTCCTGACCAAGAATGATTTATACAATTTTTCAACAATTGAACTACTTATTCCTTTCATATTAGAAGCGGACTTTGAAGCAAAAAAAGTTAAATAATTTATATTCTTTTGTTCACATTCTTTATTATGACAAATTTGATACAAATTATTATCATTTCAAGATAAATATGAAAAACAAGAAGAACATCTAGAAGGAGGGATTCAATAACTAACACTGTTTCCTTTCTTAATAACTTCAGAAATTTGAGGAATAACATCTCCGGCTTTTCTAATTATTATTTCATCGTTTATATCAATAAGTTTATTTTTGATAAATGAAAAATTATGAAGAGTTACGTTGCTAATAACACTTCCATCTAAAAGAGTAGGTTCAACAGAAGCAACATATGAAATTCTTCCATTTTTGCTAACATCTGTGTTAATTTCTTTTATAAAAGTTTTTGATTCTTGAGAAGAAAATTTATAAGCAACAGCTCAACGAGGAAATTTATTATTTTCTCCTATTTTTTTGTGATCATCATGACTATCAAGCTTAACAACTATTCCATCAATAGAAAAATTTATCTCATCCCTTCTCAACTCAACATCCTTAGCATATTCTCAAACTTCATTAATACTTTCACAAAAACGATATTCTGAAACAGAAAATCCATCATCTTTTAACTTAACCAATGTTTCTTTTTGACTTTTTATTTCAGGTAAAAAATACTGATAAGCAAAAAAATTTAATCTTCTATCCTTACTAGGTATCAAAGTTCTCAGAGTTCCAGCAGCAGCATTTCTAACGTTAGAAAGTTTTTTTAATCCTTTTTTTAAGATTTCCTCATTTATATGAGAAAATTCATCTTTTCTCATATAAATTTCACCACGAACTTCACAAAAATCTTTTTCTAAAGAAAAAGGAAGGTCTTCAATTAATCCACAATTAGAAGTAACATCTTCACCAAAAAATCCATCTCCTCTAGTTGTAACTTGAAAAATTTTTTTATCTTTATATATAATGCTTGCAGAAAGTCCATCAATTTTTAATTCACAAATGTAATTAACTTGATCTTTTTTCAAATCTTTTTTAATTCTCTTGTCAAAGTTTAATAATCCATCTAGACTATTAACATTATCGATACTTAACATTGGGTAATCTCTCTTAACAAGCTTAAGTTTAGATTTATTATAAATTTTTGAATTTAACTTATTGGTAGGAGAATCAGGAAGAACAGTTTTATACTTTCTTTCCAAATCTTTTAATTCATTAAAAACCGCATCATACACAGAATCTTCAACACTTGGATTATCAAGAATATAATATTCATATTCTCATTTCTGAAGAATGAGAATTTTTTCTTTCATTTTATCTTCAACAACTTTTAAATTTTCATCATTCATTTTTTTATTTAATTTTATCTATAGATTAGTATGAAAGATTTTTTAAGAAAATGCAGCAGACTCTTAAAAAATCTTTTTTAATTAATAACCACTATTAAGACGTTCTATATTTAATTTATTCTTTTGTAGATAAGAACTTAAAAGTTCATCACTAGATAACTGTAGATTATTACAAATCTCTAAAAACAATCTTAATCAATTATTACAAATTGAATGAGAATTCTTCATATTTAAAGAAAAATATGTTGTACTCTCAAAAATTTTTAACAATAATTCATTTAAATCAAAACAGCCATAATCTTCTTTACTATCCAAATCGATTGAAACATTTAAATCATTTATAATGCTAATAAAGAAGTGAAGACAATCTATTAACTCTTCTTTTACTTTGTTTTCATCTTTTTCTTTTTTGTTAATTTTTCAAAATTTAAAAGATTCTAATTCATTAGAAAATTCTCCAAGCTCAACTAATAAAGCAAGTTTTCTCAAATTAAAAGTTTGAGAAAAAGAAAAATTTTTTTTTAAATGAATTAAACTATCTAAATATTTTTGCTTATCTTTAATTAAGGAAATAGTCTCGATCATTTCCTTTTCTAAATAATTATTATTATTTTCCATGTTATTTTTTTTAAAAGATTTCCTTATCTTACATAATAGAAATCAAGAAATTTTATTTATATCTTATCAATTTTATAGTCAAAGAAAAAGTGACGAATCTTTGATATTAAAATTCTTTCTATTAAAGAAGAAAATATCAAAGCCCAAAAAATAGTTACTCGAATATTTTCACTATTTTCTTTAATAATTCATAGAACTAAAAGTAAAAAAAAATATGCAAAGAAAATTATTCAACCATAAAGAGAGTTATAAAAACTTTTGACAATTTCATTTAAATCAAAAATTTCACTAAGTATGTTTTTAAAACTTTTCATATTAAAAATCTATAATCTTAAATAAAAATTATTCAACAACTAACTTAGAATCAGATTCTTCCTTTTTCAATGATTCAATAACTAAATTTTCAATCTCATTAAAAATATCAGAGTTTTCTATGAAATACTTAATAACGTTTTCTTTTCCGTTTCCAAGTTTTTTATCTTTATAAGAATATCAACCACCTGACTTATTAACAATTCCTTTTTCAGATGCTAAGTCTAAAACTTCTCTTTCTTTTTGAATACCACCAGAGAACATAATTTCTAATCTTACTTTTCCATAAGGAGCTGCCAATTTATTTTTGATAATTTCTGCTTGAGTTTCAATTCCAATATAGCTTCCGTTTTTCTCTATTTTACCAACTCTTTTCAATTTAATTCTAAGACTAGCAATAAATTTTAAAGCATTTCCACCAGTAGTAGTCTCAGGATTTCCAAATGATCCAAAAGTAGATATTTTTTGTCTTAATTGGTTAATGAAAATAACAATAGTTTCTTTTTTAGACAATTCATTATTAATTATTCTTAAACCTTTAGACATCAACCTCGCATGAGAGCCCATTGCTTGAGTGCTAGCATCACCTTCCAACTCTGATTTTGGAATTAAAGTTGAAACTGAATCAACAACAATCAAACCAACATTTAATGAAATTAATCTTTTCATTATATCA
The DNA here is from genome assembly GCA_031673915.1 of Mycoplasmataceae bacterium. Lineage (GTDB taxonomy): Bacteria > Bacillota_I > Bacilli_A > Mycoplasmatales > CGIF01 > CGIF01. The sequence continues at coordinate 213,633 of CP125277.1, read as the reverse complement.
AAAGCGTTTTCTCCATCAGTAGGCGAAGAGAGAATTAGATTATCTTCATCAACTCCAATTTCCTTTGCATAAGTAACATTTAAAGCATTTTCTAAATCCATGTAAACAACAGTTTTTCCTAGTTTTTGACATTCTCTCACAGCATGCAAAGCTAAAGTTGTTTTTCCGCTAGATTCCTCACCAAACAATTCAATTATCTTACCGTAAGGATAACCATTAGTTCCAATCTTATTATCCAACAAAAAACTTCCAGAAAACAAAAAATTTTCTTTACCAGAATAGGTTTTTTTTAAAGTAGAAATTGACTCCTCACCAAACTCTTTAGAAATTGTCTCAATAACAAGTTCAGAAAGGTTCTGTTTTTCTTGTTCATGCGATGATGATTTTTTACTCATTTTTAAATAAATCCTTTGCTAAACTTCTATGAAGTTTTAAATTAAATTGAATATTAAATGAAGAAAATTTAAAATAACTTTAAATTTTTAATATATTTATAAATATATTAAATTTCTAATTTAACTTAATAGTATTTTAGATAAATTTATAACTTTTGAACTTTTAAGAAATTTGCTTTAATTATTTAGTAAATTTTTTAAATTTACAACCTTTAAAGCAATGATAATTTAAATATTAAGCAAATTTTTTTTAAACATTTAGATTAATATTTAAATCATTCTTAAAACATGGAGGAGGTGGAGAGATTCGAACTCTCGCGTGCACTTGTATGCACCTTACAGTTTTCAAGACTGTCCTCTTCAGCCGCTTGAGTACACCTCCAATTAATTAATAAGTTATAAGCAATGATTATCTTATCAAATTGTATATTAATTATTTTTATAGATAAATTTACAATAATAAGAAAAAATGATCATTAAAACAAATGATTAAAAACAACAAAATAAATTATAAAATGTATAAAAATTAATATAACAACATTTTAAAATGTACAATTATGAAATCTTTGAAATTATTAAAAAGAAGTAAAATATTAATCCTATATCGATATTTTTTACTAGACGAAAATGACAAAGAATTTAATATATTTCTTGAACTTTATCTAAATTCTGGGGAAAACGAAAATAAAAACTCTAAAGATTTAGAGTGATTTAATGATTTTAAAATTGAAAAAAATAAAATATTTAATATAATTAATAGTAATTTAAAAGAAGGATGAAAAATTGAAAGAATCCCAATTTTAGAAAAAGCAATCTTATCAAATGCTGCCTACGAAATAAATTCATTTAAAGAAGAAAAAAAAATTAATTTTTTTTCTATAATAGAACAATCAGTCTCATTTTCAAAAAAATACTTAGAGAGTGATAAACACAAATATATTAATAAAGTATTAGATGAAATATCTAAAGAGAAAATGAAAGAATTAAAAATCTCTAATTCAAAAGATGAAAAACCTTCAAGTATTTAAAAAAAATTAAAACCTCTTATTAAAGACCAAGGATTAGGAATAATAATTAGCGATAGTGAAATATCTGCGAATATTTAAAAGATGAAAAAGGATATTCTGTTAAATTTTTAAAAATAACAAAATTGATTGATTTAGAAAATCCTTATTTTGAATTAAATCAAACTTTTAAGCATTAAGTTCTAATACATAATTAGCCAAAGGTAGTGCCGATTCTTATGCAATGAAGAATTTTTTTTCTTAATATTCTTAATGTTAGTCGAGTAAAATTCTCTAACATTTATCAATAACTAATTTTTCTCTTTAAATAAATTTAATCTTCACGGTCCTTCAATTATTAAAGCTTTTTTTAAAATTTAGATTCTAATTCATTAAATTTATTCTTTTAATGATTAACTTCTTCAGCATATTATCTAAATTAGTTTTTTTAATTAAATGATATTAAATAAAATATTCTTCTTTTATACCTGAAAAAGTACAATTATTAAATGAAAACTTCTATAAGTAATTTTTCTGCTGTCAATAATTAATTTTTTAAAAATTTATCTTTAAAAAACTTTAAATAATTCTCTCTCGAAAAATTCATTCTTTCTATAGATCTAACTTTATTATCATCTTGATTAAAATCAAAAATTACACCATTAAATTGACCTGAATCTTCAAAAGGCTCCATTTTACTATTAAATCCATATTTAACCCTCTTTATTATGCAATTAGGATCAGCTCCTATTATTCCATTTTTAGGTCCTGTCATACCAGCATCTGTTATAAAAGCAGTTCCTTTAGATAATATTCTATCATCTGCAGTTTGAACATGAGTATGAGTTCCATAAAAAGCTTCTATCTTTCCATCAAAATATCAAGCAAAAGCAATTTTTTCAGCGGTAGCCTCAGCATGAAAATCAACTATATGAATATCAGAATCATCATATTCTAATACTCTTTCTAAAGCAAAATAAGGATTATCTGCAGGAGGCATAAATGCATTCCCAATTAAATTAGTAACTCTTATTTTTTTTTCATTCAAAACAGTAAAATAAGTTCCATTTCCAGGATGAAAAGGGTTAGAATTTAATGGCCTAAGTAAATCGTCATATTTATTAATATATTCTCTTGTTTCATCTAAAGAAAATATATGATTTCCAGAAGTCATAACATCAATCCCGCTTGATTTTAAATTTCAATAATGTTTTTCCGAAACAGATTTTCCATGAGTTGCATTTTCAACATTAGCAATAACAAAATCAACATTAAAGTCTTTTCTAATTTTAGGGAGCAATTCATTAATAACTTTTCTTCCAGTTTTTCCAAATATATCTCCAATAACCAATATTCTCATTTTATTCAAACCCTTCAAATGCTAAAAATTTATCTTTTAAGACCAAAAAATTTTCTAAGAATGAAGTTCTTTCAAAATTATAAAATAAGTTTAAATTTTTAAACTTATTTTTAATTTCATCAAAATTATCCTGATTTAAATTTTCACTTTTTAAAAACAATTTTCCATTTAAAAAAACAGTCAAAAAGTATTTTTTAGTGTTTTCGCCAACACTAACAACACTTAAAAAATTATCTTCCAATCCAGCTTGAAAAGTCAAACTGTCAATGTAGAAAACTTTCAAATTTGACTTTAAAGCTTTCATTGTAATAACAAAAGCAGTTGCTACTCTTTCTCCAGTTTGACTCCCAGGACCAGATACAAAAAAAATAAAATCTATGTCTCTCAAATTTAAATCAATTTCTTCAAGAAAAAATCTTAATTTCTGAATAAAATTTTCAGAATGCATACGATGATTTCTTTCATAAATACTTTTGACAAGTTTACCATTATCAAACAAAGAGATAAAGATAAATTCAGTAATTAAACTAAAAAATAATTCCATTAAAAAATATCGAAGTTATTAAAAACTAAATGATTTTAAGCTTTTTCATAGCATTATAAGCAGCTTGTTGCTCAGCTCTTTTTTTAGTTTTTCCTTCTCCCCTTTCATTTATCTTTCCTAATGAATCTCTAACTTCAATCAAGAATTGTTTTTTATTATCATTTTCATCAACAGATAGCAAATTATAACAAAGAGAATTCTTCTGAGATTGACAATATTCTTGTAATTTAGTCTTATAATCTCAAATCATTGTTTCTTTCCCTTGAGATCAATTAAATAAAGTCAAACTCAAAAACTTATAAACAACTTTATCTCCTTTTTCAAGATAAAGCGCTCCTAAAAAAGATTCAAAAATATCAGCCAATATACTTACTTTTTCAATTCCTCCATTTTTTTTCTCGCCCTCTCCAAGCTTCAAATATTTAGAAAGAAATATTTTTTTACTTATTTCAGCCAAAGTACTCTCTTTAACCATTAATTGTTTTAGTTTGCTCATTTGACCTTCTGAAAAATTAGGAAACTTATTATAAATAAACAAAGTTGTATGAAAATTTAAAATACTATCCCCTAAAAATTCTAAAGATTCATAAGAAAAATCTAATTTTAGTTCGTTTTGAAAAGAACTGTGAATAAAAGCTTTTTTAAAATTTCCAGTATTTTCAATACTCTTTACTATATCATTAATTTGATTCATCGATTTCATTAGTTAATATTTTTCCAAACTCTGATAACTCCATAGAAAGAAGTTGATAATTTCATTTTGTAATAGAGCAATTTACTATGTAAGATTCTTTAGAACTATCATTCAAACAATTAACTTTAAAGTATTTAGGGTTAAAATCTTCAAGAATTTCAAAAACATTGTTTAAATCATCTTTATTATCAACATTAATGGTTAAATAAACAAGTTTATTTTTTGGAAATATTTGGTTTATTAAATATGAAGAAAAAAATATATAAACTAAACTTGCTCACAATTTCTCATCATTAGTAATATATTTAAGATATCCAAGTAAATTTTTCTCATAAATATTAAACTCTAAATCTTTAATTTTCTGATCAAAACTTTTAGGGCTATCAACTCCTCTTTTTTCTTCATTACAAGAGTTTTTTTTTGACAAATAATATTCAAGAAGTTTTTCTTTTTTTTCGAAGTGTGGAGCAATGTCTCTTATTTCCAAAGAATCATCATTTAATCAATTTTTTATAATTCCTAAAATTTTTGATTCGTTTTCATTAAGAATCAAATCATTGTCTCTTGCTAATTTTTGTAAAAAATTATTAAAAACTTTGTCATTTATTTTTTCATCAATACTAGAGTCACTATTGATTATATTTATAACTTCATTCTTTTTTATCTTAATATTATCCTCAACAAAAACAAAATTAAATAAAGTTATAAGAAAAACAACAAAGATTCCAAATATCTTAGTAAGATATCCAATAGAAAAAGAATTCTTTTTATTTTTTTTGTTTTCATTCTGTGATAAAACAGAAGCAATTATATCTAATCCGCCTGGGGACGATTTAGTCTGATAAATTAAACTATAGCCATAAGTGTGAATTATAGAAGAAACAATACCGATTGTGATGTAAAAAGGAAGTGTCAATCCTAATTGATTTCTGTTACTTAAATTACTTCAAGTTCCGGGAGCAAATCTGCTAAAAACATATTTTTTTAAAGAAGAGTATTTAAAAATATTACTTCAAATAAGTTGAAACAAAACATAAAATATTGAAGTAGACATCATTTCCAAATTTTTTGGAAAAAAGAAATAAAGAAAAAAAACAATTAAAGCGTTAAGAATCAAAGAAGATGAATAATAAAAAATTGGAAAATTTTCATTAGAAATTTTATTCAATTTAACTAAATAATCAATTAAAGCTTGAATAATACCATTTATTCCACTGTTAAAAAGACCATTAGGATTAATAAAAAACTGAAAAGTTAATGTAGTAAAAAATGAAGCACAAAAAATAATAAATAACTTTAATACATAATTAATTATTCTTTTTTTCTTATCTTTTCCTTGCTCCTCAACTGACTTCAAATGAAGAGAACGAATGAATCCATCATAATCCCTTCAAAGATCAAGCGTTTTTCTTTTTTTTATCATATTTTTTTCCTTTCTTTTTTCAATTAATTTAAGAATTTTAAATAAGGAGAGATTCTATTAACAAAAATATAATTTATATCTTCTCCTTGAATAGTATTTTTATCAAGTAATATATTTGCGAAAAGATCAAGAATTTCTCTCTTCTCTAACAATATTTTTTTTACTCTTATTTTACAAATTCTAATTATTCTTTCTCTTTCATCTTCAATTTTTTTTCTGGTATTATTAGATAATTTTTGAGAATAATCAGAATTGCTTGTTAAAACAACACCAATATTAGTCATACTATAACGAATAATAAGATCATCAATTAAAGAAGTTATTTTTTTAAAATCCGAATATGCTCCGCTAGTGATATTGTCAATTCCAAAAATGATTTCCTCACTCAATCTACCACCTAATAGAGACATAATATTAGATAGTATTTGACTTTTATTAAGAAAATCATCATCATTTCTTTCAGAGTTGTAAAAATCCACTCAAGTATAACCTCCAGCATTCCAACGAGCAGTTATTGTTATTTTTTTTACAATTGTATCTGGCAAACTCAAAGCTACAATAGCATGACCAGCTTCATGATAAGCGGTTATTTTTCTACTCTTTAAACTAGGAGTTCTACTTTTTAAAGCAGGACCCATAATAACACGATCAAGAGCTTCAAGCAAAGAATCTTGATCTATCAAACTCTTCCCGCTTCTTATACTTATTATCAAAGATTCATCTATCATGCTTGTGACTTCAGCACCACTAAAACCTTTAGTCATAGATGCTAACTCATCAAAATCAACATTACTATCAAAATCTTTAGAAGCAGAATTAATTTTAATTATTTCCTTGCGACCGTTAAAGTCAGGATTAGAAATAAAAATTTTTCTATCAAATCTTCCAGGTCTTAAAAGAGCTTCATCTAAAACATCAATTTTATTAGTAGCAGCAAGAACAAATATTTTTTCATGAGAGAAAAAACCATCTAATTCATTCAAAAGTTGATTAAGAGTTTGATCATAATGATTACCTAAAGAATATCTTTTTTTGCCAATAGAGTCTATTTCATCTATAAAAATTATACATCCGTTTTGGTAATTTCTTGCTTCAGAAAATAAATCTCTTACTCTTCCCGCTCCCACACCAACAAAAGCTTCATCAAACTCAGATGCAGACCTAAAAATAAAATCAACTTTGCATTCTTCTGAAAGGGCCTTAGCTAACAAAGTTTTTCCATTTCCGGGAGGACCAACTAAAAGAATTCCTTTTGGAACTTTAGCGCCTTTTTTAATAAAATATTCTGAATTTTTAAAATAATCAATTACTTCTCCCAATTCTTCTTTAGCTTCAGTTAATCCTCCTATATCCTTAAAACTTATACCAATTTTTTCTTTCTTTTTATTTGAAAAGAAAGAATTAAAAAAAGATAAAACTCTTCTATTTCCAAAAATTAAATCAAATAAAATTAAATAAAAAAAGTTTCTAAAAAAAAATGAAAAATAACCATAAATTTTCTCAATAAGTGAAATATTATCTCTCACAAAACTTATTTTAATGTTTATTTTTTTATCTTTTAGTTCCTCATAAAGCCCTTTAAAAGAATCAGAATTTAAAAAAAATTTATTAAATCCAGTAATTTTATCATCTGTTCTTAAAAAATAATTACTAATAATTATTATTAAAATTATAATCAGTATAATAATTGGATTCCTATTAATAGAAACAAATTTCCTAATCGAGTTGAAAATCAATTCAAGATAATTTTTATCTTTTTTTTCTAAATTTAATTTTTCTTTATTATTCATATTTTTAAATCTCTATAAAAGCAATATTTCGCTTTTTCTTAATTCTAAAATTTTCACCTATATTAATGATAATTTCATTTTTCTTGCTACTAAGTTGCTTAATTATCTCTGTTAAAATGCTCTTTTTTCTTTGAAGAAATTTACCTTCAGAACAATCATTAACTCAATTATAAATTAATCTTTTTTTAATTTCAAGACTAGCTGAAACTCATTCATTATTTAAATAAAGAATATTTTTATTAATTAAATTAATAGATTTATTTTTCAATTCATTATTAATCAAATCTAAATCTTTATTTTTCTTAATAATTTCATTCATCATATCATTCTTTTCAGAATCAGAAAGAGAGAAAATTTTTTTTCTAACGACGTTTCTTTCATAAATTAAAGAATAATTAGTTTCATCTATTCCATAATGAATTTTATTATTTTTCAAATATTTAAAAATCTCGTTTTTCTTAAAACTCAAAATTGGTCTAAATATAAAATATTCTTTTTGAAATGAAACAAACTGAAGACCTCAGCATTTAAAAAGAGATTTTCTTTTTAATTGCAACTGATATGTTTCTAAAGAATCTTCAAAATTATGAGCTATAACAATATTTTTTGTTGAAAAATTATTAGCAACTGAAAAAAAGAAATCATAACGAATTTTTCTAGCTAAAGACTGAAAATTTCCTTTTTCATAATTTTTAGGATTGAGAGAGAAAAAATTTATTTTAAATTTATTACAATAATCAGAGACTATCTTTTCATCATAATCGCTAGTATTTCTCTTCTTATAATTGACATGAGCAACAATCAATTTATATTTTAACTTTCTCATTTTATCAAGAAGAAACATGCTATCAGGACCACCTGAAACTCCTAGAACATAAAAAGAGTTTTTATTCTTTATAGATCTAAACATGATTTTCTTTCTAACTTTTTAAAGAACTTTTCTTAATCTTTTCTTAGCTTCTTTTTTTCCAATTAAATTAATAACTTTTGGTAATTCGGGCCCTTTCTCAAGACCAGTTAAAATCCTTCTAAAAGTTAAAAGAAAACTTTTTTTAATACCTTTATCGACAAATTTGATATTACTACTCAAAACTTCTTTTATCGATTCACTACTTCATTTTTTTAAGTCAAAAATTTCTTTTGCAAACTTACTCAATAGATGAATTAACTCTATAGGTATATCATTATTCTTCTTTGTCAAATCTTTGAAAAACATTTTTGAAAGCAAAGGAAGTTCTGAAAAAGAATTTAATTGATCTCTATAAAGCTTAGCAACTGATAAACTTTTCTTTTTTTGATTATCATTTAAAGAATAATATTTTTTAAGAAACTTTCAAGAAAAATCATTGTATTCTTTATTTGAAATTTTTTTAATTCAATTATTATTAAACCAGTTTAATTTTTCAACAGAAAAAATAGGAGGCCTTGAATTCAAACCTTCAACGTTAAAAGCTTTTTCAGCTTCATTTAGTGTAAAAAATTCTTGTGTTGATTTAGGATTTCATCCCAAAAACATCAAATAATTTAAAATTGACTGAGGAAGATATCCTAACTTTCTTAATATTTTTACTGACTGAAATTTTCCTTCTTTATCTCTTTTTGAAATTTTCTTTTTTTCTGTATTAAGAATAATAGAAAGATGAGCAAAATTAGGAATATTTCAACCAAAAGCATTATATAAAACTAATTGTTTTGATGTATTTGGTAAATGTTCTTCCGCCCTTAAAACATGAGATATTTCCATCAAATGATCATCAATAACAACTGCGAAATTTAACAAAGGAAAACCATTATCTCTACAAATAATGAAATCTTCAATATCATTACTTTTAAAATCAATTTCGCCTCTTATCAAATCTTTAAGTTTATAGTTATTATCTTTTTCAACAAAAAATCTAATTAAGTGCCTTTTTTTAGACGATAGATTGAAAGATATTTCTTCATCACTCAAAGAAAGACATTTTCTTGAATATTTATAATCAAGTCTTCCTTCTTTAGAAATATAATTATTTCTTTCAATCTCCAATTCCTCATTGCTACAAAAACAATAATAGGCTTTTTTTTTCTCTAAAAGAATTTGTAAATATTCATTATAAATTTCCAAGCGTTTTTTTTGCTGATAAGGTCCATATTTACCAATTCTATTAAAAACAGACTCATCAGGAATTATACCAAGTCAAACAAGATCTTTATATTGTTCTTTGGCATATTTATCAAAACTTCTCTTTTCATCAGTGTCTTCTATTCTAAGAACAAAAGAACCTTTTTTTTTTTTTGCAAGTAAATAATTAAAAAGAGCAGTTCTCACCCCCCCAACATGAAGACTACCTGTAGGACTAGGAGCAAAGCGAGTTCTTACACATTTTTCTTTAATCTTCATCTTTTGAAACTTCAATTTCATTTATCAAATTTCTAACTTTTACTATTCTAAAAGCAGCAAATATTACAGGAACAAGCAAACTTAAACTTGAAAGATTATCTAAAAAGTTTTTTTGAGTAAGCATTTTCTTAAATTGTAAAAAATGACTTTCAGAAGAATTGGAGGATTTCAAAGAATCTTTCTTTAAATAATAAAATTCTAAGAAGAAAAAATCCATTAAATCTTTTGAAACAGTTAAAATACCAAATTTTTTAAAAGTTTCCTTAAAATGCTCATTAACCTCAGTCATCAAAGTTATTATTTTATCAGCTTGTCTATCATCAATTCCAGATTTATTTACAGAATAACAGATTTGACTAAAAGGAGATTTTAATCAAGAAGTAACAAGTCCATCAGCGCAAAACATTAAACCTCTAATAATTATAATAAATAAAAAAGCAACCAAAGATCATAAAGACAGGTCATCTGCGTTTGACTTGGAATTCATAATTTCAATTCCAAGACCTATAGAAGAAAGATTTGATTTTATATTATTTCAAGAAATAAATATAAAAAGATATGAAATAGTTAAATAAGCTAGCCAATTTCATCATTTTTCAAATAAATACTTTATTCTGAAAAAATCAGACTTTTTCATAAGATTCTTTTGAGAATCGTTTTTATTGTCACTCATAATGGATAATTATATTAAACAGTAAGGAATCATCTCCCTTTTCTTCTTCTTCTTGCTACAACACCTTTCCTATCTTGATTTAAAAAACCGTGCTTTCTAGAGCGCTTTATATTAGATTTTTTCATTTTAAATAAATTTTTATTATCCTTTTTTTTTATTAAAAAATAAATTTTATTAATCAAAATTCAATGTACTTTTAAACATTTGATTAATAAAAAAATAAACTTTACTAGTTAAGTATATTTTAGTTAATTATTATTAATTATTTGTTAAATAAAAATAATATTTTTTAAAAATCTTTAAATATGATTTTTCTATAATTAAAATAAGAAAATTCAATATTTAAAAAAAACAAATTTTTTTCTCCTAATCAAAATTCAGAATTTACTTCTGGCCACTCTATAACATTTATAGAATTAAATTTAAATTCATCAAAAAAAGATATATCTTCCCCTTCTTTTATTCTAAAAAAATCAAAATGATTTAAAAAGCATTTCTTTTCTTCTATTCAATATCTTTGAAGAATATTAAAAGTTGGAGAATTAACTCTTTCTTTAATTCCTAATTTAGAACAAATAAATTGAACTAAAGTAGTCTTGCCAACGCCTAAATCGCCACTAATTAACAAAAAAGAATCAGGGCCAATTTTATTTGATATCTCAAAAGCAAAATTTTCTAAATCTTCTAAATTTTTAATTAATACTTCGCAAAATAAACTCATTCTATTTAATTAAAGCAGGTGTTTGTCAAAAATCATTATCCGTATAAATAAGAAGCGCAAGAATTCTACATGCAAAAAGGAGTCAAGCAGTTTTTCTAATTGAAGATCATCCTATTTTTTTCAAAGTTTTTAAAGTAAAAGTTGGCTTTCCACTCTTTTTTAAATTTTTATTTTTCATTTTATCTTAAACATGACAGTTTTCACTTCAAAGAAGTGAAAACTTTTTAATTAACCTTCATTAATTAAAGGATTAAATAAAAACCCTTTTTTTTTAATACAAAAGCAAATTCTAATAATTAACATTAAAACATTGCAAATCATTTTCCCTTATAAATTGATTTTACAAAAAAAAATAAATCTAAATAAAATCTTTTATTTGTAATGATGCTTATTAATCTTTTCCTTTAAGTGAGGACTAATCTTAAAAGCAACTGCTTTTCTCTTCGGAATTAAGATTTCTTTCCCAGTCTTAGGATTCTTACCTTTACGAGCAGCCCTTTCAACAATGTTTAAAGAAAAAAGACCTTGAAAAGTTATTTTTTCCCCTTTAACAAGGAACTTTTCAAAACTTTGTAAAAAAGTATCGACTACGTCTTCAACTTTTATTTCATGTTTGTTCAATTTTAATTTTTTTGATATCTCGCTAACAAAAGCTTGTTTTCCCATCATAATATTTTTGATTTCCTTAAGATAAGCAATCCAATAGGATTTTCTCAATAATTGAAATTAATCAATTTGAAGGTTTGCTTTTAACCTTTTTAAAGAAAAAAATTTTCTCAAGTTAGAAAAAATGCAAAAACACTAAATAATACAACTATTAAACATTTAAAAAACATTTAATCATTAATACAAAAAAATCTTTTGCAAATTAATAACTTATATTTTTTTTAAGAAAATTATATTTATTTTGTTTAAACTTCTCAATATAATCAAGTGATAAAAATAATAGATTTCTTACCTATTAATCTTTACTGATTCAATAAATTCTGATGGAAAAGAGCTGTTACTTACTAAATAAAGAATACTTTTAGCCCTTGTAATTCCAACATAAAATATCCTTTTTTCTTCCACAACATCAGGAGTGTTTTTATAAGGTATAACGTTTTTATCTAAGTATAAAAAGAAAACAACTTCAAACTCTAATCCTTTAGCCTGATGAACAGAAGAAAGTATCAAATTATCTCTTGTCTTTTTCATAGTATTATCTTCAAAAACAATAAGACAATACTGAATAAAATCATTCAAATTATCACGAAGATTATCAAATTTATTATTGGTTTTTTCCCAATTCTTTATTACGTTTAAAAACTGTTGAACATTCTTTTTTTTTTCATTTGAATTAACTTTTTTATCAAGATGATCAAAATAATTAAATTCTTTAATAATATCAAAAGCAAAATCTGACAAATTAATTTTTCCATTAAGCATTTCAGAAAGTTTATTAAGATTTTTTGTCAAACAAATGATACTTTCTTTTTGATTTTTATTTAACTTTCAATCATCACCAGGATTAAATTTTCCTTCTTCAATTTCACCAATATTTTTAAACAAAAATTGAATGATTGTAAGATTTTCTTTCTGACTATACTTTTCTATTCTCTCAATAAACTTAGGACCAATAGATTCAGTTATTTTTAAAACTCTCAAAAAAGAAACATTGTCTTGAAATGACATAGATTTAAAGTATGAAATAATATCTTTTATCTCTTCTCTTTCAATAAACTTGAAAGAACCAAGTATTTCATAAGGAATGTTATTAAAAATCAACTCTTGTTCAATTATTGCAGAGAGATAATTACTTCTATAAAGAATAATTATTTCATTTAATTTAATATTTCTCTTTTCAATTAAATAGATTATTTTCTTTACAATAAACCTAACGGAAGAATTATTAATTATCTCAACATAAGCCCCTCTTCCTTTTACAGATTGAAGTTGATTATTTATCAATGAATCATCATTTTCATTTAAGAAACGATTAGAAAGATCTATAATATCTTTAGTGGATCTATAGTTAACATTTAAATAAATAACCTTTCATTCTTTTTGATCAATAAAAGATGAAATCAAATCTGGACTGGAACCTTGAAATCCATAAATAGACTGATTAGGATCTCCAACTAAGAAAATTTTTGTATTATCACAAACAAGCAAATTGATAATTTCCCATTGAATATCATTAACATCTTGGAATTCATCAACTAAAATATTAGCAAACTTTTCTTGATATTTTTTTTTTATTTGAATATTATTTTTTAAAATCTCTATTGTTTTAATAAGAAGATCATTAAAATCTAAAGCTTTATTAACTACTAAAGCATTCTGATACTCTTGAAAGATTTCATATCTTATAAAATCTCTATTTTTCAAAGAATCAGCAAAACCATTTTTTATCTTACAAAGAGAAATTATAGAAATTATAGTGTTCAATTCCTTTGAATCATAAGAATAATCTTGATCATAAAGAATTTTTTTTATTATCAATTCTTGATCATTCTTATCATAAATAGGAAAATTATCTTTATCAAAACCAAGTAGTAAAAAATTTTCTCTCAAAAATTTGTAACAAAAAGAATGAAAATTATGAATATTTAAAGAGAAAGAATAATCATATCCAATTGAATCAATTATTCTTTCTCTTATTTCCCTAATGGCTTTTTTTGAAAAAGTTAAAAGAGCGATTTTCTCAGGATTAGTTTCTTTAGTAGAAATCAAATGAACAACTTTAGCAACAAGAGTTCTTGTTTTGCCACAACCAGGACCTGCTATTACACAAACCTTGTTTTCTTTACTAAAAACAGCCTCTGCCTGTTGATCATTCAATCCTTCTAATATTTTCATTAACACTCCTTTCAAAAAAAGCAAAATAATAGATAAATATCATAGTTAATTTTCAACCCTATGACAATCTCATTAAATTTTTCTTATAAGTTTTTTCTTTATTTTCAAATTGAAAAAAATAAATTGAAATCTAATCAAAATCATTGAAATAAAGATTAATTAATTAAAAAAATTTTAACTAGAAATCATTTTTTAAGAGATATTAAATAAAAATTAATGAAATCTTTACTTTAAGAAAATTTTAAACAATATAAAAATAAATAAACTATTTTGAAATATTTATTAAGGAAAATTGTTGTATGCTAGATTTTTTTGAACTTAGCATTTCTTTTATCTTAACAGATTGATCTCTAAAATCTCCTTGTTCCAAAAAACAAATTTCAGAAAGTCACTTATTTATTCTCCCATTAATCATTTTTTCAACAATTTCGGGACTTTTTTTAGAACTATCACTATTATTAACAAAGTCATTTTTGATTTCTTCAATTTTGCTATTCATTAAATCACTAGGAATATCTTCTCTAGACAAAAATTTTGGACTATTTGCAACTAACTGCATAGAAATCTCACGAGCTAATACTTCATCTCCGTTTCTTAGCACAACAAAAGAACCAATTTTTTTGTTATGATGAATATAAGATCCAAAAAAATCAGAATCTTCTTTCAGAGAAAAATTAACACCTTCTAAATAAATTTTTTCTTTCAAAGTGTAAGAAGCTTCGCTAATTAATTCTTTTGTTTTTTCTTCAATATTTTGATTGAAATTAGAAGAATTAAATAATAAATCAAAACTCTCTAATAATAAATCGCTAATTTTTTCAGACAAAGAAGTGAAAATACTATTCATGGCAACAAAATCACTTTCACATTTCAATGAGAACGAAACAATTTTATTGTCAATATTTTTAATTTTTACTACGCCAAACTTATTAACCTTTTCATTTTCATTAATGTTAGAAGATTTACTTGATGACAAAGATCTAATTTTTAATCATTCAATTGCTTTTTCTAAATCATTTTCATTAGAATCAAGAGCTTTAATGCATTCTCTTATACCAACTTCAGTGATTTCTCTTAATTTCTTTAGATTTTCTAAACTATAAGTCATATACTTTTTAAACTTTACAAGTTTTCCTTTATTATCTTAAAATTATAAACTAAATCTTATTGTTCGTTTATAATATCTTTATTTTTTTCAAGAAAATTTTTGTTAGGATCTCAACTTGTTTTTTCTTGCATTTTTCTGAATATTTCTTCAGTTTCTGATCCAATTTTCTTAGGTAATTTTATTTGTAATCAAATATAAAAGTCACCTCTGCTTTTACTATTTATATCTGAATAAAAACCTCTATTTTTAAGAACAACACTTTCTCCAAATTGTGATCCTTGAGGAATTTTTATATCTTCAACTCCTTCAACAGTTATAACTTTAACAGTCCCTCCAAGAATTGAGTCAATGAAAGAAATTGGCAATTGAATGTGAATATCATTTCCTTTTCTCTGAAAATACTTATGATCTTTCACTTTTATATCAACAAAGATATCTCCCTTTGGAGCGCCATACAAACCATCATTCCCAGAAGAACTCATTCTTAATCTTTGCCCAGATTTAATTCCTTTAGGAATTTTCACATCAATGATCTTTTGTTGATTAGTAAATTTAGATCCTTTGCATAAATCGCATTTTTTAGAAATAATTTTTCCTAAACCTTGACAATGAGAACAAATAGATTGAGTTCTAATGTTGCCAAAAAGGCTTCTTTGAACAACATCAACAACACCTTTTCCATTACAAGGAGAACAGTTTTTTATATATTCATTAGAATAAGCGCCAGTTTGAGAACATTTTGAGCAAGATATTAATAAATCAATTTTAAATTTTTTATCAACACCTAAAACAGACTCTTTGAAAGATATTGAAACATTTAATAAAATATCTTCTCCTTTTTTAGGAGAATTTGAATCTCTTTTCTTAGAGCTAGATGTTTCTCTTCCGCCTCCTCAGAAAAAACTTTCAAAAATATCTTCAAAAGAAGAAGCGTCGCCTCCGAATCCGCCAAAGCCATCAAAAGACCCACCTCTACTCTCTAAATCATACTTTTTTCTAGAATTTTCGTTAGAAAGAACTTCATAAGCATTCGTTATCTCTTGAAACCTCTTCTCTATCTCTTTTCTTTCAGATTCTGGTTTTCCTACTAATCGATCAGGATGCATCTTTAGAGCTAAAGTTCGATATTTCTTTTTAATTTCTTCTTGAGAAGCATCTTTACTAACTCCTAAAATTTCATAGTAATCTTTCATTGGTATACAAAAAACTCCTTTTATTAGCAATAATTTTCTAGAAAATTTTCATTTTCAAATGAAGGTTTGCCTAACCTTTTAATAAGAGATATTAACTTAAAAAAATGTTTAAAAATTTCTTAGCTATTTGATTCTGATGATTCTGGATCGATATCAAGAGTATCGCTTGAATCTTCGGTTTCATTATTTTCTGAAGATTTATTTTTTTTCATCAATTCTTCAGAAATTTTCATTAATTCCTCGATTTTATCCAATTCTTCTTTTATTTTTGAATAATCTTTTTCCTCAACAGATTTGTTTAAATTATCAAACATTTCTTCAAAACTCTTGAATTGTGGATCTTCTGGATTGAAATCCGGAGATTTTTTTAAATCATCAATTTGTTGACCAAAAGTATAAATATAACCTTGAGCTCTATTTAACAATTCTAAATTCTTTCTTACTTCTTCGTCTTTAGATTTATTTTCTTCAGCTTCTCGAATCATTCTTTCGATTTCTTCTTTACTTAAACCTTGTCCATCTTTGATTGTAATTGACTTTTCTTTATTATTTTTCAAATCTTTTGCAGCAACAGAAACAATTCCATTAGCATCAATAGAAAAATTAACTTCAATTTGAGGAACTCCCCTAGGAGCAGGATCTATTCCTGTTAATTGGAAACTTCCAAGAACCTTATTATCTTGAGCATAAGGTCTTTCACCTTGAAGAACCCTAATATCTACACTAGTTTGATTATTAACAGCTGTTGAAAATACTTGTTTTTTTGAAGTTGGGATAGTAGAATTACGATTAATTAAAATCGTATTAGCTCCACCTTCAGTTTCTATTCCTAAAGAAAGAGGAGTAACATCAAGCAATAGAACTTCTTTAACATCACCAGAAAGGACTCCACCTTGAATAGCAGCACCCATTGCAACAACTTCATCAGGATTTACTTCTTTATTAGGAGTTTTTCCTAATTCTCTTTGAACAACTTCGGTAATAATTGGCATTCTAGTAGATCCACCAACTAGAAGTACTTGGTCAATATCACTAGATTGAAGATGAGCTGCTTTTACAACAGAACGGACCTTTTCAATAGTTTTGTCTGTAAGATCTTTAGTCATTTTTTCAAACTGAGAACGAGTAATTGTTTCTTCTAAATGTAAAGGACCTTCTTCATTTTTAGAAATGAATGGTAAATAGATATTTGTTTGCAAACTTCCAGAAAGTTCATGCTTAGCTTTTTGACTAGCGTCATAAAGTCTTTGTTTAGCCATTTTATCTTTTGAAAGATCAACACCATTAATTTTCTTAAAGTTATCAACTAAAAGGTCAAGAATTCTTTGGTCATAATCATCTCCACCAAGAGTATTAATTCCATCTGTAGAAAGAACTTCAAAAATTCCACCTTCAGAAATTTGTAGAACTGAAACATCAAAAGTTCCACCACCCAAGTCATAAACTAAAACTTTTTGATCTTTATGAAGTTTATCAAGACCATAAGCTAAAGCAGCAGCAGTGGGTTCATTAATTATTCTCTCAACATTTAAACCAGCAATCAAACCAGCATTTTTTGTAGCTTGTCTTTGAGAATCATCAAAGTAAGCAGGAACAGTAATAACGGCTTTATCAATTTTTTTCCCTAATTTATCTTCAGCGCTTTTTACTAAATTTGTTAAAATTTGAGCTGATATTTGTTCAGGAGTTCAATCCTTACCACCACCTTTTACAGTTATTTTCTTACCCATATCTCTCTTAATAGAAGAGATAACTTCTGGATTAGTAGTAATCTGTCTTTTAGCAGGACCTCCAATAATTATTTGATCTCCCTTAAAAGCAACAACAGAAGGAGTAGTTCTAGATCCTTCAGAATTTTCCAAAACTTTAACTTGAGAACCTTCCATAACAGCTATACAAGAATTAGTTGTTCCTAAATCAATACCAACTATAATATTACTAACTTTATTCATATTTATTTATGACCCTTATATTTTCTTTAGTTCTTATATTCTTTCATCATCTATTTATTATAAATATATAAAAGAAGAAACTTTTTTTTAAAAAAATTTTTAGAATTTTTACTTTAAGTAATTAACATTTTTTAACTAACAAATCTTTTTACTAAAAATTTAAAATGTTAAAATATTTTTAGCTTATAAACTTTAAACTAAACCTATTGTGTTTTTTTACTAACAGAAACTTTAGCAGTAACTAAAAGTCTTTTGTTTAAAAAATAACCTTTTTGAATAACTTCAAGAACAGTTCCTTCTTCGTAGTCATTATTCTCTATTTCTTCAACGACTTCACAAAAATTACTATCTCACAAATCTTTTTTAACAATAGGAGAATATTCTTCAACACCTTCACTTTTTAAACTCAACTTAAAATCATTTAAAACCATTGAAAATCCTGAAATAAATTTGTCAATCTTTTCATTGCCAACTCCATCACTAAGCTTTAAAGCCCTTTCATAATTTTCAATCAAAGGCAATATCTTTAAAATAAGTTTTTTGTTTGAAAACTTAGCAACATTCTCAATCTCTTTTATGTGATTTTTTCTTTCATTTTCAAGATCAGCTAAAACTCTAATCTTATCTTCTTTTAGAGAAATTAATTGTTTATTTAAATCTTTTTCTTTTTCTATAATATCTTTTTCTTTTTTATTCATAACACTATTAGTTTATAATTTTTTTATTTAAATACCTATAAGTTATTTATTTAGATATGGACCAAATAAAAAACTTTGAAAAGAAAAGTAAAAAAAAGAAGAATCCAAATATTTTAAAAGAAGAATATGAATTTTTTGATTCTAAAATATCTTCTTCACTATCACCTTCTGTTTCAGCAAGATTATACATAAAACTGCAAACTGAAAAAATAAGAAATAAGTCAAAAAATAAAAGCGAATATTTAATTTTATCATTATTTCTCCCAAAAAACTTCTTTAGATTTTTTATCAAAATCGAATAAATTTTACTGCCCACGTTCATATTAAAAATTTTTTTTACTCCTTATATTCTTTTTTTTGCTTAAAGAATTTTTTCTCATAAAAAGTGTTTTTTTTTCTAAATTATTATCTTTAATTTCAACACTTATTATAATTACAACTTCTCCCTTTAAATCTGAACAATTTAAATTTAAATATTCAATAACATCTTCAATACCACCCCTAATAAACTCTTCGTGAATTTTTGTTATTTCCCTGCAAATTGATATTAGACGATTACCCAAAGAATCTTTAATACTTATTAATGTTTTAACAAGTCTGTTAGCTGTTTCATAAATAATTAAAGCAGAAAGAAAATTATTTGAATAAGTTTTTAAAAAAACTAATTGCTTAGTTTTACTCCTAGGAAGAAATCCAATGAAAGTAAAATTATGATAATAAAAACCGGAAGCAACAAGAGCATTAATGAAAGCACTACTCCCTGAAATAGGAATAACATAATTCCCAATGTCTATTCATTTTCTTACCAACACTCTTCCAGGATCAGATATTAAAGGATATCCTGCATTTGAAACCAAAGATATTTTTTTATGATTAAGCATTTTGTCAATCAATTTATCTAATCTATATTCTGATTTTTCTATTATGTTATCATAAAGCATCAATCTTTTATTTTCAATTTTAAAGTGACGAAGCAACCTTAAACAGGAATAAGTGTTTTCACATAATATTAAATCAGAGTTCTTTAAAGTGTCAATAGCTCTAGGTGTTAACTCTTGTAAATTCCCTATGGGAGTTGCAATTAAAAAAAGCGATTTAGATTCATTAATAAAGCTTTTTTGAATTGAAATTGACATATTAAAGTGAATAGTAAGTAAAAATAATTAGCAATTAAATTTAAAGATTTTATAAAAGAATAAAATAATGGGGCGGATAATGGGAATTGAACCCATGAATACTAGTGCCACAAACTAGCGCGTTAACCACTTCGCTATACCCGCCATAATTAATGTAATTTAACTAATGGAGCGAATGAAGGGAATCGAACCCTCACCATTAGACTGGCAGTCTAAGGTTCTACCATTGAACTACATTCGCAATTTATTTAAAACTTTCTAAAGTAATAAGTGAGAAAAATTCTTTGTTATCACTTATTAATTAAAAAGGTAATTTCAAAAGTAATTTTGTTAATAAATATATTAATAATATTAATAAGATTTTAGTGTAAACAAACATTAAAAAAACCAGATTTAACTCTCATTTAATTTAAATTATAATTATTAAAAACTTAATTTCTTATATTATAAGTTTAGGCAATATTTAAAACGCCTAGAATAAAAAAGTTCTAATTTATCTAAAGATTGTTACAATAAAGTAAAAAATTAATTTTTAAAAATTAAATATCTTTATTTTAATTTACTCTTGAGGCTTATTTATAGATGTTGAGAAAGCTAATTTATTTTGTAAATCATCAATAATTTTAGAAAGATTTTCTATTTTTGCTTCAAGCTCTTTAATTTTAGAATTATCACCTGCTTTATTTACTTTGTCTTGAAGAATTTTAATTTCTTTTTTTAATTCTTTTTCCCCTTTACTCATTCTTCTAATTTCAACATCATGAACATCTAATTTATCAAGACCATCTTGAAGTATTACTTGAGGAATTTCTCCAAACATATTATTATTCTCCTATTTCTTTTTATGATTTTTTTGATAACAACTTTTTTGTTCTTTATTAAAATATTTAAACAAAATTAATATAAAGTTGTTACTTTTATTTTAAAAGTTATTCTTAACAAAAAAATAAAATAAACTAAAAAATAAATAAGGAATGGAAGCGTACTCAAGTGGTTGAAGAGGCTGGCTTGGAAAGCTAGTAGATATATTAAAAAGTATATGCGAAGGTTCAAATCCTTTCGCTTCCGCCATAAAAATTAGAAATTAAAATCTTTAATTTATTAATAGGAAAAATAGAAAACTAAAAATTTATTAATAAGTTAAAGATGAACGAAACTTCTTTAGAAGAATATTAGTTTACTAAAATTAAGATATATAGCACAAAATAGTTTAAATAGAGAAAAGATTATTGAAAGTTATTATTTTACTAGCATTAATTCTCATTAATAACTTTTGCTAACAACAAAATCAAATAAATAAAAATAATGAACAATAAAGAAGAAATTAGAAAAAGCAATTACGAAATACTTTGTATTATTAAAGAATCTGATAGCGAAAAAAAATCAAAATTAATAGACGAATTAGAAAAAGTTATAAGTCCTAATAAGATTAAATTTAGTAGTGATATAAAAAAACTTGCTTACAAAATAGAAAATTTAGAAAGTGCTGAATACTTACTTTTAAACTTTGAAGCAAAAAGAAGTGACACTTCAGAAATAGAAGAAATTATTAAAAAGTCTTTTGTTGTTAGACATATGACAATAAATCTTGACACAGAAAAAAAAATAAAGATAAAGAAAAATCTAAAATCTCAAAGAAATAGAAAAATCGTTAAAAAAACTGGATTTGTAAAACAAAACTATAATAGAAACGACAATAGAGATAATAGAAATCAACAACATAACGATAGACATTCTTCATCTATAGACATTAGATAAAAAATTAATTTAATATTATAAAAGGAAAATAAAAAAAATGAAACGATATTCTTCTAGATGACTTAGATTAATGGAAAAAAATAAAATCTTTGGAAACAATTTTTACTTCTTAAAAAACAACATAGAGTATATTGATTATAAAGATGTTGAAACACTTAGTCACTTTGTGAACAAACAAGGACAAATAATTCCTGGAATTTTCAACAAATTAACTTTAAAGTATCAAAGAAGAGTTGCTAAAGCAATAAGAAGATCTAGACAAATGGCTCTAATGCCTTACAATGTAATTGATCAAAGCGAGTGAAGCAACTACCAACATAAACAAAGTTATCAACCCCAACAACAAAATCAAGGACAAAAAACAGTAGAAAATAATTAATATTTTCTTTATAAAATCTCTAATAAAAAATTTCTACAAAGGGATATTCAAAAAAAATGAATAAAAAGGAAAAAGTTGTTTTATTAGAAGATGTGAAAAATCTTGGTAAAAAAAACGATATTAAAGAAGTTAATTCTGGATTTGCTAATAATTTTCTCTTTGCAAATAAAAAAGCAATGCCTTATAATAAGGAAAGTGTTGATATTTTAGAAAGAGAAAAAGCAAAAGAAAAAAAGAAAATTCTTATAAAAAAAGAGGAAGACAAAATTCTTTTTGAAAAAATTAATAACTTGTCTCTATCATTCAATTTGAAAAAAGAAAAGGGTAAATTATTTGGATCAATAAATTTAGCAGATATAACAAAAAAATTAAAAGAAGAAAATAATTTAATTATAGATAAGAAAAAATTTATTGATTTTAAGCCTATTCATGAAGAGGGAGAATATTTAATAAATTTAAAAGTAAACAAAGATTTACTAGCAAAAATTAAATTAAAAATTTATTCTTAATAAATTAAAAATATAAAAAATTAAAGAATAAAAATGCAAAAAAGAGAAGAAGATATTAAGATTTTAATGTCGCCAGATAGTGGTCTTTTATGACCATATTATAAAGATCAAAAAGCATTAAGTTCAAGCACACTAACAAAAATTTTGAAAGAAATTGAATATGGAGATAAACAAATTCCGGATTTTATTCTTCAAATAGCTGCTAATAATGGAAAAATATTCCACCAAACAATCCAATCTTTCTTAGAAACAGGAGACGATAAAAGTTATCTTTCTTCAAAAATAAGTCCAAAAACATTAGAAAAAATAAAAGAATCACTTACTTTTTTCAAAGAGAAAAACTTTGATAAATTTTTAGGAAGTGAAAGTCTTCATCATTGTTTTTACAATGAAAATTTTTTTGGAAGTTATATTGATTTAGAATTTGAAGACTTCGCAATAGAATTAAAAACTAACAACGTTGTAATAGATAAAAGTCCAATGTCAATGCTAGCTTTTAGAATACAATTGCTTATTCAACATCTATGCACAAAAAAACAAATATATTTATTATGAAGCACTGGAAGTGGTGTTTTTTTTAATAAATTTGAAGCAAAAAAAGAATTGTTTGAAATATTAGAAATTCTTATAAAAATAGTAAAAAACAAAGATATTTATTCATTTGAAGTAAAGAAAAACATAATTGAAAATCTTTTAGAAGCATATTCTGATGGAGAATCATTACAGAGACTTTTAACAAAAAGATAAAAAACTAAATACTCAGAAAGATAAAAAGTGGAAAATTATAAATATCTATCAATTGATCCATCTGGATCAGGAACAACGGGATTGTTTTTTTATGACAGTGAAAAAAAAGAAGAAACATTCTCAAGTTTCAAAAGCAAGATTTGAAAAGAACATTTTGAATTTATCAAAAATTTTTGTGAAGAAAAAAAAGTTGACTATATAATATATGAAACTACTAACTTTATAAAAGTTAGAGGGTATGACTTAACAAGTCTTTTTAAAATGTTCGGAATAATTGAATCACTTATATATTTTATTCCAAGATTAAAAAAGTGCGAAACTGTGCTAGTGAGAGAAGTAAAAACAACCTACAAAAAAATAAAAGAAAATGTTTTAGAAATAGAAAATGTTTATTTCAAACCTGGTAGAGGTGGCGGATGATTTAGAAATAATAAAAAAATAAGTCTTCATGAGTTGGATGCATTCTTAATTTTTTATTGTTACATAAAAAAAAATAATTTAGAAAAAATACTTAATTAATTTCTGCTTTTTGACAACTTGGACAGAAAAAAGTTGAACGATTATCTATAGAAATTCTTTCGATTTTTTCAGCACAAATAAAGCAATTTTTCCCAGCTTTTCCGTAAACTTTTAGTTCATTTTGAAAATTTCCTTTTTCATTTGAAGGAGTGACAAAATCAACAATTGAAGAGCCTTTTAATTCAATAGCTCTTTCCAATATTTTCTTAGTAATTATTAATAATTCTTTAATTTTATCTTCACTTAAAGAATTAGTTGGAAGCAGTGGATGAACATTAATTAAAAACAATATCTCTGAAGCATAAATATTTCCAATTCCGCTAATAATAGTTTGTTCAAGCAAAGCAGCTTTAATTGGAATTTTTTTATTTTTAAAAAAAGAGAATAAATATTCAAAACTAACTTCATCATTAATTAAATCTAATCCAATATTTTTATAAGGATAAATACTTTTATATTCATCTATTTTTTGCAAATGAAAAGTAGCAAAGTTTCTAGCATCACAAAATAATATCTTACTTCCGTCATCAAGATGAAAAATTAAAGACAAATGATTAATTTGATCTTTGCTAGCATAATTTTCTTTTAAAAAATATTTTCCAGTCATTCTTAAATGATTAATGATAACTCATTCGTCCAAAAGAATAAAAATATATTTTCCTTTTCTTACTATATCATTAATTCTTTCTCCGCAAACTTGAGAAATAAAATCACTCTTATTTATTCCACCCTTAAGCAAATTTTCTTTAATTACCTCAACGTCAACTATTCTTTTATTTTTTATTTCAGAAAGACTTCTAATAACAGTCTCTACTTCTGGTAATTCCGGCATTTTAATACTTTTTATAAATTCAAATTGAATTAATATAAACCTTTCTTTCTAATTAAACACAAATAACAAATTATCAAAATAATAAAAATATTAAGCTTTAAAGTCAAATTTTTTATACCTATTATAATAATTTATAAGTGCGGCAAACTCTAGAAGAAAATATATAGAAGAAAAAATTAATAAAAAATTATAATTATTTGATTCAGAAACAAAATTAATTCCTTTGAAAATACTAAATCTACCAAGATTATTTTGAAATAAAGATAAAAAAAAAGGAATTGTATAGTTATAAAATAGAAGAAAATTTTCTAAAATGACCAAAATTCATTTCTTTGAAATCAATAAATAATTTAAAACTCTTCTATGAACAGAAAAAATAAAATTAAAAATAAAAGTATTTAAAAATAAGTATAAAAGTATTTGCGATAAACTTATACCAAATCTCTCTCTATAAAAAAAAACAAATAATGAATTGGAAAGAGAAACTAAAGAAGAAATTAAAAAAATTACAATAAATTTAGATATGAAAATTTCTCTTCTTGTTCAAGAAGTATTTAAAATAACAAATTTGTCATTATTGACTTTTGATGAGCTTCATTCTAACAAATTTTCATAAAGTTTATCAAAAAATTCTTCAACTAAAATAATTCTAATGAACCTACTAAAAAAATTACAAGAAATAGTTGATAAAGAAACAAAAATAAGTAAATTAATAAAAATTAATAATCAATAATTATTTTCTTTAAAGTGACGAGAGAAAAATAATCTATTTTTCTCTATTGAATTATTAACAAAATTTTCAATTTTTAATTGATAATCAATACCATAAAAATTTGAAAAAAACAAATTTGAAAACTTTTTATAAATATTTAGATTGCTAATTTTATTTTTAGTCTCCCTATTCCCACTTAATCTATTCTCCAAATTAATTTGAGAAACATTAGAATCATCAACATTTTGAATTTTATCTAGATCACTTAAATAACGAGAATCACCTTCTTTTACATATAAAAAAGCCTGTTTTATTTGCTTTAAAGTTTCTTTTTCAATAATAACTTTTTTTTCTTCAATCAAGGCTTCTTGTCTATCATTGTTAATCAACGAAGGAACAGCTAAAATTCTAACAAAAGAAAATATACAAAAGAAAATAAAACTTCTTTTATTAAATTTAATAGAATTTTTTAAATAATATTTGATCGCTTCTTTGTTTAATAAATTTTTCATATACTACCCTTTTATTAAATTAATTTTCTTGTCTAATCAAACTATCATAAATATCTCTGATATTTAAAGTTTTTTCTCCGCTATAAAGAATCTTTCCTTTATCAATAAAAGTAACTTTGTCAGAAAGAAGTTGCAAATCTGGAAGATTATGACTAGAAATGAAAATAGTAACGCCATTTTCCTTCATACTTATAACTTTCTTTACAAAATAATCTTTATTATAAATATCTAAACCTTCAAAAGGCTCATCTAAAAAAGCAAATTCAAGATTTTCAATCAAGTCAAATGTTAAAAACTGAAGTATTTTCTTTCAACCTGTTGATAATTTAGAGCACAACTCATCTTTTTTATCAATCAAAGATGAGTTATTAAAAATTTTATCTGATACTTCTCTTGAAACACCTCTTAAATAAGCACATTCATCAAAATACTCTTTAACTTTTCTATTTTCAGGAAAAGAAGGATCCGCAAACATAAAAACAGATTTTTTTTTATAATCAGTAAAATCCTTAATACTCTTATTATAAACTAAAACTTCTCCTTGAAAATCAGTTATATAGTTACTTAATATACTAAATATAGTTGTTTTTCCAGCACCATTATTTCCTATAAGACCATGTATAGAAGATTTTTCAACTGAAAACGAAACATTATTCAAAACTTCTAATTTTCCAAAAGACTTCTTTACATTTATAAATTCTATTTTTTTCATTCTCTTTGATTCTTTTAACAGTTATACTTGTTTTTAATAACTTTTAGTAAAAAAAATATTTATTATTAAAATTATCATAAATAACTATAGCTTCTATTTAAAAATACTGATTAAAAACTAGTTATAATTTGATAGAACAAGATCTATCCTATTCTCTAAAAGAAAATAATTAAATTTATATCTCAAAAAAAGAATTTTTTAAAACAAAACAAATGAAAAACAATAATTATTTAAAAGAACAAAAAAATAAAGAAATCTTCATAAAAGGATGAATAAAAAAAATTAGAAACTTGGGGAAATTATTATTTTTTAATATTCAAGGAGAAGAAGGAGAAGATATTCAAGTTATAGTTAAAGAACAAGTTATTATTAAAGAAATTGAAGAGAAATTAACTACTGGAGATTTAATAAAAATTTTTGGAGAAGTAAAAACAAAAAAATCTATCGAAAGCAATAACGAAGAGGAGTTTGAAATACTATTAAAATCTTGAGAATTAATAAATAAAACAATACAGTTGCCTTTTGAAATAAGAGATGACTTGGAATTAAAAGAAGATAACAGATATAGATACAGATATTTAGATCTAAGAAGAGAAAAAAGTAAAAGAATACTTATTGAAAAGAATAATTTCCTTCACTATATTAGAAATTTTTTTTACAAAGAAGAATTTATAGAAATAGAAACTCCAATTTTATCTCAGCTTTCACCAGAGGGAGCAAAAAGTTTTTTAGTTCCTTCAAATTTAAAAGATCGCTTTTATACATTACCACAATCTCCTCAAATCTTTAAACAGATACTAATGATTAGTGGATTCAAAAAATATTATCAAATAGCTAAAACGTTTAGAAATGAAGATGCTAGAAGTAATAGACAGCTAGAATTTCTTCAACTTGATGTAGAAATGTCATTTGCAAATCAAAACTATTACTTCAATTTAATTGAAAAGATGTTAATTGAATTTTTAACAAAACACTTAAATGTAGAAATAGAAAAAATAAAATTTGACATTCTCACCTTTGAACAATGCATTAATGAATATGGAGTTGACAAGCCAGATCTAAGAAACCCTTTAAAAATTCAAGAATTTCCTTTCAAAATGAAAGAAATTAAAAACTTAGAATATTTTGAAAGAGGAATATTCATAGAAAAGAATATAGATAAGAAAATAGATGAAATTAAAAATATTCTTAATGAAAATTGTAATGAAGAGTCATTTATTATGAAAAAAAATGAACAATCAATGGAAAAAATCTTCAGTAAATCAAAAGAAAATATAAAAGAGGAAGAGTTTTTAAATTTTTCAAATGGATATTACATTATAATAGGAGGAGAGAAAGAAAACATCATAAACTCTTTATCAAAGATAATAAATTTATTAAGTGATTTATTTATAAATAAAAAAGATAATTCAAAAGAGTATAGATTTCTTTGAATAACTGATTGACCATTATTCGAATATAGCAAAGAAGAAGGAAAAATTATTTCATTAAGACATCCATTCACATTACCTAAACAAGAATATATAAAACCAATGATGAGCAAAGAGGGATTTGATTTTTTATCAATTAAATCAGAAGCATATGATTTGGTTTGCAACGGAGAAGAAATAGCAAGCGGTAGCTTAAGAATCTATCAAAGAGAATTACAAGAAAAAGTTTTTGAAATCTTAGGATTTAATAAAGAAGAAATGGAAAGACATTTTGGTTACTTTTTAAAAGCTCTTGAATTTGCAGCACCTCCACATGGAGGAATTGGAATGGGGATAGAAAGAATGTTAGCAATATTTCTTAATTTAAAAAGTTTAAAAGAAACAATTGCTTTTCCAAAAAATATAGATGGAACTTGCTCTCTAACAGGAACTCCAAATTTTTTGTAGATTTTTAACTTTCAAATTTAAATAGAAACATAAAATCTTTTTTTCATTTTTTTTCATTATCCAAAATATTTTCAATCTCAATATGATTAAATTTATCATTATTTTCATATCTTAATTTAAGATTACAAATAAAATCTTCACTCATTATAAACTCTATTTCTTTTTTTATAATTTCATTTATAAGACAATATTTTTCAAATTCTTTTTCATCACTTTCTCTTATTTCTAATTTTTCCTTTCTTTCGTTGAAACAAGACGATTAAAGATAACCTTTTTAAGTTCAATCCTAGCTTTTATATTTTTTAATATTAAAAAAACCTCTAGAAATTTAACAAGTGAAATCAAATAGTAAATAAAGTTAAAAGAAAGTTAAATGAAAATACTAAAAAATAACATTTTCTTAAAATAAAAATATTCAACTTGATTTTCAAAAATTTATAATCAATTCATTTTAAATTCTTTACTTCAAAAAATATTTCTAAAGTTAATCTTCAATTTTTATTGTAATTAATAAATATACTATGGAAAGAAAACCTTTTTAAAAAACAGATAGATAAAGCCTTTTATAAACCCAATTAAAAAAATTAACTAGAACATTTAATAAGTTTTATTTCCTCTTTATAAAATTCATCCTTTGTCGGTGTTTCAAGTATTTTAACAACAGAAGTGAAATCTTTATGATAAACAATATCTTTCAATTTTTGAAATCCTAAATATCCTTTTCCAATATTAGCATGACGATCCTTTTTCGAATTAATAGGATAAACAGTATCATTCAAGTGAATAACTCATAATTTTTCTATTCCTATTTTTTCATCAAATTCCTTTATTACTTCATCAAGTTTGTCTTTAATATCATATCCAGAGCTATATAAGTGACATGTGTCTCAACAAACACCGATCTTCTCTTTTAAATCAACTCTATCAATAATAAATTTTATTTCATCAAAATTAACACCTAATTCATTTTTTCTTCCAGACATTGTTTCTAAAGCAATCCTAACATTGGAATCAGTAGAAAGAACTTTATTTAACAAAGAAGCTATAGATTCTAAGGCAACATTTTTATCGGCTCCTAAAGAACTTCCAGGATGAAGAACTAAAGTTTTTAATCCTATCTGATCCATTCTAGAAATTTCTTGCTTCAAAAACATTGTTGATCAAGCAGACTTAACTTTATCTAAAGTATTAGCTAAATTTATCAAATAAGAAGCATGAACTACTATATCATCAATTTCTAAAAAATTTTCTTTCAATTTTTCTTTGAATTCATCTATCTTTAGATCACTAACACTTTTTCTAAAAGTGTTTTGAGGAGACCCGGTGTATATCATAAACGAATTAGCTCCATAACTAATTGATTCATTTAAAGCTCCCAGTAAGTAGTCAGGACTACTCAAAGAAACATGTCTTCCAATAATAATTTTCATTAAATTTTAATTATTAATCGTTATCTTTTTCTATCTTCTTAAGAGAAGTAACTTTAGATAGCTTTTTGCTAGAAAAATTATAAACATGATCCATATGTTTAAATATGTCATAGTGATGATCTATAGTTATAACTGTTTTACCATTAACTCTTTCAAATATATTGTTTAAAATACTTTTTCTAGTAACAGGATGAACATTACTTAAAATCTCATCAAAAATGAAAATTTCATAATCTTTCATAAAAACTTTCATCGCTTCAAACTGTTGCTTTTGTCCTTCTGAAAGATCATAACCACCTTGTCTCAAAACTGTATCAAATCCATTTGAAAGAGTTTTAATAAAGTTAAATATTTTAACTTTTTTAGCAGCATTAATTAATTTTTTCAAATGCAATTCTTCTCTATAAACTAAAGGATACAAAATATTTTCAGCAATCGACATATTGAAAAATGTTGGATGATTAGTTAAGTGACAAATATTCTCATGTAAAATTTCAGTCTTTATTTTACTCAAATCTTTTTTTCCAATAAAAACTTTTCCATTAGAAATTTCGTATAACTTCAGAATTATCTTAGTTATAGTACTCTTTCCAATGCCATTTTTTCCAGCAATTCCATATTTCTCACCATAATTAAATGTAAAAGAAAGATCTTCAATAATCATGTTTTCTGGCCTTGAAGGATAATTAAAGAAAATATTTTTGAAATGAATATCTCCTTTTTCAAAATTATCAGTTTCATCTTTTCTTAAAATTACCCTTTCAGAATCTAATTTTAAAACACTTTCATTAACAATATAAAACTCACTTGAAAGATCCTCTAAAACAACTATTGATTCAAGTATTTTACTTATTTCAGAATTTAATCTATTAATAGTATAATAATATCTAATGAAGTTTACAAAAATAAATTCTGGAGAATTTTCTTTTTCTATATCATGAATAAGAGTTATAATTGCCATGAATAAAAATGGAATATTAGGAATTAACAAATAATTAGGAAGTGATTTAAAAAGAGCTGTTCATAACAACGATTCCTTGTTATTTTGAAAAGTCTTATCTAATGTTTCATAAACTTTAAACTGCTCAAAAATCTCACTAGAATTACTTTTTATGTACTCTAAATTATTTATTCTTTCAAATATTATTCTATTGTCTTCTTCATATCTTCTCTTAGCATCAATTCCTAATTTAACTGCTTGCTTAAGTAATAAAAAGACAAAGAAGAATAATGATGAGAAAAGCAACAAAGCAATTCCAATAAAATTGAAATTCATTTTTCCACCAAAACTAAAATCAAAATAAATATTAAGGAATATAGAAGTGAAGACATAAATTAATCTATTTGGAATGCTTCAGATATTTACAGATATATTATCTAAATCAGCAGTAAACTGAGTTATCATTTTTCCAGCTATTTCTGAAGAATTTTCATAATTAGACCCAACTAAAATTTTGAACAATTCAAGCTTTAAATCTTTTTCAATCTTACTACAACAGTAAGAATTAACATATCAGTGAAGAAGAGAGATAGGAGCCTTTACGAAAATCAATAAAGCTATTAAAACAAAAATAAATTGTTTTCATTCAAGATATACATTTTCAAATAACATCGTAAATAATACATTAAAAGTAATCTTTAATTTTTTTTCGTGAAGTTTTGTTTTATCAATAGAATTTTCATTAATAATTTTCTTTAATGACTCTTTTGATAATTCACCATTATTAAGATCAATAGCTTCTATTATAGATAGATATCTACCATCTTTAATTTCCTTTATTATTCTTTCTTTTATTTTCTCTTTATCGAAATTTCCTTCCTCATCTTTTTCATCTTTAAATTCATTATCAGAATCAATTTTTTTGTTAAAATCATTAAGCTTGTCGCTTAAATTATCACTTGGTAAATAAAAAGCGTTTCTAATTATAATTCCAATATTGTAATTAACAAGAGCAGAAGAGAAAGCTAAAATAAAAGTGATGAAAAATAAAAACTTATTGTTTCTTAAAATATTTAAAAAAAAATAAGTTAATAACTTAAACTTATTATCCCTTAATTCTTCAATATTTTTAACTTTTTTTCTATCTAGAAATAGTCTAACCATTAATAATCCTCCAACCTAATTTTGATCATTAAATAATAATTAAATAATAATACAGCAAAGCAAATAAATAATTCTTTTTTCTCAAACAAAATATGCTAAAAATCCCTTGAATAATTTTAAAATTTATAGAGATAATTATGAACAAAAAAATGAATGATTTTCTTAAGAATTCTTTTAATTAGATTTTTAACTAAAAAACAAGAGAAATGATTAATAAAATTGTAGCAGAAAAAATAATTAAAAAAATAATTAAATGACAACAGCTAGAAATATCAAGTTATAATCTAAATAAAAACACTATTAAAACATTGTTAACAAAACAAATAAAATGAATATATTAAAACTAAAAAATTCTTTAACAAATGAAATAAGTTTGATTGAATTAAATCCAAAAAAAGAATTGAAAATGTATCTATGCGGACCAACAGTTTATGATCATGTTCATATAGGAAATATGAGACCTTCATTAATTTTTGATATAATAGTCAGACTATTAGAAAAAGAAAAGATTCCTTTCAAATATATTCAAAACATTACAGATATAGATGATAAAATAATCAAAAAAGCAAAAAATGAAGGAAAAAGTGAAGAGAATATATCTGCGTATTACAAAAATTCTTATCTAGAAAATTTTAAAAACCTTAATCTAAAAATGCCAACAGTATTTCCAACTGTAACTTCAAGTATAAAAGATATAATTAATCTAATTGAAAATCTAGTTAAAAATGATAATGCTTACATTTTAAAAGATAATGTTCTGTTTAATATAGAAAAAAATTTAAACGAATATGGAAAGCTTTCAAAACAGAATTTAAAAAACCTATCTTGAGAAGAAGGAAGGAAGATAAATAAAACAGAGAAAAAAAATGAAAAAGACTTTGTTCTTTGAAAAAAAACTGAAGAAGGAATAAATTGAGAAACTTCTTGATTCAAAGGAAGACCTGGATGACATACAGAGTGCACAACATTAATAGAGAAATTCTTCCTTAAAGAAACAATCGATATTCATGCAGGCGGAAAAGACTTAATATTTCCTCATCATGAAAATGAAAGAATTCAATTTTTAGCTCTAAATAAAAAAGAATTGAGTAAAGTGTGAATTCACTTTGGTCATGTGACAATGAAAAATGAAAAAATGTCAAAATCATTGGGAAATTTTTTATCAGCAAAAGACTTTATTGAAAAATATGGACCAAACACACTTAGACATCTAATTTTAAACAGCAAATATAAAGAAGATATTGAGATCGACGAATCAATAATTAAACAATCTACTTCTCAAATAAGAAAAATTGAAAATGTTTTAAAAAAAGTGAATTTATTTTTACATTTAAACAATTTAAAAAATAAATCAATTGAAAATCATGAAAGAAAAGAAGAAATTTTAAATAGCATTCTAAACAATTTAGAAACAACAAAAACATTATTCATCCTTGAAGAAACAATAACTTTCATTAATAAAGAAATTGATAAAAAAAATAAAAATAAAGAAATATTAAACAAAAAAATAAATGATTTATTTTTAATAATAGACTTAATGGGATTCAATTTCAACTTGAAAGAATATGATCAAGAGATAATTGAAAAAATTGAAAATTGAAAGAATATGATAGAAAAAAAAGAATTTAATAAGGCTGATGAAATAAGAAATTACTTGCAAGAAAAAGAAATAATTTAAATTACATCTATAATATTTATTAACTTCTTTAGAAAAAAATTACATCAATAAGTTTTTCTAACAACTACTATCCATAAAATCAGGAGCGGATATTCCACATAATTGCAAACCTTCATTCAAAACTTCCTTAACAGCTTTAACCAAAATAACCCTTTGTCTAGAAAGTTCATAATTTTCACTTTGCAAAATTTGACAAGATTGATAATAAGACTGAAAATCACTTGATAATTTCTGCAAATAATGAATAATCGAAAAAGGTTTCTTTTCATTAGCTGCATCAATAATAACTTGACGAAAAACAATTAAACTATTTAAAATCTCTTTTTCTTTTTTTTCATTTAAAAGAAACGTTTCATTGATAATAAAATCATCATTATTTGTTGAAATATCTTTTCATTTTGTTAAAATCTGATTGCACCTTGCATGAGCATATTGAACATAATAAAGACGAGATTTTTCTTTTTGTTCGCTAAGAGAATTTAAATTTATAGTCAAAGAATGACTAGATTCTTTTTCTAAAAACGAAAATCTTAATTGATCCTTTTCTATAATTTTTAAAGCCTCATTAACATCAATAGCAGTCCCTAATCTTTTTGAAAATTTTTTGCTTCCATCTTCAGTTAAAAGACTAACCATTTGAATAAGAATAATAGAAATTCTTTCTCTAGATTTATATCCTAAAAGCTCAAGAGATCCTAAGAGCCTTTCTATATAACCATGATGGTCGCTTCCTCAAACATTAATAAGAATATCAGATCTGTTCAATTTATTTAAATGATAAATAATGTCAGAAAGAAAATAAGTGTAATCTCCATTATCCTTAACAATAACTCTATCTTTATCATCTCCAACAGACTCAGTCTTTAAAAACAAAGCGTTGTCCTTTTCATAAACTATTTCTTTTGATTTAAATTCTTTTAAAAGATTATTTAAAACTTGATCTTTTTCATACATCTTTTTTTCTGAAAATCAATTATCAAATCTAACGCCACAAGAATTTAAATCAAGTTTAATCTTTTGTATAAAAAAATCAATTATTTGTTCTTTTACAAACAAATAATTTGAATTTATTTCATCTAAAGAAAAACAATTGTTTTGCAGAAAGAATAACGCTGCATCTTTTGTTGCTTTCCCACTATAACTCAATTTATCTTCAGTTGTAGAATTAAATTCTAAATTTTGAAATTTAAAATAATAAAACAGAACTGATTTTATCAATTCTTCAATCTGATTTCCTCGATCATTAATATAGTATTCTCTAACAACATTAAAACCTAAAAAACTGTAAATATTCGATATAGTATCGCCAATAATAGCATTTCTTAAATGACCTAAGTGAAGATAACCAGTAGGATTAACGGAAACAAATTCAACATTAACAATCAAATTATTCTTCTCGAATTTGAAAAAATCACCAAATATTATTTCATTCAAACAATTTCTATAAAAAGATTGTTTGAAACTACAATTTATATATCCAAGTTTAGTAATTTCAAAATTTAAAATCGAACCAAAGGGAAAATTTCTCGTTATTTCCAAAGCAGTATCATAAGGATTTTTCTTTTTAATGTAAGAGATTGGCAAAGCTAAAGTAACAGCAAAATCAGCGACTAAACTTTCAGGAGTCTCTCATTTAATAAATGATTCTTTTCAAGTTATGTTGTTAGATTTTGCAATTTCTTTCCAAGCAGAAATAATTTTTTCCAAATTTATATTTTCTTTTGAATTATCTTTTTTCATTCTTATGTTGTTTTTTCGTTTCTAATGAAAACTAAAAATAAAGGATCATCCATATCAACATCATTTTCAAAAGAAAGGTAGTTTTTTACTAAACCAGAAAGTCTTCTCTCGATATTTTGTTTAACGTTAGGATCGGAAAAGAAAGATTTTGAATCAGGCGCTATTTTAGTATCTCATCACTGTTTAACCTTTCTTTCCATTTTGTTAAGATCAATTGTTGTTGATATAGAAAGAGAATTGGCTTTTATTTTTAAAATTTTTAAATTTTTATTCTCTCAATAAGCAGTTAAGAAAATAACTAAAAGACCATTTCTTAATAATTTTTCACGCTGAAAAAATAACAAATTCTCAGTATTTAAAAACTGTTTATTACTTTTTATTTGAGAAATTTTCTTAGTTGAAAAATTAAAAAGACTATGATTCGGAACCATAATAAATTTAAACGGCTTTAAATTCGACAAATATTTTCCATGCTTATAACTATTTTGAAGAGAAATTATACCATTGGGATTTAAACTCTTTAAAAGAAATTTTAAATCGTAAAAATTCGTTCCAATACTTAAATTTTCACTTCTACCTAAATCTAAAACCTGATTATCCTGAGAATGCAATAAATCTACTAATCTAGCAAGTTTTTCTTCACCACCACTCATTGGAAACAAGCATGATACAAATAAACATTCATTATCTTTATTAATATAATTGGAAAGTTTTTGCTCCATTTCATCAACCTTCACAGTCAACAAATTTATATTCAATTTCTTACTAAAACTACTATTTATAACATTCAAAAGAGGATTTTTATCCAAAATCTTGTGAAGAAAATCATTCATTTTTTTGTCAACAACATTAACTTTTCGATTATTTTTCTGAGCTATTTCAAGAATTTCCATAATGTGAAGAAAATCAAAGTCATATACAATTAAAAAAACTTCTCTATCTTTAATTATAAATCTCTTTTCTTCTAAAGATAAAGATCCGTTATTAATTCAATTTAAATTTTGACAACCAGTAATAAGATAAGTTTTCTTTCTTCTTACTGATAAGAATTTTCTAAATCTTTGAAAAAAGAATGGTTGAAAAAGCAAATTATTATTACTTAAAACATTAAAAGAAAAATCTTCTAAGTAATAAAAAGCATAATCTTGATTATATATACAGAAAGCGATGTTCCCTAATAAATTACTATCTAAAAGAAAAAAAGAAATAGAAAAATCATCGATTAATAAATCTTTAGACAAATTTTCAACTTCAACAAAATTATTAATAGTTTTTTTTTCAAAATTAAAATAAACGTCTAACGATAACTTTGTACTCTTGCTTCCATAAATAGGAACATTCAAATCCAACTCATTGTAAATCTCTTGAAGAAACCCACTGTTCTTTGGAGATGAATTATTTATTAAAACAGCCTTTATTTTGTCTTTATTTTCTTTTAAATAATCAAGACTTAAAACATTTCTAATTACATAAGGATTATCTTTTCCAGCACCAATAAGCAAAATAGTTTCATCGGACTCTAAAGCTCAAAAATTACCTTCATTTTGTAAACTACCGCGAAAAATTAAAAAACGAACATTTGACATTATCTTATTTTTAAAATCCTAATTTTATATCTTTTCAAAACGTTAGAATTATTAACTTCAACTTCTTCTCCAACTTCTTTATTTATTAAAGAAGAACCTAACGGACTTAAATAAGAAACTTTTCCAACAAAAGGATCAGAGTCCATTTCACTAGTTATCTCAATTTCTAATTCTTTATTTGTTGAAGTCCCACTATTATCAATAATCAAATAATTTACAACACTTCCAACTTGAACAATTTTCTCACTATTTTCGTTTCTTTCAACAACATCGGAATTTTCCAATATTTTTCTAATTCTATTTATTTTATCGTGAGTATTTTCTAAATTTTCACGCAAAACAATTCAATCAGCATTCTCTGATAAATCCCCATCAAGTCTTGCATAAGTCAATCTATCAGCGATTAATTTGCTTTGTTTCTCTAAATCAGAGAGTCTTTTTTTTATTAATTGATAACCTTCTTTGGTAATTACATTTTTGTTCATATATTTTTAGTTAAATCTAATGCTTTCGAGGTATTTTTCCAAAACGATTGAAGCAGCTATTGAATCTTCTCTCATCCTTTTCTTTT
The DNA here is from genome assembly GCA_031673915.1 of Mycoplasmataceae bacterium. GTDB lineage: Bacteria > Bacillota_I > Bacilli_A > Mycoplasmatales > CGIF01 > CGIF01. The sequence continues at coordinate 176,055 of CP125277.1, read as the reverse complement.
TTTTTAGAAGAATTGCTTCTTTAGTGGAATAATCTTCATCAAATCAAATTAATTTTTCTTTTCAACCACTTTTATCAAACAAAAAATCGTTAAAAATTTCTTTAATTTTCAAACTACTATTTGGGCTAGACAACGGAATTCCTACTATAATAACGGAGGGAGCGTTTTTTTCAATAATTTTAAACAAATGTTTTTGTAAAATTTTATAATTTGCTTGAGGATATTTAAATACTTCTAATGGCCTAGCAAGAATCCCATTACTAACAGCAAAACCTACATAACTTTCACCAAAATCTATGGCTAAATAACGATAACTCATTATAAATTAATTAATTTTTTTTGAAAGTTGAAATTCCCTGCTTTTTTCTTTCCAACAAACTTCTTTCTTTTTGATTAAAAAGAAGCTCATCAAATTTTTCTTTATTAAAAAATTTTTCTCTTTTAGATAAAGAAAAATTAATTAATTCAAGAGGAATTCCTTCAGTATCATATCAAAAAAATATAGTATCAGCAGAAACCTCAGGCTGAAAATTATTTTCTAGAAACCTATTTATCTTTTTAAAAGCAATATCAAAACTTTGGTTAAACTTTATAAATTCATTTTCTATAACCGATAAAATATAATCTTCATTAGAAATTAAATCTTTATAGAATGTTCCATTGCTAGAAATTATATTTTTATAAAGAATTTTGATATCATCGAGACTTATATTAAAAATATATGACAATAAAGCACTTCTCTTTAAAAGTTTTTTTAAAACATAGCCTCTTTTTTTATGTTCTGGTAAAGCGCCATCAGATATAGCAAAAATAGCAGTCCTTAAATGATCAGCTATAACATAGATTTTTCATCTGTCTTCAGAAGTTAAGTTAATTTTATTTATTTTCAAGCAATGTTCTAATCATTGAATTGAATTTTTTCATAAATCAATTTCAAATGTACTTTTAACTTCTTGCATAACTAAAGCAATTCTCTCAAGACCACCTCCAATATCAACACATTTCTTAGAAAGAGGTAAATATTCACTTCCACTATGATAAAATTCTGAAAAAACAATATTGATTATTTCAATAAATTTTTTACTTTCAAGGTCATCAATAGTTAAAGCAGAATTAGGAGTAAAATTTTCAAAACAGTAATAAATTTCAGTATTTGGACCACAAGGACCATCACCCATATCTCAAAAATTACTTGAGCGTGGAGCTAAAATTAGGTTTTCTAAAAAAATATTAGGTTGATTTCTTCAAATTTCGAAAGTTTCTTTATCTTCTTCTAAAACAGTTATAAACAATCTTTTGCTATCAATTCCAAGTAAATCACGATTTGTAAAGAATTCTCAGATCAAAGGAATAATTTCTTGTTTAAAGCTTCCACCTATAGAAAAACATCCCAACATTTCAAAAAGAGTCTGATGATAAGAATTTCCATCTATTCTATCTAAATCATTAGTTCTAATAACCCTTTGACAATTAACTAAATTTTTTGAAGGAGAAAGCTCTGGATTATTAAAATATCTCTTTAAAGCAGCAACACCAGAATTTATTCATAAAAGAGAAGGGTCATCCTTAGGCAATAAAGAATGAGGTTCTATTAATAAGTGATTATTATTTTGGAAAAATAATAATCATTTTTCCCTTATTCTATCTACACTATTGTTATAATTATTCATTAAAGATTCTAATTTTTCTTTTGGCATTTATTGTATTTATTTATTTTTTTCTGAATTTAGCATTCTTTCGATTAAATCAGAAAAAATCTTCTCACTTTCTTCCGATCTAATATTTTTTCTTTGAGAAGGGTTAGATTCCAAAATATCTTTAATTGTGTAAGCAGAATCTTTCTCATCAATCAAAATATTTATATTTTTACTTTTAGAATTAATCTTATACAAAAAAGTGTTCTCAACAGCAGAAAGAACTTTTGGAAAAATTAAATTTAAAAAAGGATCATTTTTACAAATATCAATAATTTCAATTTTTAAGTTAATTCAATATTCCTTTTTTACAAAAATCTTATTGTCTTCTAAATTAAAATTAAATTCACTCAACGAATATTCTATAGAATATTCTTTTTCAATTTTATTTTTAACAGATCCAAGCAAACTATCAATATCATATTCTTCCTTAGGAAATCCAAATTCAATGGCAGAAAGTCTACCTTCTCTTATAGCTGCTTCTTCAATAAAATGAGCATAATTAGTAGTTCCAATAATAAGAATATTTAAATTATCTCTTTTAATTTCATCGAAACTTCCCAAAAAATTATTTACCAAGGTGTCATCTCTTCCATGATCATATTTACCCTTATATATTAAAGAATCAATCTCTTCAACAATTATAACTATGGGTCTATTTTCATCCTTAGGATAATTTTCAAGTTTTCTTCTACAAGAAGCAATTAAATTATTTCATTTTTTTGAACCAGAGCCTACATAAATTTCTTGAAATGAACCAGCAGCAACAATCGTATAAGAAGAAGAAATATTTTTAGCAATTAATTCAGCACAATGACTTTTTCCTGTTCCAGGGGGTCCATAAAAAATCATACCTCCTTTATTAAAACTATTATTTTTAATTAATTTTGTTCGATAACTATCTAATAAACTAACATTTTCAATTCTTTTCTTAATCTCATTTCTAGCTTTGCTATTATTGATAAAATCGATTCATTTGTGATTATTATAAAAAGAGTCCTCTTTTTTACTTGACTCAAAAAAAGTAAAATTTTTTCTAGAACTATTCAATGAATCCCTTTCAAAATTGTTAAAAAAAGAACTATCTTTAATAAAATAAGAAATTGCTTGAGAAATAAACACGAATAAAATTATTCATAAAAAAATTCTAAAAACTGATGAAATTATTTTTTTTATAAACAGAAAAGTGTAAAAAAAAATTTGATTATTATTAAGCGAAAAAGATTTTTCTTCTTTTAAATTTGTCATTTTTGTACTTTTACTTTCCAATTAAAAATTAATGAAATTAAAAATTTTTTAATTTTTAATTATATATTTAATCAATTTATAATTTTTGTTTTAAACTAATTTTAAATCATTTTTTAAAGAAAGAAATTTTAAAGAGTTTGAAAAAATGATATCTGTAGCAACATCAACAGAAACATTTCTTAAAAAAGCAATCTTTTCAACAATAATTTTAACATTTCACGGATAATTCATTTTTCCTCTTAAAGGAGAAGGAGATAAATAAGGAGAGTCTGTTTCAGCAAGAATTCTATCAAAAGGAATTAATCTTGCTGCTCCTTGAATCTTATCGCTCTTTTGAAATGTTATTGTTCCAGAGAATGAAATATAAAAACCTAAATCAATAAACTTTTTAGCAATTTCGAAATCACCTGAAAAACAATGAACAACTCCATTTGAAATATTGCTTTCTTTAACTATCTCATAAGCATCATCAAATGCATCTCTAATGTGAAGAAGAACAGGCAAATTGTATTTATTGGCTAATAATAATTGCTTCTTAAAAAATTCCTTTTGCTTAACAACAGAAGTATCTTGTCGATAATAATCGAGACCAATTTCACCTATAGCAAAAATTTTTTCTTCGATAATTTTTTTTTCCATCCATATAATACTGTCATCATTTAAATCATCATTACTATTAGGATGAATTCCAATTGCAGAAAGAAAAAAACCTTTGCCTTCTTTTGATTGATAAATTAACTTATTATTTGTTTCAATGTCATAACCAACATTTAAAATAAAAGCAATTTTGCTTTTCTTAGCATTTTCAACAATTTCTTTAAGTTCAAATTTATTAAAATCTTCATTAGAAAGATGACAATGAGTATCAAAAAAAAATAATTTTTTATCCATAACAAAATTTAAATTTTTATATATTATTAGTAATTAACTTTTTCTCATCTTCCATCCACTTTTTCAACTTCTTGAAATTTACCAAAGATGAAAGAATCACTATCATAGTGATTCTTTTGAAATGAATTATAAAAGTGATTTTTATATTCAATAAGCATTATCAATCAATCATTGTTCTTGCTTAATCTAATCAAACACCAATTTTCCTTTTTGTCCAATTGAAAAATTGGATTTTCAAATTTATCAGTTTTTTCGCAAGAAATTCAATTTCCTTGAGAATTATCGTTTATTAATCTTAACGTTCTTTCTCTTAGATTATACTCTAATTTAAAATTTATTGTCATTTTTCTTTTTCTTTTTATTTAAAATTTTTTACTTACTATATTTTTATTAAGCATAAATAAAGCTAAATTTAATTTTCTAATTTCTTGAATTAATGGTGAAATAAAAAAGCTTTGAACTTTTAAAAATCATTTATTATAAATATTCTTTTTCTGCGTAAAACAGAAAAAGAATTGTCTTATTATTTAATTGCTTCTTTCAAGCTCTTACCTGATTTAAATGTTGGAACTTTTGAAGCTTTAATTTCAAGCACTTCACCAGTTTTTGGGTTTTTACCTTTTCGAGCTGCACGATGTGAAACTTTGAATGTGCCAAATCCTGCAATAGCAACTTCTTCGTTATTTTTTAATGATTCAGTAACAGTTGATAAAAAAGCATCAAGAAATTTGTGAGAATCCTTTTTGCTAGTTTCTGCCTTTAATGAAATTGATTCAATAATTTGAGTTTTATTCATAATATTATATTTTGCCTTTTCTATTGATTTTAACATATATTAGAAGAAAAAAATCAATTAATAAGTAGAAAAAAGTAAAATTTATGTAAAAGTTATAATTAATTTAACTAAAATCCATTAATTTTTGTAAAAGATCTTTAAAGATTAAAAACAAACAAACAATCTTTCTTAAATTAGATTTTTGGAAAATAAAGTAGTGATAAATATCGAAAAAATAAAAGATTTAACAGAACAATCAGGATGCTATCTTTTTAAAGACAAAAATGAAACAATAATCTACATTGGAAAAGCAAAAAATTTAAGAAAAAGAGTATCAAATTACTTTCAACAAAAAGATAAAGAATCATTCAGAAAAAGATTTATAAATCAAATAGAACATTTAGATATTTTTGTAACTAAAAATCAAAAAGAAGCTCTCATACTTGAACAAAATTTAATCAAAAAATATCAACCGCGCTACAATTTTTTACTAAAAAATAACAACGCTTATCCATATATTCATATTACAAATGACAAAAACCCTCGCTACATTCTAAGTTATAGAATATTTAAAAGAAGCGGAGAGTATTTTGGTCCCTTTCCTGACGGAAGTAGAGCTAAAGAAATTTTGAGTTTATTAGAAAGAATTTTCCCATTAGCAAAATGTAAAGAAGGAAACGTAAAAAATAAAAAATCTTGTATTTATTATAGTATAGATCAATGTTCAGGATATTGCTTCAAAGAAGTTGATCCAAAATATTACGAAGAAACTAAAAAAAACGTAAATGATTTTTTCAATGGAAAAACAAAGAAAATTAAAGACAAAATCAAAAAATCATTTGAAAAAAATTTAGAAAGTTTATCATTTGAAATTGCTCAAAAACAAAAAAAAATTCTAGATAGCATTGATTTTTTTGTAAGTTCGCAAAACGTAGAATTTAGTGATAGAAAGAATAGAGATTTCTTAGGATTGTTTGTTAAAAGAGGAGTTTTAGCTATAAATATTCTAATCTACAGATATGGAAAATTGGCAACTTCCCATGAGAAAATTTTTTCAGTAGAAAATCAATTTGCTGATCAAAAAGAAATTATTCAATCATATATTTTTCAATTCTATGAAAAAAATATAAGTCCTAAAATTTTATACACTTCGGAAGAAATATTATACAAAAAAGAATTAGGAGAGGAATTGAACATATCAATTATATCACCAAAAATAGGAAAAATGAAGAAAATTTTAGAACTAGCTAACTCAAATGCCGAACAGACTTGAAACAAACATTTTTTAAATGATTTTCAAAAAATTAGAAAACTTGAACTATTAAAGAAAATAATGAAAATTTTTAAAATGGAGTTTCCTCATAAAATAGAAGCTCTAGATATTTCAAATCTTTTTTTAGAAGATTCTGTATCTTCATTCTCGTGTTTTATAAATGGAGAATATAGCAAAACTAAAATTCACAAACTAGAAGAACCAGAGAGATCTGATTTTGAATATATGAAAAAGGCTTGCGAAATTCACTACAAAGAAACATTGCAAGAAGAAATGCCTGTTTTAATTGTAGTAGATGGCGGAAGAGAACAAATAAAGAGTGTTAAATTAGCACTAAAAAATCTAAACCTAGAAAGCAGAGTAATAGGTCTTATAAAAAATAGCAAACATCAAACAGAAAAAATGATGAATGAAAATTTAGAAGAAGTCGCATTTAAAGACAAAGAAGTAAAAAGTTTTTTTTCAGAAATGCAGAAAATAATGCATGATAAAGCAATAAGTATGCATAGAAAAATTCATATAGAAAAAACAATTGAGACTATCTAATAAAATATGGAAAAATAATTATTACTTTCAAAAATTAAATACAAATAAAAACATTTTTTTCACTTTATTTTTAAACGAAAATCAAAGCGTATCAATATTTAAAAAAACATAAAAACTTAATATCATTCAAGCCATAATTATTGAATTAAAAAGTCAACTTAATTCTCATCTCATATCTCATAACACTCCTTATTAAATAATATAAAAATTAAATCTCACAAAATTATAAAATTTCCTTTTTGATTTATTAACTTATATTTTCAATATATTTTTAGCTAAAAAACTTCTAATTTAGAACAAATAACGAATATCAAAAACATATTCAATAAAATTGTGATGAAAATATAATTAAAAAGCTCATGAAAATATTAAAAAACTATATCAATAAAATAAAAAATTCAAATAATTTTGAAATCCTTAAAAAATTAAGTTGCTACTTTTTATCAAAAATTATTCCACTTGCATTGTTTTTTATAATATTTTTAAAATCAACAAAGTCATTTAAAAACGAATCAAATTATTTTCTTTCACTAGAAGAACAAAATGAAAATCAAGAAAAAGAAGATGATTACTTGATAAAAATATTCTCATTCTCATTTTTATTAATATTTCTTCTAATGGTAGAAATTTACTTTTTAAAAATAAAATCTTTATCAAAAGAAAAAATATTAATAAATAATAATTTTTTTCTAAATGAGAAAGTAATATTTTTTTCTAACTACACAATTAAAGCATTAAGTTATTTAATGTTAACAATTTCGTTTAAAAGCCTACAAAGATTGATAGTTTTCATATCTTTCGTAACTTTAAATACAATTATCGATCAAAAGGAAGAAGATAGTGATAAAGAGTGATTTATATTTCCAAATTTCTTTTCATGAAAAGATAAATATCTAAAATTATTATTTTTATTCTCATTATTGATATCGTTAATATTTCCAATGATTTCAAAAATACACATTGATTTCATTGAAAAATTTATAAATGAAATAAAAGAAGTTTCAAAATCTAAAAAAGATGAAGAAACTAATAAAGGACTTTTAGAAATTTTTGAATGATTTAAAAAAACGGCTATTGGAGAAATTCTTTACTTAATAATGAAATCATCAAGACAGTTATTATTTTGAATAGTTTTGTTGAATTATCTAAAATCTTCCTTAGAAGAAATAATTTCAAAAAATAATGACTTTTGAAAAGAAGTAAATTCAATAGAAAAAAGAGAAGAAGATTTTAAATTTTTTCTTAACAGTCAAAAAATAATAAGAAACAACATTTTAAATTTAGAAAAAGATAAGGAAAAAAAATCATTTATTTTCTTTTGTTGTAATAGTTTCAAGATAATACCTAATTTTCTCAAACATTATTATCTAGAAAAAGATAATATTTTTTCAGAAGAATTTATAGAAATAATCGAATTAACAATACTCTTTATTGATATTGTAAACGAAAAGATAAAAAATAAAAAAGAAAGAAATTTTATTATCTATTCTTTATTCAACAACTTTAAATCATTCGAAGAATTTTATAAATCGTTAAAAAAGATAAAAGATTATAAAAATAGATACTATAAAGATGTGTACTTAAAAATTAAAAATATCTAATTAATTATACTCACTTATAAAGATAAATTTTTAATTTTTAAATAATTAGGATAAAAATTTTCTATATTTGCTAATTGATAAATCATCATTTCTAAACATAAGCTTACTTCATGACTAAATTTCAAAGGAATAAAAACAACTTCAGCGTCATTCATTTCTATTGAAACTAGATCATTATATTTTTTTTTCAGAAATGAAGATGAACCTTCAACAACAGAAGAAATTCCTGCGCAAACAATATCTTTTCCTTTTTTAGAAAAATTAGCATGTCCATTTATCTTTACAAAATCAAATGATTTTTTATTCTTTTTATAGACAACTTTTGTCATCAAGGAAAGTATTTATAACTATCAATAGAAATTAAACTTTTTCAACAGAAACAATTTTTACTTCAGTATATTGAGGACGAAAACCTTGTTTTTTAGTTGTTCTTTTCTTAGGTTTATACTTGAAAATTGTAATTTTCTTTAATTTTCTGTGTTTAATTACTTCCCCAGTAACAGTAATGTTTTCTAAGTAAGGCTGACCAAACTCTTCATTAAAACTTAAAACTCTAGGAAATAAAATTTTATCTCCTGAATTTTTGTCTTTTTGATAATCAATATATATTACTTGATTATTTTCTACGATATTGTATTGTTTTCCTTTAATTTCAAATACAACACTTTTAAATGATGACATTATGTACTACTTTTTTCCTTTAATTTCAAATACAACACTTTTAAATGATGACATTATGTACTTGTTCTAATTTTTCAAGATTTTTTCAGATTTCAATCTGAATTTTCTCATCAATCTGAAGTTACCTACCAAACTATTAGTTGATAACAAAATAATATAAATTACTTATTTTAATTTATCAATAATTTTGCAATCACTAAAGCGTAGGTCTTTTAAATTTATTTTAGCATCTCAATTTAAATTCTAAACAAATCAAGAGATATTATTTTTAACGAAAACGTTTATAAAAAAAATATTTTAAACGCAAGAGAAAGCTCTTTTAAAGCCCTTTATAAATAATATTATTATTTAATGGTGGATCTTGCAGGACTCGAACCTACAACCACCCGGTTATGAGCCGGGGGCTCTAACCATTGAGCTAAAGATCCTATATAATTTATAAATTAATTATATTAAATAAATTTTTATAGGGTATTACAAAAAAAAATGTCTTATTGCAAAAATTTAAGCAAATTTTAAACAAGAGAAAATAGAGAATTTTTCATTGCTAATCAAATAATAAATTAGGATTACTATTGATTATTTTAGTGATATCTTTCTTCTTTTCAAGAAGCTTTAAAATTTTTTCATCTATTGTTTTTTTGCAAACAAGATCGATAATAGTTTTGACTTTTACACTTTGTTCTTTTTTAATAGGTAAAAATCTAGCCTCTGCTTGATCATTATCAGCAGGAGAATAGCTGCGATCAGCAAATATTATTGTATCAGCTTGATTAAGATTTAAACCAAAACCAGCACTACTTATATTACAAAGTAATATCTTTATTTTTGAATTCTGAAAATCTCTAATATAAATTTCCCTTTGTTCTTTGTCTACTTTTCCAATAATAATTCCATGATTAATTTTTTTCTCTTTCAATAAATAAGATAAAGGTTCTAAAAAAGTTTCACTTCTTGTTGAAAATATTAAAATCTGTTCACTTTCATTTTCTTTGCAAAAATTTACTAAATAATCAATCTTAATACCATTATCTTTAATATCTTTATTTATATATTTAGGATAAAGAATAACGCTTTTCAAATTAGCTAACAATTCAAGAGAATACTCTTCAGATGAATTTAAATACCTATCATATAGACTCTGTTGACTTTCTCCCATCAATAAATATTCTTTTTCGCGAATGATTTGGGGAAGTCAAGGCAAAACATCTTTTTGTTTTCTACTTACAGAAAAACTTGCTATTTCATTTTTTAATTGAATTTCAGAAGTTCTACTTTTAAAATTATTAACAGACTTTAAAAAAACTCTTCTTCCATCTTTAATAAAATCAGAAGTTTGAATATTAAAAAATAATTCAACAAACCTTCAGTAAGAATTATACTCAACATTATTAATAAACTTTAATGTTCCAAAAATATCAGAATAACTATTGACAATAGGAGTACCAGTAATAACAATTTTGTATTTGCTATCATTTAAAGAATAAATGCTTTCACTTTGCTGAGACTTGTAATTTCTTAAAAAATGAGCCTCATCAACAATCACACAAAAATCAACTATTTCGCTAGAATTTTCTTTTCTAAATTCACTAAAATAATCGCTATCAGATTTAAAAATCTCTTTCGAAACAATAATAATAAAATCTTTGTTAAAAGAAAACTTTTTATAGAAAAGTTTTCTTTCTTCTTTATCTAATTCACTAATAATATAAGATGGCTTTTTTAATCAATCTTTGACAGAATTCTGTCATTGACTCTGTAATATTCCAGGAGTTATAATTAATAAATTATCAACAGATCACTCCTTAGTAAGAATAAGAGAAGTAGGAGTTTTTCCAGTTCTCATTTCATTAAATATAGCAACAGAATTCATCTTGCTTAAAAAAGCAATATCTGCTTTTTGATAAGGTCTCAATTCTTTCTTTTTTAATTCCTCTTTTGAGGATAAAAAATCAGAATTAGAGATATTAAATTTGTAATTAGGAAGAATATTTTTTAACTTTACAAAATTTTCATGAGTTAACGGTAAAGAAAAAATTCTTTTTTCTTTTTCTCTATCTGCATTAAGACAAGTAATTCATCCATAATTAGCACGAAATACAAATCTATCTTTCCTTATTAACTCAATTATATCAAGTTTAAATTCATCATTCATTAGTTAATTCCTATAACTAGAGATAATTCCAGAATCTACGATAAATGTTTATTTTTTAGATATTTCGTTAAATAAATTGAAAAGCCTACTCTTTTTTCTAGAAGCGTTGTTTTTATGAATAATTTTTTTACTTACAGATTTATCAATATTTTTTTGTGCAATGCTCAAAATACTTCTAATATTTTCAATGTTTTCTTCGCTAACGTTCTTTATTTCGTTTGAAAATTTTTTAAAATCATTCTTTATTAAAGTTTTATATCTTCTATTTTGTTCTCTATTTTGTTCTTCTTTAGTTAATTTTTTCATTTTTTCAGTTAATCCAAATGTATATTTGACAATTTTGTGAAAAATCTTAAAAACTTTATAATCTTTAAAAAAATTCACCCATAATTATCTAAATTTAAGTATATTAATAAATTTTAAATGTAATTAATTCAAATGAAAAAGAATTATTAGAATAATTCTTTGACAATAAAAATAATACAAATATTTATATTTATTTTAGCCTTAATTTTTTATTTAAAGTTTACTTTTGATAACTATTGACCTTCTCATCATTTCATGAGCTTCTGTTATCTTATTTTCATCATCATGGTAAACCAAAGCAAATCCATCGTCTTGAAAATCAACTTTAACTCCAGTCTTTGAAGTAATTAAATTTATGTTTTTACCACCTTGACCAATAATCATTCCTAATTTATTAGATCCAAAATATATTTTTTTACATTTTATAATTTGTTTAGGCAAAGATTTCCTTGGAGAAGAAATTATTGAATTCATTTTTTTAATTATCAATAAACGAGCAACTTTAGCTTGATATAAGCATTCATATAACTCTTCAATAGTGATTCCACCATTTTTAACGTCTAATTGAAGTGAACATATTCCATCCTCAGTTCCAGCTATTTTAAAATCTATATCTCCCAACTTATCTTCATAATCATTGATATCTGTAATAACAACTCCATTGATCATTCCAAGCGCAATCCCAGCAACGTGCTTTTTCAAGGGAAATCCTGAAGCCATCATTGATAATGATGAAGCACAAATAGAAGCTTGAGAAGAAGATCCTTCAGAAGAAACAACTTCGGAAACTAATCTAGTTGCATAAGGAAAATAATCAATAGAAGGAATTAAATACGAAAAAGTTTTTTCAACTAATTGACCATGACCAATTTCTCTCCTAGAAATGCTTTTGAAAGAGGACAAGTGATTAACAGCAAAACTAGGAAAATTATAATGGTGAATGAAGTACTTATAAGGACTAGCTTTAGCATAAAAAAAAGCTTCATCAATTAATTGTCTATCATTTGTTTTACCAAAAGTAAGAACCGATATAACGTTAGTATTTCCTCTTGAAAAAAGAGAACTCCCATGAACACCAGGAAGATAATCAATAGCAATTTTTAAATCTCTTATTTGAATTGAATTTCTGCCATCAATTCTTTTATTCTTAGTTAAAACATCATTAGAAACTTTTTTTTTAAGTTTAGAATATCAAAAATTCTCAATCTCAAAAGAAGGAATCTCTGAATATTTTTTTAATAAAGATTTTAAAAATAATTCTAAATTCTTCTTTCTTTCATTTCAATCAAAAATCTCAATAGAAAAAATTTCAGAAATGAAATTATCAATTTCTAATTTAATTTTGTTAAAATCTTTGTTTTCACTTAAATTGTCTTTAAATATTTTTAATTTTAATTTTTTTTCTAATAAATTATCAGTTAATAAAGAAGAAAATTTATCTATCATTTCTCCTATATTAGAAATAGCGAATTTAGAAGCTTCTTTCATTTGTTCTTCTGAAATTTCTCCAGAAAACATTTCAAGCATTAAAATTTTTTCCTTTGTAGCTGTTACAATAAGTTCAAAGGGAGAAGATCTTAACTGCTCTGAACTTGGATTGCAAATAAATTCATTCCCAACCTTAGCAACAATAACAGTAGAAAGTAATTTATTGAAACTTAAATCTTCAGAAAGTAAAGAAACTAAAAATGAATTTCAACAAGAAACCAATTTAGGGTCGTAATTTTCATCAAGAGAAAGAATAGTATTAGTTATTTGTATTTCTTTTTTATCACTAACAGAAAAACAACTTCTAATAGAGTGATCAACTAATCTAGAGATTAGAATTGATTCGCAACCAGACCTATTCTCTCTTTTATTAAATCCTGAAGGAATTTTTCCAATTGAATAGAATTTTTCATCCAAAAAAATCGTTAATCTAACGAAATCTAAATCTTCTTCAAGATCTTTTAAACAAAGAGTAGTTAGAATGGTAGTATTTCCATATCTGCATATAACAGATTTGTTCCCTCTTAAGGACAAACTGTCGAATTCAAAAGAAATTTCTTTTCCCTGAAAGTTAAAAGAAAATTTCTTTTCTGTATTATCATTAATAAAATTCACTTTTATATTTTTCCCTCCACACAACTAAATATAAGAAATTCATTGACTCTCAAAAAATAAATAATTTATTTATTTAATAAGGAAAAAAATCTTTTTTATTTTGAAGAAATGTACTATATTAGTAAATTTTATTAGAACTGTGTAAAAAAAGAAATAACTGATATTTATAAACCGTTTTCTTTATCTTCTTTTTTAGAATAACTAATGAAGTATTCAAAAGAATATCAAATAACTAAGTTTAATACAAAACCAATTATGATAGATTGAATACTTTTTTCTTTACCTAAAATCCATCTAGACACTAAAGAAATTAATGCTCAACTAAGAGTTAAAATAAAATATTCAACATCATCATTATTTAAGTTATAAATACATGAAAAAAATCAAAAAATTGAAAAAATAAACCAAGAAGAAGTGAAATCTATTTCAATATCATTAATTTTTTCATTAGAAAATGATTCTTTAACATCTTCTATTTTTTGAGAATCTTCAACATCACAATCTGATTTATTTTCTAGTTCTGAATGATTACTTTCAGTTTCGTTTTTTTCCACAGGTTCAACGTTATAAGGTAAAGAATTATCACTCTCAATAGATTTTCTTTGTGAGCTAACAGAACCACTTTCTTGCTCTTCTTTTAAATTTTGATTTGTTTCCATTTTATTTGAACTTCCCTCTCCATTAATGATGTTTTTTATTTTACTAGCATCACTTGAATTTCTATTATTTCTATTTTTTTTTCCCATATTTTTAGTATTCGTATTAATAAAAAATTTTTTTCTTTATGCTATAATTTTAAAACTAATGCTTAACATATATAACTATTTTTTTATTTTTAATCATTTTTTCAATTTTTTTTAGTAAAAATTTTTGCTTATCAGCATCTAAAGCGTTACTTGCTTCATCAAAGACAAAAATCTTAGCATCACTCTTTTTGCTAATAACTTCTTTTATATTTTCAATTTGACGTTGTCCAGTCGATCCTTCTTCAATTAAGTTATCATGAGAACAAAAAGCAACTATATTTTCTTTTCAATGCCTTAGATTAATATCTCTATTTAAATCTAATTTTTTTCCATTCAAAAGATTAACAAAAATGTTTCCACTTAATGGCTTAATCATACCTAAAAGCAAATAAATAATAGTGCTCTTTCCGGTTCCATTTTTTCCAGATAAATTATTAATTTCTTCACTTAAAAAAACTTTATTGTAATTTTTAAACAACAATTCTTCCCCAGAAGAATACTTGAAATCAACATTTGAAAATATGATTTCTTTTATATCTTTAGGATTTACTTTCTCTTTATCTAAATTTTCATCATTACTAGAAAGACTTAAAAAATTATTTATTTTAGAACAAGCTGAAGAATAAGAAGGATACTCTCTAAAGCATTCTAATATTCCTCCAATTCCATGATAGATATTTCAAAAAACTAAAAATCCAGGAAGTGATGAAAATGGTTTGTCATTGAAAAAAAATAAAATTGGGATATATAATTCTAATAGCAAGTACAATAAAGAACTATTTATAGAGCCATATTTATTAATTAATTTTTTAAAATAAACATTTTCTTTTGTAATACCTATTTGTTCTTTCTCATATTCAGAAGAAATTCCCATGCTTTCAATCAATAAAGATTTAGAAGTTTCTTTGTCTATAAAAGCAATCTCCTTGGTCAAATGATCTTTATGCTTTAATTCCTTTTCAGATAAAATATTTAGGATAAAAATATTTAGAACATTTATAACAATTATTCAAAAAAATGAAAATAACTTTGAATAATTGTTCATTTTCCTTAAATCATAAAATCTAAGAAATATAGTAACAATTATTTCTAAAAAATTATGAAATGTATGATTAAACAAGTGTTCTCAAGAAGATCCAACAAGGTTGCTTTCACTTTCAGCCAAAAATTTTATCTCATCCTTTTTTTCAATTTTACTTTCAAATTTTAATGACCTAAATTTTTTAAGCAATTCATTCTTAATATAACTTGAAGAAGAAGTTGAAATATCATTTTCTCATTTAGAATCATAATATTTTATAATAGAATAAATAATAAAAAAAAAAGAAATTATCAAACAAAATTCATTCTTTTCCAAAGATCGTTGATTGAAAAATTCCTTTAAAAATTCCCTTCTAGGAAAGAATAAAGAATAATCGTCATTGAATTTTTCTTCTTCATTAATATTTTCATTAATTTCTTCCTTAGATATAGAATGAAACTTATGATCATGACCAACACTACTACAGCTAGATTGAACTGAATGACTAGATTTTTTTCCATTAAAATTTTCCAACATTAAATTTTCTACAGTAGTAGATAAAAAAATTCCTAAGAAAGTAGCAATGATTGTAAAAGTTAAATGTCTTAAAAACTTTCACTTAAACATTATAAATAAAGTCTTAAAATTTATTTTTTTATTAGATCTTGAAAGATCCTTATTTGTATTTTTTTTTGTATTATCTTTTTCCATTTTATTTAATTATTAACATTGTTAAAATAATTTACAACTCAATCAACAACATCTTCTTTTTTAACAATAAATTCCTCTTTACTATAATTATTTTTCAAAGTAAAGAATTTATTCTCAATTTCTTTTTTTCCAACAATTAAAGTTAATTTTGGATTATAAAAATTTATTAAATCAAAGCTTTTTTTTCCTTTCTCTTCTAAATTTAATTCAACAATCAAATTTTTATCCCTTTTCAATATTTTTTCCCTTATAGAAAATAATTCCAAATTAGATGAATCGTCAATAGAAATTAAAAGTAAATCCAATTTAGTATTTTGATAGAAATCTTTAGATAAAGATTCATAAAAAAACTCAATTAATCTATCAACTCCTAAAGCAAATCCGATAGAAGGAACTTTTTTATCAACAAATTTACTAAATAAATCATCATATCTTCCACCACCAATCAAAGTTTTTCCTTCATTTAAAAGTTTAACTTCAAAAATTATTCCGGTGTAATAATCAAGGCCTCTTATTAATTTTTGATCAATTGTATATTTCAAATCCATTTTAGTTAAAGAATTTGTTATTTTCTTTATATGATCAGAATCTTCAACACTTCAAGATTCACTATAATTTGGAATTAATTCAATTGAATTGCATAATTCACAATCCATAATTCTTAACGGATTATTTGAATATCTATAAAGGCAATCTTTACACAATAAATGAAGGTTGCCTTTTAAGGAATCATTTAGACGATTTTTAAATTTAAGCCTTGTTTCTTTATTACCTAAATAGTTAATAGAAAATAAAAGATTATTTATTCCAAAAGACTCTAAAAGAGATTTTGCAATGAGCAAAGCTTCTAAATCAGAAGATATAGAGTTAACATTAATTATCTCAACTCCCAATTGTCAAAACTCACGATATCTTCCCTGTTGAGGCCTTTCATATCTGAACATATTTGCTCAATAGAATAATTTAAGAGGATGATTGCCATTTAAAAGTTTATTTTGACAAACAGCACGAACAACACAAACGGTTCCTTCTGGCCTTAAAGCCATCTCTCTTCCTTTTTTATCATTAAAAAGAAACATTTCTTTTCTAATAACATCAGTAGATTCTCCAAGAGAGGAAAAAAATATTTCCTTATTTTCATATGTTGGGAAAATTACCTGCTTATAATTATTAGAATTTAATAGACTATTTGCAATAGTGTTTATTTTTTGGTAAAGAAACGATTTAGGATGTAATATGTCTCTAGTACCACGAGGTCTATTTATTATTTTTTCAATATTCATCTTTATAATATATTATAGTTTAATTTTCTAATTGAGATATTCTTCCACTATTAACAATTTTTTCAACTAATTTTTTTTCTCTAATGACAGTAATTGTGATATCTCCAGGAATTACAATCTTCTCTTGAATTTTCTTTTTAACATCTTTCATTATTTCAAAACATTGAAAATCATTAATTTTATTAGCATCAATAATAACCCAAACTTCTCTACCAGCTTGAAATGAATAAATCTTCTTTATACCTTCAAACTCATCAGCTATAGATTCCAAACCTTTCATTCTAGAAATATAGCTTTCTAGTTGATTACTTCTTGATCCAGGACGAGCAGCTGATAAAGTGTCAGCAGCAGCAACTATTAAAGAATAAGGATTGTCTGCCAATATTCTATCATGATGAGAAGCAATAGCGTTTATAACTATATCAGACTCTTTATATTTTTTAGCAAGCATTATTCCGCTAGTAACATGAGAAGAACCTATTAAGTCTTCCGTTGCTTTTCCAATATCGTGAAAAAGACCAGCTCTTTTTGCAATATAAGGATTTAATCCTATTTCAGCAGCTATAGTTCCAGATAATTTTGAAACTTCCAAACAGTGTTCTAGAACATTTTGACCATAACTTGTTCGATATTTAAGCCTTCCTAAATACTTTATTAATTCAGAATCAACATCAGAAATTTGCAACTCTTCAAGAACATTTTCGCCTGTTTGAAAAATTAAATTATCTACCTCTAAACTCGTTTCATTAAACATTCTCTCAATATAAAGAGGGGTGATCTTTTGTTCATTGACAATTAATTTTTTTAAAGTTTGCAAAGCAACTTCTCTTCTTAAAGAATCAAAAGAAGAAATTTCAATTACAATTTCATTATTTTTATCATTGAGCTTCTTCTTTTCATTTTTTTCTTTGTCTTTATCAATGATGATATCAGTTCCAGTTAATTTTCTGAAAAAAGTTATATTTCTACCATCTTTACCAATTATTCTACTAACAGTTTTTTTATTATCAACTAACAAATAATCAACAGTCTTACTAAAAGCAATTTCACTGCTGTATCTTTCTAAAGAAGAACAAATTATTTTTGTAACTTTACTATGAAGATCTTCTTTAAACATTCTCATCTTTTGAGAAGTCATTTTGTTAAGTTCATCACTTACTTGATTTTGAACTTCATTAAAAAGTTGAATTTTTGCTTCTTCTTCAGTCATATTACTTACATTAGAAAGAGTAATTTTCACTTCCTTTAACTTCTCAGAAATTAATTCTTCTTTTTTTAAATTGGCTTGAATTTGCTGAGAGAAAATTTTAGTTTGTTCTTGAAGTTCAATTCGTTTCTCATCCAATTTAGAAGAATCGTTCTTTATTTTCTCATCAAGGGCAAGATTTTTTTTCCTATCTTTTTCTATTTTTGAATTTTTTTTCTCAATTTTTAAACCCTTACTAATTAGAAATAAAGTTCAAACAATTAAGATAAAAAAAACAAATAAAAATGAAAATAATGAAAATATATCAAATTTTAAATCTTTGTTTTTTTCGTTTTGGCTAGACATTTTTTAATACTAATTTTAAAAAACAGAAAAAATTGATAAAAATAATATAAATAATTAATAAAAATACTTAATCTAAAAATATGAAAATCGTTAAAAACAATTCTAAAAAAACAAATGAAATTTTAAAATCAATCGACCACAATAACACTCCGCTATTTGGAAATAATCGTTCTTTTTCATGCATAGCAACAAGAAGAAGCTGAAATTGCAATAAACAAAAAGTTAAAATAAATGGTGTTGTCTACAAACTTTCTACAAAAACATTCAAGAAAATTTCTAAGCAATTAAAGTCTAAAATTTAGACTTTTTTATTCATTTTAAACAAAATCACTTTATCTTAAATACAAATTATTTTTTTAAAATTTAAATATTTTAAAAGATCACAAATTAATTTGTTGATATTTTAACGTCAACACTGTGAGGTATTTGTAAGTGAGAGTAAGAATTTAAATGTGATTGATTTATATTAAAAACATAAATCAATCTTTTATGAGTTCTTCTTTCAAATTGTTCTCTAGAATCTTTATGCTTATGAGGAGATCTTAACAAAGTAAGAATTTCTCTCTTTACAGGAAGAGGTACTGGTCCACTAAATTTTAAACCTAGATGCATTGTTTGTTTGATTATTTTAAGAACAGACTCCTCGATCGTACTTACATCATAACCTTGCACGATTATCTTCAATTTATTACTACTGTTATTGTTATTTTTCATCACTATAATATCTGTTCAATTAAACTTCAAAGAAGTTTTTTATTAATTATTTAATAAATATAATTGTCAATGTTTACTTTTTTTTGAAAAAGTAAACTAAATTTCTGCTTATTTATATTTTAATGTAATTCTTTAAAAGACGATTTTTTAAATAACAATTAAAAAAAATTATAAGATTTATTATCAACTGAAGGTTTATCAAACCTAGATTCAATTGTATTATTTTTTTTCCTAACAATATCAATATTTTTTCTAATAATTTTATTAGAAAAATGAAATCAAAAATCAGTACCATTTTTACAAAAAATTACAAAATTAATTAAAAAAATATTTTAATCACAATCAACATCTTTAAATCTTGGGAAAAAATCTGATCAAAAACCTTTAATGAAAGAAAGATAATTATCGTCACCTTGACTTATTTTATCCAATTTTTCCTCTAATAAAGCAGTATAATTTTCATTAATTAAATAAGAAAAGTGATTTTGTAATCATTCATTAACATTAAATCCTAAAACCGTTGGAATAAATTCCCCTCTTTTGCTAATTGTTGAATATCTTCGCTTTAACAGAATTCTACTGAATGCATTATAAGTAGAAGGTCTTCCGATTCCTAATTTTTCAAGAGTTTTTATCAAAATTCCTTCGGTGTATCTTCTAGGTCTTCTTCCTAAATATTCATTGATGCCAATTTTGCTTGCTTCAATATTATTAATATCTTCATTAATCAATGAAGAGTCTTTTGAAATTGAAAACTTTTTATAATAATCAAGAAATACAAAAAAACCAGGAGAAATAATAATATTTTCAACCATTTGAAACTTTCTTCCATTGTTTGAAAAATTATAAATATTACTTATATATTTTGCAGGCTGCATTAAAGAAGCCAACGTGTGATTAAATATTAATTCGTATAAACTAATATAATCTTCCTCAATTCCTTCTCCTTTTAAATCATCAGGAGTATAATTCATGTAAGTAGGACGAATTGCTTCATGAGCATCCTGAACGTTCTTTTTTTTACCTTTTAAAACAGAAGAGTCTTTAAAATTACAAAGCTCTGTTCCTCACTTTTCTTTAATATATTCATAAGCTTTAAATGTAAAAGTCTTACTAAGTCTCGAAGAATCAGTTCTTGGATAAGTAATTAAACTAAGTCTTTTTTTTTTACCCTTTAAAGAAACTCCTTCATAAAGTTTTTGAGCTATTTCAGTTGTTTTATAAATTGAAAAACCTAACTTATTTTTTGCTTCATAAAGAAGTAATGAAGTTGTAAGAGGACTTTTCGGAAAAACATATTTTTCCTCTTCAAATTTTTCTTCTAAGTCAAAATTCTTTTTTAATTCATCAATTACTTTTTGAGCATCACTTTGAGTTTCATAAATAACTAAATTTCCATTAAAATCTCTTTCATTAAGACTAAAAGATTTTTTTCCTACTTTATAAATACAATCTATTACAAATTCTTTTTTATCACCATAAAGCTCTATTTCTTTTTCTTTATCAACTATTAATTTAAGAACAACAGATTGAACTCTTCCAGCAGACCAAGCGTTTATTTTTTTTTGCAAAAGCGGACTTAAACAAAATCCTATCATTTTATCAAGAACTTGTCTAGAAAGCTGAGCTTGAACAAGATTATCATCTATTTCAAGAGGATTTTCCAAAGATTTCTTTATACTTGAAGAAGTTATTTCATGAAAAAGTAACCTTTTATAATCTTTTTCTTTTAAATTTAAAACTTCTACTACTTCTTTAGCGATTGCCTCTCCCTCACGGTCAGGATCAGTAGCAACAAAAATTTGAGAAGGTTTGTTTTTTTCTAAATAATTAATTCAAAAATCTACTAAGGCTTTCTTTTTGCTCATCACTAAGTAACTAGGTTTGAAATTATTATCAAAATCTACTCCTAAATTATAAATGCCTTTATTTTCAAGTTCCATTAAATGACCACCTGTAGCAAATATATTATAATCAGCACCTAAGAAAGACTTAATAGTAAGTTTTTTAGTATTAGACTCTAAAAATATTAAAATTTTCCCATCGCTCATATTTTTAAAAATTAACCTTTCATATTTTTAAAAAATTATTTAGTTTATGACAGATTATAAAAAATATTTTTTGAAAACTACTTCATAGAAACTTCTCTTGCAAAGACTAAATAAATTTTAATTAAACCTTTTTTTATTGATTTTCAGAATTTTCAGATTTCTCTTTATTTTCAAAATCTCTTCCACTGTAACTTATTCTTTTTCTAGGAAATCTTCAACTATAATTATTTCTACTCATATTTATTCCTAGGTCAAAAATATTTTCATTCATTTTTCCTAACGAATTTTCCAATAAATCAATTTTCTTTTTCATTTGATCAAAATCAGGATTAACATTTTTCTCAACTTCGTATTGAAAATTACTATTTAATCTCTCATTGCTTTTAACAAAATCAAAAAAATCATATTGAATCTTAACAAGTTTATTTTGAATATCTTCAAGATTTTTAGTTAACTCTTCTTTAATAAATTTTTTTTCCAAAAGATAGTCTTTTTGCTTAAAAATCAAAACTTTTCTTGTTGCCTCAACTCCCTTTGAAAATCCTCCAAAAAATGCAATATTATAATTAATTAATGAAGTAAGAAACAAAGAATAAATAGAAGTTAAAAAAAACATTTTTGAATTTTCAAAATCAATTTTCTCAAAAGGTTTTAAAACTAAACCTTTAATAAATAAAGAATAATCTACAATTTCTTTTAAAAGTGAAACACTTTTTTCTGAATCTTTTTTGTAATAAAGCAAAAATGAAAGAACGATGAAAGAAGCAAAAGAAAAAGAAACTAAATTCCTAAATAAAGATTCTAAAAATTTCCTAAACATCGAAAAAATGCCAAATCCATGCATTTCATTTTCCCTTTCGTGACTATAAATATCAAAATTAAATTCTAAGTCTTTTTTCATTATATATTTCCCTTTTCTTTGGCAACTAATTTGCCATTATTTTAAATAAATTCTGTTAAAAATCAACAGAATAAAAATGTCTTTGAATAAAACTCTTTTTAATTATCAATAGTGTAAAAAACACATTATTTTAAATTAACAGATTATAAGAAGTTTTTAGTAATCATTTAAGTATAAAAATACGTACTTTAATATTTTTTAGTAAAAATTAATCCTTACAACTAACTAAAAAAATGAATTATATTAAAGAAAAATCAAGAACAATAGTTTCTCTTGTAACAGCCCCAATTACACAAAACATAGCAATAATTAGAATTTCAGGTCCTTTTACATATAAATTAATTAATAAAATTTTTGATAAAAAAGTTCCTCATATATCAGAAAAGTCGATTATACTTTTGGGAAAAATTATAAAAGAAAAAGAAACAATCGATCAAGTATTAATATTTTGCTTTTATAATCCAAACTCTTTCACAGGAGAAGATGTTGTCGAAATAAGTTGTCATGGAAACTTAATAATAGTCAATAGAATAATTGAATTAATATTGGAAAACGGTGCTGAATTAGCAACTCCTGGAGAATTTAGCAAACAAGCTTTCTTTAACAGAAAAATAAATTTAATTCAAGCAAACGCTATAAATGACCTAATAAGAGCACCAAATTTATCAACAGCAAAACTAGCCATCCAAAATTTTGATTCTAGAAAACAAAAAGAATTTGAAAAACTAGAAAACAAAATTTTAGAAGTAATAGCTCATATTGAAATAAACATAGATTATCCTGAATATGATGACATAGAAAAAGTAACAGTTGAAAAATTGAAAAAAATAATCAAAGAATTAATAAAAGATTTCGACTCAATAATAAAAAACGGAGAGAAAGTCAAAATATACAAAGAAGGAATTAAAGTAGGAATATTTGGAAAACCAAATGTTGGAAAATCAACTTTATTAAATGCATTATTAGATGAAGAAAAAGCCATTGTTTCTCCTAAAGCTGGAACAACAAGAGACATTATAGAAGCAAAATATAGTTTAAAACAAATTCCGTTGATTCTTTTTGATACAGCAGGAATCAGAAAAACTAAAAATGAAATCGAAAAAAAAGGAATTGAAAAAAGCAAAGGTATCTATAAAAATCTTGATATTTCATTCTTAGTCCTAGATAATTCAAAAAGATGAACAAAAGAAGATGATGAAATATTTGATTTGATAAAAGAAAAAAAGCATATATTAATAATAAATAAAAATGATCTCAAAAAAAACTTAAAAATTCCAAATTATATAGACAAAAGTATTATAGTTGAAATAAGTGCTGAAAAAGGAGAAATCAAAAAACTTGAAAACAAAGTAGAAAGTCTATTTTCAAGCAAAATAATTAATGACTCATCATTATATCCACTTTTAAGCGAAAATTGAGAACAAAGCAAGCTTAAAAAAATTAAAAAAAATCTTAATGAAGTGCTAAAGGCCCTTGAAAATAAAATACCAGTAGATATCTTGGCAGGAGAATTACAAACATCTTTTAGATTATTAAGAGAAATAAGTGGGAATGATTACAACGAAGACTTATTAGATATCATATTTAGCAGGTTTTGCTTAGGAAAGTAAATAATAGTAATTTAATTTTTTTATTTAATATAATAATTTTTAATATTTTCTATAAATTTATATACTAATTAATTTATCAGCTTATTTATGGTTGTGGTTTATTGATTTTACCTAAAATAAATTGAATAATCACACTCATTTATTTTCATTTTTTATCAACCATATAAATTTCAAAAACACCTTTATAATAAATACATTAATTAATATATAATTAAAAAAACTTGAATTTTCAGTTTTGTTTCTTAAAAATAAGTTAATTCAATTTAAACTTAAAAATATTCAACAAATAATTATAATTTTCAAAAAGGGAAAATATTTTGAAAACTTGTTATTAAAAAAATCAGATTCTTTTATTAAAAAAAATTAATTTTTCTGAATTAAAAAGGAAATAGTAAAAATGAAACAACTTTGAAATAATTATCGATTAAGAAAAACGCAAGAGTTTCAAGAAATAATTAAAAAAAGGAGGAAAATTTTTAATAATCAACTAATTATTTTTTATTCAGAAAAAAAAGATAAAGAAAATTGTAGATTTGGAATATCAATTCCAAAAAAAATTGTTAAAAAAGCTGTTCATAGAAACAAGTATAAGAGACAAATAAAAAGTGCTTTGATTTCAATTATAAAGGAAAAAAATAAACCTTTAAGAAGAATTTCAAATTGAGATTTTGTTCTAGTAATAAAAGAAAGTTTTATAAAAGAAAGTTTTCAAAAAAATAAAGAAGATTTAAAAAAACTTTTGAATTTTTTTATCTGAAAAAATAATAACAACCAAAATAGATCGAACTTTAAAAACTCAAATGAAAAAATGAAAAAAAATGAAAATCCTAAATAAATATAGTCATCAAATAAGCATTTTTAAAAAATTTTTGAAAGAAGAGTTAAGATTTTTTTTAATTTTAATATCTTTTGCTTCTATTTTTTCAAGATCATCAGAATGTGGTTATTTAGAAAAAACAATAGAAAAATGCAAAACAAACAAAGAAGTTGTTGAAATTTCTGAAAATTTCATAAAAAAAATTAAAGAATTAAAAGGAATTAAAGAAGAAAATTCATCTACTTTTTCTGAAAGAGAATATTTAACATTAGAAGATATTAAGAAAGAATATTTAAAAAAAATTAATAATCTAATCGAAACAAAAGAAATTAATATTAAAGAATTAGACATTGAGTTAAATTGAAAAGAAAGAACTTGGAAAGAAAGAAATAATTTTAAATCTTTGATTTTTGATCCAAGAAGAAAATTAATAATAGATCCTTTAAACTTAATTTCTAATATTTTTAAAAATAAAATCAAACATTTTTTCAATAACGATAAGCATAGATTTATTATAGACATTACTACAAAACTTATATTGTGCAATTTAATAACCTTCTTAATTACAAAAAAAAATAATGAAATCAATAACAATTTAAGAAATGAAGAAGAGAAGTTAGAAGATTTAAAAGGAGGAATAGGTGATTTTTTTATAAGCGCCTTATTTGCAATATTAAGCTCCCATGCTTTTTTTACAAACGAAAAAAACCCAAGCTTTATCCAAAGAATAAGTAAATTTAATTGAATAATTTCTGTAATAATTATTAATAACTTTATTCCTTATATTATAAAAAATCTAAAAAATGAAGAAAAGAGTAATTTTTCGCAATTTATAACAGAATTGATAATTTCCATATATGCTTTAAATAGTATTTCTGGAGGACAAAATTCATTCTTTCTTTACTCGATAATAAATTCAATTATTTCAACAACTTTATATAATATATCAAATTTACTAAATCAAAGAAAACAAAGAAGATTGTCAATAATTGAAGAAGAATATCAAGAAACAGAGTTATAACAATGAAAATTATAGTTGGATTGGGAAATCAAGGAAAAGAGTTTGAAAAAACAAGACATAATGTAGGTTTTGATGTAATAGAAAATATAGCAAAAGATCTATTGTTAGAAAATTTTAAAAAAATGAATAATGGAGTTTTTGTTACTGGATTATGAATGGGTGAAAAGTTTATTCTTCTAAAACCACAAACATTCATGAATAATTCAGGAGAGTGCGTTTCTTACTTTTTAAACTATTTTAAAATTGATAAAAATGACATATTAATTATTTATGATGACATAAGCATGGCTTTAGGAAAAATTAGATTTAGAAAAATAGGAACTAGTGGTGGTCATAACGGAATAAAAAGCATTATTAGTAAATTAAAAAGTGAAAAATTTGACAGACTAAAAATTGGGATTGGACATAGTAAAAACATTGATCTAAAAGATTGAGTTATTGGAAAATTCGATGAAGAAGAAGAAAAAATAATGTCAAAAACAAATCAAGAAGCAGTGAAAAATATTCTAGATTGAATAAGTAATAAAAAGGGTTAAAAAAAATAATGAAAAGATGAACTGTTGGACTTGTTGGACTTCCAAACGTTGGAAAGTCAACACTCTTTGAAACATTAACCAATAAAGAAGTGTTAATAGCAAATTATCCTTTCTCAACAATAGATCCTAATGTTGGTCTTTTAGATGTTTATGACGAAAGAGTTTTGGATCTAAAAGATTTCTTTCAAAGTAATAAAGTAACTTATAATAATTTTGAACTAGTAGATGTGGCAGGAATTGTAAGAGGAGCATCTCAAAAAATAGGATTAGGAGGAGAATTTCTTTCCCATATAAGAACTCTAGATATGATTTGTCATGTAGTAAGATGTTTTAAGGATAGTAACGTACTTCACGTAGAAACAAAAATTGATCCTGTTAGAGATTTTGAAATTATCCAACTTGAATTTATTCTTGCTGACATTCAACAAGTTGAAAAAAGATTAGAAAAAGTTAAAAGATTGCTAAAAAAAGGGAATACAAAGGAATTATTAGAAGAATTAGAATTATTAGAAAAAATTAATGAGTCATTAAAGCAAGAAATTCCTATATCAAATTTAAATTTAACATCAAAAGAAAAATTAATAATAAAAAACCATAATTTTTTAACAAACAAACCATCAATGATTGTAGCTAATTACGATGGAGCTGATGAAAACGAATTAGAAAAATTAAAAGATAATTGTAAAAACATAACAATATTTCCAATGCCAATAAAATTAGAAAATGATTTTAAAGCATTTTCGCACGAAGAAAAAAAAGAATTAGGGTGAAAGTCATTCGATAAAAACAAATTTTTTAAAATTATTAAAAATTCATTAGAACTAAAAACATTTTTTACAGCAGGAAAGAGTGAATCAAGAAGTTGAATGGTAGAAGAAAATGCTACAGCAATTGAATGTTCAGGATTAATTCATTCTGATATTCAAAATAGATTCATCAAAGCAGAGATATACAATTTTCAAGAAATTAAAAATCCTAATTTTAATTTAAAAAATTCAAGAAAAGAATCAGCCCCTTACATTGTTAAAGAGGGAGATGTTTGCAATTTTATATTCAATAAATAATTATTTAACATACCATAATTTAATTTGATATTTAATATAGATAATGATAAATTTTAACAAATATTATATTAAAAATAATTTAAGTAAATTATTTAATGCTTAGTTAGCTCAGTTGGTTAGAGCATCCGGCTGTTAACCGGAAGATCGTGGGTTCGAGTCCCTCACTAAGCGCCATTTGAATTTAATTAAGATCAAAAGAAAATATCAATTTAAAATTATATTAATAAAATTCAATTGAATTGAGAATCTCTCGATCTCTATCAGGCTTAATGTAAGCCTTCAAAAACTAAATTGAAAAATTCATTACGGATAACATTAAAAAATAAAGAAAATTTTAATTAATATGAGTTTTTTATCAAACATATCGTTCGTGGTTTTAGGATCAATAATAACACTGTTATCAGGATTAATATTTCTAACTTACAGACAAAGACAAATTCAAAAGGAATTTGAAAAATTTAATTCATTAGATGAACTTAGAGATCAAATGGAACAATTCAAAAAAAGTTTTTCAGGAAATAACTTTTCAAAAGAAATAGATTCAATGATGAAAAATTTTGAAGAAGACGACAATAAAAAAGAAAAAGTTGTCGAAATTAAAGGAAAGAAAGATTCTTCGAAAGAAGAAGAGTAAAAAAAATGAGATCAAGATTATTTTTAGTTTGCAGCAATTGCGCAAGAAGAAACTACAGAACTTCAAAAGGACAAGAAGTTGTCGAAAAATTGAATTTAAATAAATATTGTAAGTTTTGCTTCAAAACAATAATGCACAAAGAACTTCCAATAAAATAATTTTTTCTCTAAAATCTTAAAATATTTATTTAGTCCTTAAAAATATCAGATATTATATTGCTAATATCTTGAACATTTATTAAATGGTTAGGAAATTTGATTTTCAAAACACCAACAAGTAAATTCAATAGTTTGTTATGTTGAGAAATTATTTTCTTACTAATATTTGTTGTTTTAATTATTAAATTTATTTCACTTTTAAGAAATTCAAATTCCATTAAGTTCTTATCATTAAATTTTGAATTTATTTTCTTTTGAAATTTATAAAAATTATCATTTTTATAAGCTATATCTTTTATAAATTCATTAACTTCACTCTTTGAAATCTTCTTATCTTTTCAATAAGTGAAAATTTTTCAAATATGATTTAAATGATTTTTAAAAAAAGATGAAATTTCTTCCTCATTGAAATCCAAGAGAGAAGGAACCAAATTGTTAAGAATAAAAATTACTAAATTATCAAAATCACCATAATAATTAATTTTCTTATTTTCAAGAATATTTAAAATTTTTAAAATTAGAAAATTTTCGAAAATTAGATTGCCATTTCTTACTTTTTGTGATTCAGTAATTTTTCTTCAGATAAATGATGGAGAATTTGGAAGATTTTTCTTAATTACATTTATTTCCTTTTTTGAGATTTTTATTTTCGGAATATTAATTTCTGGTAAGTAAAAATAATTAACTTTATCTCTTTGAACAAATGTTTTTTGTTCTCTTTCATTGAATCCTAAAGTCTCACTTTTTAAAAATAGAGGGTTATTAACATTTTCATTAAAAATATTATAGTGCTTTTCAAATTCTTTTTCAACAGAATTTTTTAAATTTTTAAGAGAGTTTAAGTTTTTAATTTCATAACGAGGAGTTTGATAATTATCCCCAAATTTAAAAGAAAAATTTAAATCTATTCTAAATTGACCTTTTTCCATTCTAGCTTGAGATATAGAAAGATATTTTAGAACACATCTTATTTGCTTTACAAAATCCAAAACTAAATCTACATTATCAAAAACTGGATCTGTAACCAATTCTATTAAAGGATTACCAGATCTATTAAAATCAAGAGATACTTTTGATTTTTCATAGGAAGATTTTGCAGTGTCTTCTTCAATTTGAACTCTACTAATTGAAATATTTATAAGCTCTTCATTAAATAAAACTGGGAAAACTCCATTTTCCCCTATTGGATATAATTTTTGAGTTATTTGAAATCCTTTTGGAAGATCAAAATAATTATAAATTTTTCGATCGAATTTAACTTCCTGATCAATTTTCATATTTAAAAAAGAACAAAATTTTACAGCTAAATTTATAACTTCATAATTTAAAACAGGTAAAGTCCCAAGATATCCCAACTCCCAAGATTCAATATCATTAACCGATTCATTATCATCTTTGAAATTCCTATTTAAATTAAAAACTTTATTTAAACTATCAATTGTAATGTGAATCTCAAGACCCATTTTCATTTGACCTTTTTCTCTAATATTATTCATTTTTTTTATAATTAGAAAATTTCTCTTGTTTGAATTCTCCTCTTTAACTCCTTTTCTTTTAAATTGATCTTTATTTGATATTTTCTCATTTTCTGAGCGAGAGCTATTTCTATCTTAGCTCAACCCCTTTCGTTAACAAAAACCTTTAATGGAATAATTAAATATTTTTTTTCTTTTGAATATTTTGTGATTTTTTTAATTTCACTTTTTTTCATAAGAAGCTTTCTCTTACATCTTTCATCAATTTTAACGTTTGGTTGAATGCTAGCATTATTATAAGAAGAAACATACATGTTAAAAATATAAAGTTCGAGATTTTTAGATAAAATATAACTTTCCTTTATCGATACTTCTTTGTTTCTTATAGACTTAATTTCATTTCCAGTCAAAACAATACCAGCGATAAATGTTTCAATTATTTTAAATTCAAATTGAGGAGTTTTGGCAATTAATATTGTTTTTTTATTATTATTCATATTATTTTTCGTTATGGCTTAAAAAACAAAATTGATTAATTGTTGATATATCAAATAAAACCTTCTTCTTTTTTATATTTTGGAATTAAGTGAATATGAAGGTGATTTATTGATTGATAAGCTTCCTCTCCAATATTAGAAACAAAGTTGAATCCTTTTGGATTGTATTCTTTTTTAATTTTTTCTGAAACTTCTTTAAAAACCGAAAATAAATTACTTCAAGAATCACTATCTATATCAAGTAAATTATCATAATGTTTCTTAGTGATAATTAAAACGTGACCGTTGCTTATAGGATTAACATCTAAAAAAGCAATTGAATTTTCATCTTCAGCCAATATTTTAGAACTGACTTTCTTTTTAGCAATTAGACAAAAAAGACAATTTTCTTTAACACTCATAATTTTCTACCAACAGATATATAATAAATCGTTATTATTAATATATTAAGTAAATTTTATTTTTTTAAACTTTTAATAGATAAAATTTACTATTATTAATAAATCATAATTAATAAATATAGAAGAAAATTAAATCATTAAAAATCTGTATGTCTAATGAAGGAATAAAATTATTTCAAAAAATACTTTCAAGAAAAAATATTAAAAGTATAATTAATAAAAAAATTAAAAAAAATCAAAAATTTTCTTCAGAAGATTCTTTCTTTTATGAAATATCTCCTCTTTTAATTACTTTAATCTATTTAATTTCAAAAAAAATTATTAAAAAAATTTTTTTTTATATTAGAGCAAGTGGAAAAAACGAATTTCTTATTTGTCCGATTAGAGGTGAAACAAAAACAAAAATTTATGACGAATCTGGTAATTTCACAGAAGAATACCATAGGATAAATTTAATAAATGCTTTCCTAAAAATAGGATTTCCAAAAGAAAGCATAAATTTAAATAGAAAAATTCACATTGGACACAAAGGAAAAAACCACATAATTCCTGATTTAGTAATTAGTAGAAAAAATAAAAAATGCTTTGTTGTTGTAGAAGTAAAAAAAAATTCAAACTCAATAAATTCTGCCCTTTCTCATCAATTAAATCCAGCAATAAAACTTTTAGATTCAGAATATGGAATGTACTATGATGGAACAGAAAATAGTATGTTTTTTTCAAATAAAGGGGAAAAATTTGATGGTTTTAACTTTCTAAAAATTCCAGATTGATTAATTAAAGAGTGAAAAAAATAAATATTAAAAAAATGTTAAATTTAATCTTCGTTACACTGTTCCCTTCTTATTTCAAAGAATATTTTAAAATTTCTCTTGCAAAAAAAGCAATTAAAGAAAAAATAATTTCATTTCAAACCTATAACATAAGAGACTACTCATTCAACGGAAAATCAGATGATTATCCCTACGGAGGAGGAAGAGGAATGTTAATAAAAATAGAACCTTTAGTTAAAACTTTATCAGCAATTAAAGAAAAATATGAAAATTTATATATAATTCTTTTATCACCGCAAGGAAAAACATTCGAGCAAAAAGATGTAGAAAGACTTGTTAAAAAAGAAAATATAGTATTTATTTGCGGTCACTATGAAGGATTTGATCAAAGAATAAATAACTATGTTGATGAGCAAATTTCAATTGGAAACTTTATCACAATGGGAGGAGAGTTACCATCTTTGGTAATTTCTGAATCTTTAATAAGAGCGATTCCAAATTTCATCCATCCGGAATCATATCAAAATGAATCTTTTTCAGAATCAATGTTTGATTATGACACATATACAAGACCAGATGAATTTGATGGTTTAAAAATTCCAGATATTCTGAAATCAGGCAACCATAAAGAAATTGAAAATTGAAGAAAAGAAAATTCAATAGAAAAAGAAAAAAATAATTTAGAAAAAGAAAAAAATAAGAAAAATTTACCAAATTTAAATAATTGAAGATTATCGAATTTTATAAAAATGTAAAAGTTAAATTAATATAATTAAAGTCAAATTAATTAATGCAAGATATAAAAATTAAAAAAAATCTTTAAAAAATGAAGAAAAGCAAAAAAGTCTACCTAAAGACATTAAAATTTAATTAATTAGAAACTATAGAGTTTCATCGCATTAAAAATTAGAACGGAAGATTTATTAAGAAAATAATTCATGTCAAGATATATTGGTCCTCTTTGAAGAAAATCAAGAGCTTTAGGAATTTCTCTTTTAGAGAATAAAAAAGAATTTAGTAAAGGAAAAAAAAGAACAACTATTCCTGGTCAACACGGAAATAGCATAAAAAGAAGAAGAATTTCTACTTATGGTCTGCAAAACAAAGAAAAGCAAAAGATTAGATTCTTATACGGACTAAGAGAAAGACAATTAAGAAATCTTTTTATTCAATTAAAAACTAAAAAAGGAGAATTGTCACACAATTTACTTATAAGTTTAGAATCAAGGTTAGATAACTTGGTATTCAGAGCAGGAATCGGAACAAGAAGATTGGCTAGACAAATGGTTAATCACGGGCATTTCCTTGTAAATGGTCAAAAAGTAGATATTCCTTCATACTCAGTAAAAGTTGGAGATGTTATTCAACTTTCAGAAAAATCTTTTGGAAATGAAAAAATTAACTATTTCTTAGAAAAGAAAACTGAAGTTCCTGCGTATATTTCTTTCAACAAAGAAAAAATGACAATAAATTATGATAGATATCCTCTCTTTGAAGAAGTAGTTAATACTGAAATTAGTATTCCTTTAATAATTGAGTGATATAACAAAAAGATTTAAAATTTTTTCTTTATTTTCTAATTTCTTACAAAATAGGAAATTAGAAAACGGGTCTGTAGCTTAGTCGGTAGAGCGCCTGCTTTGCAAGCAGGAGGTCGTCGGTTCGATTCCGATCAGATCCACCATTATAAAATTAAAAAAAGCATCTAAATAAACTGAAATTGCGCCTGTAGTTCAATGGATAGAATATTTGATTGCGGTTCAAATGGTTAGGGGTTCGATTCCTCTTAGGCGCACCATTGTTAATTAACTAAATAAATTCTTTTGTAAAAAAATAATCTAATATATTTAGATAATTAATTAAATACTCAATTGAGAATTATATTAATGTAACTTTAAATAAAAGAAAAGCTTTTTATAATGATAAATAAAGAAAATTTGAAAATATTCGCTTTAGGTGGATTAAACGAAGTAGGTAAAAATTGTTACGTTTTAGAAAAGAAAAATGACATCATTGTAATTGATGGAGGAATAAAATTCTTAAACAGCAATTATAATCTTGCAAATGCAATTATTCCAAATTTTGAATACTTAAAAAAAAACAAAGACAGAGTAAAAGGAATTTTTATTACTCACGGACATGAAGATCACATAGGATCAATTCCATATCTTTTAGAAATAATACCAAACGCACCAGTTTATGGATCTGATTTCACATTAGCAATCCTTAAACAAAAATTAAAAAACGGTTTTAAGTTAATTTCAAGTTCTTTTGATGATGAAACAATAATCAGCACTGCTGAATTCAAAGTAACTTTTTTTAGAGTAACTCATTCAATACCAGGATCTTTTGGATTAATTGTAGACGTAATAGAAGACAATTCAAGAATAGTATTAACAGGAGACTTTAAATTTGATTGAACTGAAATCGGTGAAAAAACAAACATTGCGAAGTTAGCAGAATATGGTAAAAGGGGAGTTGACATATTACTAAGTGATTCAACTAATTCAGAAGTTAAAGGAACAACTCCTTCTGAAATAAAAGTAATAAGTAGACTAGAAAATCTAATATTTCAAGCACCAGGAAGAGTTATTATAACTTCTTTTGCATCAAATGTTTACAGATTAAAAAAAATTATTGAAATAGCAAAAAAATATAACAAAAGAATTGCTTTATTGGGAGCTTCTCTTTTAAAAATGATGGAAGCTATTAAAAAAGCTAGCTTATGAAAAATAGATAGTTCTGTTTTTATCGACGTTGAAGCAATAAAAAACTTTCCTCGAGAAAAATTAATTATATTTTGCACAGGATCTCAAGGAGAAGAAAGAGCAGTTCTTAGCAGATTAGCTAACCAATGCTATAATGATCTAAAAATTATCGAAGGAGATTCAATAATTCTTACATCTTCACCAATCATGGATAATAGATATAATTTAGAATTGATTAACAATAAATTATACGAATTAGGAGCAAACATCTATGAAAATAACAAAGAGGACTTGCTTCATGCTTCAGGACATGCTTGTCAAGAAGATTTGAAATTAATGCTAACATTAGTTAATCCAAAATACTTTATGCCATTCCATGGTGATTACAGAATGCTTAAAAATCACGGAATTTTAGCAGAAGAATTTGGAATTCCTAAGAAGAATATTTTTATCTGTGAAAATGGAGAAGTAGTAAGTTCTAGAAAAAACAAAGAAGGAGATAATATTTTTTTTCTTAAAGGGGAAAAAATCTTTACAAAACCAGACTATATTTTCAATCAAAAGGTAATTTCTGGTGAAATTTGAGACAAAAACGTTTCATTAAGAGAAGAAATGTACGAAGCTGGAGCAATAATAGTTCTAATCTTTATTAGTAAAAAAGGAAATAATAAAGTAGTAAGTTTTCCTCATATTTTCACATACGGTTTTATTAATATTCAAAAAAATAAAGACTTAATTAGAAAATGAAAAGAAGAATTTCTAATAATGTTAAATAAATTAGAAAATAATAGCGAAAATGAAATGAAAAAAGAAATTATTTCATTAGGAAAAGAAATTCTTAAAAGAGATTGAACAGGAAAAATTCCAGTTATACTACCAATAATCGAAAAAGAAGATTAATAATAAATAATTAAAATCAAATGCTGATAAAAAATATCAATAAAACAGTTTATGATTTATTAATAATTGGAGCAGGGCCAGCAGGAATTTCAGCTTCAATCTATGCAAAAAGAGCAATGCTAAAAGTATTGTTAATTGAATCAGAAATTGTAGGAGGGAAGCTAAATAAAACTGGAGAAATAGAAAATTATCCTGGATTTAAAAGCATTCAAGGAATTGAATTAGCGAAGTTAATGAAAGAACAATTGATTTCGTTTAATTTTGAGATAAAAAATCAAAAAGTTGAATCATTAATTAGAAAAGAAAAAATTTTTCAAATTAAAACTAACAAAGAAATTTATTTAGCAAAATCTATAATAGTATCAACAGGAACAAAAGAAAGAAAACTAGAAATCGAAGGTGAAATCAAGTTTACAAATAAAGGTGTTTCTTATTGTGCAGTATGCGATGGATTTCTCTTTAGAAATAAAGAGGTTGTTGTTGTAGGAGGTGGATACTCAGGATGCGAATCAGCTCTTTATTTAAGCAAAATAGTAAAAAAAGTAAACCTCATTCATCATAGTGAAGAATTAAAAATAGATTCAGAATTGAAAAAATCAATAAACGATAAAGAAAATATAAACGTAATTCTAAATAGCAAGATAATTAAAATAAATGGGACAGAATCTTTAAAATCTGTTTCAATCATAAATAATGAATCATTAGAAATTGAGATTCTGGCAAGTGCAGTTTTTCCGTGTATAGGAATGGTTCCAAATTCAAATATAATTGATAATTTTGAAATTATGGATGAGTGAAAATATATTCAAATAGATAGCGATTGCGAAACAAAAATCCCTGGAATTTTTTCAGCAGGAGATGTAACAAAGAAAAAAAATAGACAAATAGTTACAGCTGTTTCTGATGGATCAATAGCAGCTCAATCAGCAATAAAATATCTTCAAAATCTTAAAATTTAATAATTAACTCATAAAAATTTATTAAAAATGAAAATGAATAACAATATAAAAAATAAATCAATTTGAGAAGAAGTATATAAAATTTGCTCACAAATTCCTGAAGGATTTATATCCAACTATAAAGAAATATCAAATAAACTTAATATTTCTCCAAGAGTAGTAGGACAAGCATTAAAAAATAATCCATATGACTCAAGTTTAGTTCCTTGCCATAGAGTTATTTCATCAACCTATTTCATTGGAGGTTTTCGCGGACAATGAGGAAAAGGAGAAAAGGTTTCCGAAAAAATAGATAAACTATCAAAAGAAGGAATTATTTTCAATGAAAAAGGTTTTGTTATTAAAGAAATAAGAGAAAAGGTTTTGTTTAATAAATTTACTTAATTTTTAAATAAAAAATAACTAATATACGGCAAAAAATAGTAATAAAATGGATAATTTAAAAATGATTGTTGAGATCACAAAAGGGTCTTCAAATAAATACGAATTTAACGAAGTTACAAAAGAATGAGAACTTGATAGGGTTCTTTATGGATCAATGTCTTACCCAGAAGAATATGGATTTATTTCAAAAACAATTGACTATGATGGAGATCCATTAGACGTTATTTGTCTAATTAATTATCCAACTTTTCAAGGATGTACAATTCCAATAAGAATTATAGGAGTTCTTAGAATGATTGATCAAGGAGAAAAAGATTATAAATTAATTGCAGTTAATAAAGTAGATTCTCGATTCAGTCATATAAAAGATTTAAAGGATATTGGAGAAGGAAAATTAAAAGAAATAAGTAATTTTTTTCTAAGATACAAAGAGCTTGAAAAGAAAGAAGTAATTATTGAAGGGTATGGAGGAAAAGAAGAAGCAGAAAATATTCTTAACGAATGTTACGAAATGTTTGAAGATTGTCAAGACCTAATGAGAAAAAACGTAGATAAAAAGGAAATAGTTAAATTTTTAAATAAAAAAAATAATAAATAATTTTTTAAGTATTTTTTCACAAATTAAGTAATTTTCTTCAAACAATAATTTAAATTCTTATTTAATATATTAAAAATACCTTAATATTAAAAGAAACAATATCTTTTTAACAAAAAAAAATTTATCAACATAATAAAGCAAAAAAAATTAGATTAATAAATTTAAAAAAGGAGTAATTAATAAATGGAGCTTAACAAAGCAGATTTTCTAGAAGCGGGAGTCCAATTCGGCCATTATAAAAACCAATGACATCCAAAGATGAAAGAATTCATTTTTTCTGTAAAAAATAGAGTTCACATTATGGATCTTAAGCAAATAATGGATCATTCTA
This sequence comes from Mycoplasmataceae bacterium, assembly GCA_031673915.1. Lineage (GTDB taxonomy): Bacteria > Bacillota_I > Bacilli_A > Mycoplasmatales > CGIF01 > CGIF01. Next base: position 138,937 of record CP125277.1, on the reverse strand, counting down.
ACTTAGTTTATGACCAAGTAAAAGAAATCGCTGCAAAGGGCGATAACATCTTGTTTATAGGTAAAAAAAAACAAATTTCAGAAGTAATGAAAAATGAAGCTTTAGAATGTGGATCTCCTTTCTTAGTTAAAAAATGACCTGGAGGATTTCTTACTAACTTCAAAATTACGCAAAGAGAAATTAGCAAATTACAATATTTTAATTCTCTAATAAATTCCGAACAATTCAAAAATTTTTCAAAAAAAGAACAAACTAGAGTTGAAAAAAAACGTAATAAACTAAATGATGTCTATGAAGGAGTTATGAATTTAAAAGAAATTCCGAAAGTGATGTTCATAATGGGATTGAAATCAGAAAGTATAGCTATAAAAGAAGCTAAACTTTTAAATATTCCAATAATTTCAATATGTGATACTGATACAAATCCAAAAATTGTAGATTATCTAATTCCAGGAAATGACGACGGAATTAAATCAGTAGCTTTCTTCATTAAATTAATAGCTGATGCTGTAAAAGAAGGGAAAAATATTTCAAAAATAAATATTGAAAAACCCGTTATTAAAAATTCTACTGAAAATGAATCGATAGAAGAAGAATCATTAAAAGAAATTAAATAAAAATTAGCAAAGGGAAAATAGAAAAATGGCAGTTCCATTTAGAAGGAAATCTTCAAAAAAGAGTCGTGAAGGTCGTTCGTCTGAAAACTTAAAGTTCAAAAAGAATGCTTTTCCAACGCTAATAAGATGTACAAATTGTAACGAACCAAAAGTTATACATGAAATTTGTAAAAGTTGTCTAACTTACAAATCGTTATCAATAAAAAGCAATTCTTAAAAAATCTTAAAATTATTTGAAAAATGTAGAAAAATTTTCAAATAATATAAATAAAACAATCTAGTTAACAACCTAGTTAAATTTAATTAATAATGATAAATAAACATGTTCCTGTACTATTAGAAGAATCAATAGTGAACTTGAATATAAAAAAAAATGGTGTTTATGTAGATTGCACATTTGGGAGTGGTGGACATTCTAAAGAAATTTTATCAAAATTAGGAGAAAATGGAAAATTAATATCTTTTGATTGTGACAACAGTGTAAAAGAATGATTAAAAAACATCAATGATAAAAGATTTTTTTTCATAAATGATAATTTTTCAAACTTATTTTTTTATCTAGATGAAATGAAAATAAAATCAGTAGATGGTTTTTTATTTGATTTAGGATTATCTTCAATGCAATTAGAACTTCCAAGAGGATTTAGTTATCGCCAAAATGATTCACTAGACATGAGAATGAATCAAAACGAAACATTAAATGCTGAAAAAATCGTAAACGAATTCTCAGAACAAGAAATAGCAAACATAATCTATGAATTAGGAGAAGAAAGAAAATCTTATAAAATTTCAAAAGCAATCTGCAACAGTCGAAAAAAAGAAAGAATTACTAATTCAGAAGATTTAACCAGAATAATAACGGGAGTATTAGGAAAGCAAAAAAATAAGCAACATCCTGCAAAGAAAACATTTCAAGCTTTAAGAATTAAAGTTAATAATGAATTAGAAAATTTAACAAACACATTAAATTCTATATTTAAATATTTATCTGAAAATGGAAGAATTGTAATCATTAGCTATCACTCTTTAGAAGACAGAATAGTTAAGAATATCTTTAAAAAAAAAATATTAGAAGATAAATCATTCGATATTTTTAGTAAGAAACCTATAATTCCAAATAAAGAAGAAATTGAATTTAATAATAGAGCAAGAAGTGCAAAGTTAAGATTTATTGGAAAAAATTAATTAATGTTTTATTTGATATTTTACTTAAAAAGCAAAAAAATAAAAATAATTAAATTGTTATATATTAATATTTATTTAAATGCTCATAATTAATCAAAATCATGTCCATATTTTTTACTAACTTTAGTATAAAGAAATGAAAATTTGAAAAGATAAAAAATTTATTCAGTTAAAATACATTAAAAATAACTTAACTATAATAACTAAAAGAAGTTAAAAAACTTCTTAAAAAACTTTGAAAGATATTTAAAAAATGGTAAAAATTCGTTTATCCAGAAAAGGAAGAAAACATCAAGCTTATTATTCTATTGTTGCAATTGATAGCAGAAAAAAAAGAGATAGTGGTGAATTCCTAGAAATTCTAGGGTTTTATGATCCTCGATCAAAAGAAACAAAGCTAAATAAAGAAGGAATTGAAAAATGATTAAAGAATGGAGCTCAACCAACTTTAACAGTAGAAAACCTTTTTAAAAAAAATAATCTTTTTAATTAAATTTCAAAATTTAAAAATAACACTTAGAGAAATATTTGAAAAATCTCTAAGTAAAAAAACATGTTCTAATTAAAGTTTAAAGCTTTAATTATCTATTCACCAAAAAATTATTAGAATTTAACTCTTTCAAACTTTAAAAACTATCTAAATAAGTAAATTATAAATAAATGAATTTTAAAATCGCTCATCTATCTGACATCCACTTTAAAGATAGCAGAAGAGAAGAGTATAATAATATTCTTGAAAAACTTTATGAAAAACTTAAGTCGATAAAAGATTTAAATGTTATTGCAATTTGTGGAGATGTTTTTCACGATAAAACAAAAGCTTCAGCTCATAATTTTTCTGATGTTGAATCTTTTTTGACATCACTAACAAAAATTGCACCAGTAGTATTGATGCCAGGAAATCATGATTTAAATATTAAAGTTCCAGGATCACCAGATTTATTATCTCCAATTATAAAAAACCATACAATATTAAAAGAACCAAATTTTAATTATTGAAGAAATTCTGGAATCTATAAAGCTCATGGGATTTTATGAATAGTTATTGCTCCTGATGGATTACAACCTTCAGAAAAAGAAATTGAAGAATTTGTAAAAATAAACAATTTGGAGAAATTTCCAAGAATTTGTCTAATTCATGAAACCGTTGATGGATCATTAATATTCAATGGAAATTCTCTAAGAGGAAAAAGATTAAGTCCTAAAGATCTAATTAATTATGATGCTGTTTTAGCTGGAGACATACATTTAAGACAATCTATAGGAGGAAACGAAAGAGCAATGTATGTTGGATCAATGATCCAACAAAACATTGGAGAATATTATGAAAACCACGGATTTCTTATCTGAGAATTAGAAACTAGTGAAAAAAACTCTCCATATAGAACTTTAAAACCAAAAATTCATGAATTCAATATAATTAATGAAAATGGATATTTAAAAATCAAAATTGAAAACGGAATCGATGTAACTAAAAAACCTAGACCATCAAAACCAAACTACTACGAAATATCCTATGATGAAAGAACTGAAAAAGAAAAGATAGATTTTTTTATAGAACATTTCACAAAATTATATGAAAAGCCTCCAAGGGCAACAAGATTAATTAAGAAATTTGATTCCAACAAAAAATCTTCTTCTCTAGCTTTAACTCAAGCGCAGAACGACGCTCAATCATTATCTGCTCATGAAAAAATAATTACTGAAATTCTAGGAGAAGAAAATTCACAACTTAAAGATGTTATAAAATTGCACAGGAATTATTACTTAAAAAATTTCAGCAAAGAAAGAAGCAGATCTAGAGTTCGTTTATTGAAATTAAAATTCAGCAATATTTATTGCTACGGAGAAGAAAATTCAATTGATTTCACAAAAATTGAAAAAAAAATAAGTGGGGTGATAGCTCCAAACAGAGCTGGAAAATCATCCCTAATTGATATAATAACTTTTGCACTTTATGATGAATATCCCAGAGCTGATAAAAAGTCAAATATTATTAATGAAAATTATAAACAATATAATTTATCATTAGAATTTGAAATAGATGGAAAAAAGGGAATTATAGAGAAAAGTGGAAAAAGAAGCAGAAATAGTCATTCTCCAGAGTGCAGACTTATCTACAATAATGAAGATCTTACACAAGGAACAAGCACTCTAACTTGCAAAGAAATAGAAAAGTTAGTAGGAAATTATAACGATGCAAAATTAACTTCTATATCACATCAAGGAAATTCAGATGATTTTGTAAATTTGAAACCTAATGAAAGAAAAAAATCATTAGCACAATTATTAGCACTTGGATCTTTTGAAAAATTAGAAAAAATAATAAAAGAAGAGCAAAGTAAAATTAATTTCGAAATAAAAGTTTTGGAAAAAAACTTTAGAGGTAAAAACTCTGAAAAAATCAATGAAGAGATAAAGACATTAGAATTTCTTTTTAAAAAAGAAAAAATAAAAATTGAAAAAATTGATAAAGAAATTTATATTAAAAAAGAAAAAATTCAAGAATTGAAAAATAAAAAAGATGAATCTTTTATTAAAATATTTCAAAATAAAGAAAAAATCTCTAACCTAAATTCAGAAAAAACAATTGATGTTAAAGAAGCTAAAGAACAACTAAAAAAAATCATTAACATGACATCAGAGAAAGAAATTTCAAAAGATGAATTAAATTCTGTTTACCATTTAATCGAAGAAATTAGTGAATCAGAATTTAGTTATAAAAAAATTCCTGCAAGAGAAGAGTTACTGATTTTTATAAAAGAATCGTCCTTAATAAAAAAAGGTTTGGAAGAAAAAGAAAAGGAGTTAAATTTAGAATTAAAAATATTAGAATTAGAAAAAGAAAAGATAGAGATTTTAGTAGAAGAATTATTAAACAACTTAAAATCAAATGATTATTCAAATTTAAAAATAAATTTTGAAAATTTAGAAGTAGATGTTCCTGATTGTGATGAAATTCAAAAAGATGAAAAGCCTTGACCAACATATAGACAAGGAAAAAGAATTGCAAAAGAAGAAATAATAAAAGCAAAAATAAATTTGCTAGATTTTGAAAATAAAAAAGAAGATGCATTGATTATAATTTTACAAAATCTAGCAAATTATTCAAAAATTACAGAGCCAATTATTAATGAAAAAGATGGAGAATATGAATTATTAAAAAAATCATTAAAAGTTGATCAAGAAATAATTTCAAAAAAATCTTTTTTAATAAATGAAATAGAAAAATCAAAAAATAATTTAAATGTTGCAAAACTAGAAGAAAATTCACATGAAAAATCATTCCTAAATATTGCTTTATCTGAAAATCAAAAAATTCAATCATTCGATTCATTATTTTTAAAACAAGAACTTGAAAAAATGGAAATTAAGTTATTAATAGCTGAAAATTCCAAAAAAATATGTAAAAAATTAATCTTTAAAAAAGATTGCCATTGCTGCGATAATAACAAAAAAATATTTGTAAAAGAAAATTTAAATAATTTAAAAGAAATAATTGAAAAAATTCATATAGAGTTAGCTAAATTATCAATTCATAAAACAAAAAAGGCAAAAGATAAAGTTGACAATTTAGAATTTTCTTTAACTAAATTAGAAGAAGCTGAAAGTAGAATTTATCGACTTAATGAAATAATTAAAAAAAGAGAAGAGATTTCTGAATATAAACTTAAAAATAAAGAAAAAAAATATTGAGAAGTTAAAAAAGAATCTTTAGCAAAACTTGAAATTTCAACATATTGATGAATAAAAGATAAAGAGACTTGAAAAAAATATAAATTTGCAATTTCTCAAATAGAAAAAATAAAACTACTAAATAAAAACAAAGAAGAAAATTACTGCAAAGTAATAAATTTAAAAAAATCAATAGAAGAAACTAACGATCTGAAAAATAAAATAACAAAAGAAGAAAATGAAAAAATTTATTTAAGAAAAAATTGAATAAGGAAATTTATTTCTGCTTCAAAAAATCTAGAGAATTCTGAAAAATACTTTAAAGAAATTAATCAAGTAGAAAATCTTAAAAGAGAAATTAAAGAAATTGAAAATCAAATAGAAATTTATAAAGAAAATATAAATAAATTTGAAAGCGAATTGATTAAATATTCAACAATTAGAGATGATGTAATAGGATCAATATCTTCTGCTAATGATAAAATTATTCAACTTAAAAATTTATTAAAAGAAGAATTAAAAAGAAGTGAAGAAATTATTGAAAATCAGAAAAATTTAGAAATAATCAATTCTTATCGTAAAATACTAGATCCAAAAACAGGAATAGCAGACAAATTACTAAAAAAATCATGTTTTTATTTAGAAGATGAAGTTAATTCTGTTCTTGAAGAATGTAGCGCTTTATTCAAAGTTAAAATAAGCGAGGAATTTGAATTAAGGACAATATTCAAAGTAGGAAAAGAAGATACTGAAATATCTGCTAGATTAAGTAGTGGATATCAAAAATTTGTTCTAAGCTTGGCATTTAGAACAGCACTTTGAAAATTAGCAGAAGTCACATTGCCAGATTGTCAATTTATTGATGAAGGATTTGGAAGTTGTGATGAAGAAAACTTAGAATCAATAATTCAGTATATAAGCTCTAGTTCATTATCAATTCATTCACCAAAAATTAATTTCATTGTAAGCCATATAGAATCAATGAAAAATGCAATTCAAGAGCCAATATTTATAGATATTACAGATTCAGGAAGCAAAATTAGAAATTAAATAAAAAGGTTAAAGCGTGTAGTTTATAATTCAAATTTTAATTGAAGAGAAAAATTGCATGATTGTTTAAAATTATTAGGTTTTTCAAAAATCTTTATCTCTAAATCTTATTATTCAAAAAAATAAGATATTGAATAAGGATAAAATCTCTATTAACAAAATAAAAACATGAAAAATACAAAGAATTTTTATATAACAACTCCGATTTTTTATCCTAATAATCAACTCCATCTTGGACATTCATATACTGTAACGATTGCAGATATAATAGCAAGGTACAAAAAAATGCAAGGATATAATGTATATTTACAAACTGGAAGTGATGAACATGGAGAAAAAATTGCGAAAACTGCAATTGCAAACAATTTAACAGCACAAGAATTAGTTGATAAAAACGTTTTACTTTTTAAAAAACTTTGAAAAGAGTTGAATATAATAGAAGACCATTTTTTTATGAGAACTTCATTTGACTTTCATAAAAAATCTGTTCAAAATATATTTGAAACGCTTCTAAAAAAAGGCGATATTTATTTTGGAAAATATAAAGGAAATTATTGTATTATTTGTGAAGAATATATATTAGATTCAAAAACAAATAAAGAAGAGAAAAATGTTTGTCCTTTTTGTAGATCCGACTTAAAACAGATTGAAGAAGATGCTTATTTTTTAAAAATTGAAAAATATAGAAAAAAATTGATTTGCCATTATGAAGAAGAAAAAAATTTTCTCTCCCCAGAAAAATCTGTAAACGAACTGTTTCAAAGTTTCTTAAACAAAGAAATTCCAGATTTGTGTGTTACTAGAAATGACCTTAGTTGAGGAATTGAAGTCCCTGAAAAAAAAGGTATGACAATCTATGTATGATTTGATGCACTTTGCAATTATTTAACTTCAAAAGAAGGAGAAATATTTTTTTCAGAAAAAAATATTAAAAACAATGAAGATGAAATAGTTCAAGTTATTGGAAAAGACATTCTTCGTTTCCATGCTGTATATTGAATATCATTGTTATTTGCACTTGAAAAAAAAATTCCTAAAAAATTAATTTCTCATGGATGAATACTAAATTCTGGAAGCAAAATGAGTAAATCAAAAGGAAATGTGATAGATCCTCTTTCTTTGTTAAATAAGTATGAAAGCGATGTCCTAAGAGCTTATTTTGCTGGAAAAATAAGCCTTTATCAAGATGGAATATTAGATGAACAATTACTAGATAACTTCTATAAAAATTTCTTCATCAAAGATTTAGGAAATCTTTTCTCAAGAGTTTACAAAATGACAGATTTATATGTAAAAAGAGAAGTTCCAAAATTTAATAGGAGTGAAAATGAATATTTATCAAATTATTATGAACAATGCAAAAAAACTTTGGAAAATTACGAAAACTTAATGAATAATTATCAAATAACTTCAGCTTTTAATGAAATTCAATTTTTAATAACAGAAAGCAATAAATTAATTTCAAATATTTCTCCTTGAAAACTATTTGAAAATAAAAACAACGACCTTATTAATGAAACATTAAATTATTTATTAAATGGAATAAAAATAATTGCATTCTTATTAGCTCCAATATCACCAAAAATTAGTGAAAAAATAATTAATCATTTGGGAATTGAAATTGAAGATTTAAATTTTAAAAATGTTGAAAATTTTAAAATTATTGAAGGGAAAAAATTAAAGGAATTAAAAAATCATTTTTTTCTTTAAAAACTCATATTAATTATTTTTTTTTAAAGAAAAATTAAGAAAAATATATTAAATAGAAAAAGTAATTTCAAAAGGATAAAAAGATGAAGATTAAATACTCAGAATATATTAAAAAACACAGTTTAATTTTTGAAAATTTAAGTTTCAATTTAAGCTTCTCAAATGTATTCTTCCTAACAATGATTTTATTTTTAAATGTTTTTTTAATTTTTAATTTAAAAATCCTCTTAGAATCTTTGAGAAAATCCTTATTTTAAACAAAATTAATTCTTTAAAAATTATAAATATTTTTTCGAATTAATTCAAAATAAACAAAAAAACTTTAAAAATTATATTAACATATTCATTTGGTTCTGTATAAACCTTCAGATGATCTGAGAAACTTCTCAAAGAAGTAATACAACTAATGAAAAACTTACTTTTTAAGGTTAAAAAGTTAAAGTCTTAAAAAAAATAAAATGACAAGAGCAAGTAATACTCCGGTAACAAAGAGAAGAAGAAAAAAAATATTAAAACAAGCTAAAGGTTACTTTGGTTCAAAGCATAAATTGTTTAAAACAGCAAAAGAACAGTTAATGAATTCTTATTTCTATTCATACAGAGATAGAAAACAAAAGAAAAGAGATTTTAGAAGACTTTGAATTCTAAGAATAAACAATGCTTGTAGGGAAATTGGTTTGACTTACTCAAATTTCATAAGACTATTGAATCTTTCTCAAATTAAAATTAACAGAAAACAATTGTCAGAAATGTGCGTAAATCAACCTGAATCATTTTCAACACTTATTTCTCAAGTGAAAAAAGCTTCTCAAATTCTTAACAACAACACAACTCCTTCAATTTCTGCAGCTTAATACTAACCTAACAGAAGATTAAAAAAGTTTGTCAATTTTATTGACAAACTATATTTAAAATCAAATAATAATACTCTATCAAAGAATCATTAATAAAATATATTTAAACATAATTTATTATCATAATATTAAAAAATGGAGTGATACTCAAGTGGTTAAGAGGGTTTCCTGCTAAGAAACTAGATTAGATAAAAGTCTAATGCAAGGGTTCGAATCCCTTTCACTCCGCCATTTAAAAACTTTAATTTAAAAAATAAAGGTTTTTAATGTCTCATTTACGAAAATATATAAGTAATTATATTAAATAATTTTTTTAAACAAAATGTATGCAAAAAGAAGAAAAAGAAGATTATAAATTAATTAGAAATTTCTCAATTATTGCGCACGTTGATCATGGAAAATCTACACTTGCTGACAGAATAATTGAATTAACTAATTTCAAAAATTCTAAAAAACCTTTGAATAGAATTCTAGACAGTTTGGCGCTAGAACAACAAAAGGGTATAACAATAAAACTAAACTCTGTTCAACTAAACTATCTTAATGAAGAAAGTAACGAAAATTATATATTTAATTTAATTGATACTCCTGGTCATGCAGATTTTGGCTATGAAGTATCAAGGTCTTTGGCAGCGTGCGAAGGAGTAATTCTTCTTGTTGACTCAACAAAAGGAGTTCAAGCTCAAACATTAGCTTATTTTCAAATAGCAAAAAAATTAAATTTAAAATTTGTCCCAGTAATAAACAAAATTGATCTTCCTTCATCACAAATTGAAAAAACAAGAAATCAACTTACAGATTTATTGAAATGCAACATTGAAGATTTCTGTTATGTTTCCTCAAAAACAGGAGAAAACGTACCTTCTCTTCTAAAAAAGATAATTGAAATAATCCCACATCCTATTAAAAAAGAAGGTCCTTTGAAAGCACTTGTTTTTGACCTTTTATATGATAAGTACTACGGAGTTATTGTTTATATTAGAGTATTTGAAGGAGAAATTTCTCTAAAGCAAAAAATTAAATTCTTAAATAACGGAAAAGTTTTTCAAGTTGAAAAAATTGGAGTAAAAAAACCAGAAAATGTCCTAAAAGATAAAATGTCCTTTGGAGAAATAGGATGATTTACAGCAAATATTAGAGAAATGAAAGATGTTAAAGTAGGAGATACTGTTTCAGACTTTACAGAAGTAACAACACCTCTACCAGGTTATCAAACGCTTAAATCAAATCTTTACTCAAATATATATCCGGAAGAAACGTTAAGATATAAAGATCTGAAAAAGGCAATAGAAGAACTTCAAATTCAAGATAGTTCCCTTGATTTAGAACCAATTGAATCAAATCTTCTAGGACCTGGATTTAGATGTGGATTTCTAGGACTTCTTCATCAAGAAATTATTCAAGAAAGAATAAAGCAAGAGTACGATCTAGAAATAATAACAACACCTCCATCAGTAACATATCAAGTTGCTTTACACAATGGAAAAATCATAGAAGTTTCAAATCCTCAAAAATTTCCCTCCTTATCTGACGTAAAATCAATAAATGAATTGTTTATTTCTTTGAAAATTACAACTCCAGAAAGATATTTAGGAGCTGTAAATATAGTTTGTCAAAATAAAAGAGGTATTTACAAAGATGGAGATTTAAAAGCTGGTGATTTATGACAGTTAAGTTATGAAATGCCTTTTGCTGAATTTATTTTTGACTTCAATGATAAAATAAAATCTGTTTCACAGGGTTATGCTTCATTTGAATATGAATTCATAGGATTTAGAGAAGCTAGAATTGTAAAAGTAGATATTTTGTTGAATAACGAAGCTATAAGTGATTTATCATTCCTAGTTCATCAAGTTTTTTCATATGAAAGAAGTAGAGATATTTGCACAAAACTTAAAGAAACTCTTAATCCTCAAAATTTTGAAGTTCCAATACAAGCATGCATTGGAAAAAAAATAATTGCTAGAGAAACTTTAAAAGCAATGAGAAAAGATGTAATTGGAAAATGTTACGGAGGTGACATAACAAGAAAAAAGAAACTATTAGAAAAGCAGAAAAAGGGTAAGAAAAAGATGAAAGAAATTGGGAGTGTTTCATTTTCAAAAGGATCTTTTAGAAATATTCTTAAAGGAAGAAAAAATTAGAAAAATCTAAAGAAAAGACAAAAGAGAATAGAAAAGATAAAAAGAAAAATAATTATAATTATAAATTTGTTAAAATCATTCTTTAACCAAAAAATTTTCAAACGTCAATAAGCAACGAAAATAATAGAGAAAAAATAACGAAAAATAATTATAATGAAAAACAATCTTAAGATAAAAAAGTAAAGATTCAAGAAGGGATTTTCAATATTTAAATTTCCTAAACTAAATGAATATTTATCATAATTTTTGTCTATAAAATCATAAGCTTCTGTCACTTCTTGAAACCTCTTCTCTATCTCTTTTCTTTCAGATTCTGGTTTTCCTACTAATCGATCAGGATGCATCTTTAGAGCTAAAGTTCGATATTTCTTTTTAATTTCTTCTTGAGAAGCATCTTTACTAACTCCTAAAATTTCATATGAATTTTCAATTTTTTTTGTTATTTTCTCCATTATTTTTTAAGTTTGTTATAATTATAAATTTTAGAGCAAAAATCAAATAAACTAAATATATTTCAATTCAAATACATTTAAAAACTACCTTAAACAAAAAATAAAAATTTACAACAATTATGAGCAACAAAAAAGAGTTAGAATTGATAATAGAAGATTTCAAAAAAAGAGAAATTTATTCTAATTGTGCAAATCCAGAAAATTTTTTTAATCTAGAAGATAGTCAAAGGTGCGCTTATTTAGGAATTGATTGTACAGCAAATAGTTTACACATAGGGCATTTGCTTCCTATAATGCAAGCTACTAGATTAGCAAAAAATAATTTCAAAATATTACTTTTATTAGGTGGTGCAACGAGCAAAATAGGAGATCCAAGCGATAAACTTAAAGAAAGACCAATTCTTGATCCAAAAATTCTTTTAGAAAATCAAAAGAGAATGGAAAAACAATTGAATCTAATTTTCAATAGAAACGAAAATAAAAAAATTAGCTTAAAAAACCTTCCTCTTTATTCTTTTTTTCAAGAAAATGAAAAAATATTAAATTCAATATATGAAATTCTAGAACTGGAATCAAAAATAGAAGAAAAAAATAATGAAAATATTTGAAAAAAATATCTTTTAAACATTTGACCAGATGAAATAAAAGAAGATAGTTTTAAAATTGTAGACAATAGAGAGTGATTAGATAAACTAACTTTTGTTGATTTTATTGATAAATGCGGAAGAAACATTACAATAAACTACCTATTGGCAAAAGAAACAATAAAACAAAGAGTTAACTCTGAAAATGGACTTTCTTTTTCAGCATTCAGTTATTCACTTTTGCAAGCTTATGACTTCTTTTATCTTTACAAAAATTACAAATGTCATGGACAATTAGGAGCTAGTGATCAATGAGGGAACTTTACAACTGGGTTGAAAATGATCAAATCATTTGATAATGAAAACAAATGTTTCGCTCTTTCATTCAATTTAATACTTGATGACAATGGGAAAAAAATCTCTAAGTCGGATGTTGGAACAAGCATAATTTGATTAGATAAAGAGAAAACTTCATTCAAAGATCTTTTTAATTTCTTCAGCAATATGTCTGATAAAAAAGCGATTGATTTTGTGAAAAAATTTACCTTCATTTCAGAAGAGAAGTTAGAGAAACTTTTAGAAATTAATAATCCAAAGAGTTTAAGAATTTTACAAAGAATATTAATGGAACTTTTCTTCTTTTTAATTCATGGAGAAGATGGTTTGAATTGAATAAAAGAAAACTCTAAAAAAGTTAAATTTTTAACTAATTAGACAACTTTAACGATTCTTTTATTTGATAATAAGCAAGGATAGATATCATTGCTGCATTATCAGTAGAATATTCAACATCTGGAATAAAAACTTCAATATTTTCATCAAAATTTTTCACAAAAGAAAGAAATTTTTTTCTTAGAAATTGGTTGGAAATTACACCGCCACCAAAAATTATTGTTTTAGGTTTGACTTGATTCAAAGCTAAGTTCATTTTTTTTATAAATATATCAGCTAGGATTTCTTGCAGAGAAAAACTTAAATCATAATGATTAAGAAGTTTTCCTTCCTTTAAAGCAATTCTTTTTATCTCGCTCTTTAATCCACTGAAACTAAAGTCTAATGTTTTGTCATTTTTAGGAAAGGGAAGTTTGTAATTTTTTTTTCCATTTAAAGCTAATTTTTCAATAATTGGACCCCCAGGGTAATTGTAACCCATAATAACAGCTGCTTTATCTAAACATTCTCCAACCGCATCATCAAGAGTCTGTCCAATTATTTCAAAATTCAAATGACTACTTATCTTATAAAATTGTGTATGACCTCCACTAATTATCAAACACAAAGCTGGAAATTTTCATTCTTTATTCTTGTTTAGAAGACTAGCATAAGAATGACCGAGAAGGTGATTGCATGGAATTAAAGGAATATTGAGAAATAAACTAATTGTCTCAGCAATAATTTTTCCAATCTGCAAACAAATAATCAAGCCAGGTTTTTCAGTGTAAGCAATATATTCAATATCATCAATCTTTATTTGAGATTCATTTAAAGCAGAAAGTAAAACTTTTTGAATGTTTTTCAAATGAAGTTTTGCAGCAATGCTTGGCATAACTCCACCATAATTTGAATGATCAACGATTTGAGAAATCGTTGCATTGCTAAGAATTTTTTTATCTTCTGAAATTGCTATACTTGTTTCATCACAACTTGTTTCTATTGCCAGTATTATCATAAATTAAAATTATTTTAGTTAATGAATTTTTAATCAAAAAAAAAACTTTTGAAAAATGCTTTTTGATTTTTGAATGATTTTTATTTTCAAAATGTATGTTTTTTTCCTTTTTAAAATAGCTTAGAAGAAAAGGAAATGTATTTTTGTGGATAATTTGTCTCATTTAAGAAAGAATTAACTTCTTGATTGAAATTTACGGTGATTATGTTTTTTATAACTTTAACTATTTTCTAACTATCATTTTTCCTTCCCCTTTTCTCTCGTATTAATACGCGCATGCATATGCGTAATATCTTTGAAAAAGATCTAATAACTATACAACTTTATAAACTTTAAAAGTTATATAAAGATGTTTCTTATTTTTTGTTATATAATGAATCTAAATATAAAAAAATAAAAAAAATAAAAAAAAAATAAAAAAAAAATAAAAAAAATAAAAAAATTTAAATGACTTTACATAATATATCATTTATTATATTAACATATAATAAACAATATATTATAACTGTAATAAGTTATTCATCAAATTTTAAGAAAGCGCGTCCCGCACATGCGGGCGATAAATATTTGCGCGCGATGAGAAATTAGAAAAAACGATGATATTTTTTCTGAAAAATAAACTTTTCTATTGCAAGTTTTTAATTTTTTTAAATTTTTGTTATTTTAAGTTTGCAAGTAAATGCTAGTGTTGTTGAACCATATTCTCGTGTATCGCGTGGGCGCGTAATAATCGTATTTTCATTTCTGTTTTCTGATTATTTTTAAATTTATTTTTTTCCTTTCTAGATTTTAAAATCTCTTGTTATTTCAATACTTTTTGAATTATAATCATTGAAAAAAAATCATTTTTCAAAAAAAGTTTCTAAAATGAAAATTAACAAAAACTTGCGAAGTTGCTCGAAAGGTTTTCATAATGATTCCCTTAGCCTTCTTCAATATGTTTTAAAAAAGAAAGAAATTTTCTATGTTTAATAAAATCGAGTTGCTAAAGAGTTATAATATTGACCAAAAAAATGTTGGTTCTTCTGCGGCTCAGATCGTTTTTTTAAATACAGAAATTAGGGAAGTTATCGATCACTTAAAAAATAATCGAAAAGATGTTCCTGCTAAAAGAGCAATGTTAAAGAAACTTGCTAAGCAAAGACGTTTATTATCTTACTTAAAGAAAAAGGATTCTAATTCTCATTCTTTAATAAGTGCTAAACTTAAGGAACTAAAAAATTTAAAATCTTCATAATTATAAAGTCTGGGTTTTTCTGCTGAAATCTGATTTTCTCCCTTATAAAAAAAATGAATTGGTAATGAGTTAAGCTTTTAGCTAAACTATTTTATTAGAATAAATTTATAATTTATTTCTTTATATACTTTGAAAACTAAATAGAACCAAGTCAAGTTTGAGTGAATTCTCATAACTAAGTTTGTAAGAGTTTGATCCTGGCTCAGGATGAACATTGGTAGTACGCCTAATGCATGCAAGTCGAGCGGAATATAGCAATATATTTAGCGGCGAACGGGTGAGTAATGCTTACCTTACTTACCGATCAGCGGGGGATACTCTAGGGGAAACCTTAATTAATACCGCATACGCTACCTTCGGGTAATGAAAGGGGCTTTTGCTTCACTGATCGATAGGGGTAAGTTGTATTAGCTAGTTGGTAGGGTAATGGCCTACCAAGGCAATGATGCATAGCCAGCTTTAGCGAGTGAATGGCCACATTGGGACTGAGACAAGGCCCAGACTCCTTCGGGAGGCAGCAGCAGGGAATTTTTCGCAATGGGGGAAACCCTGACGAAGCGATACTACGTGAAGGAAGAAGGTCTATGGATTGTAAACTTCTGTCAGCGCAGAAGAAAAAAATAAATGAAAGTTTATTATTGACCATGCGCTTAGAAAGTCACGACTAACTACGTGCCAGCAGTCGCGGCAATACGTAGGTGGCGAATGTTATCCGGAATTATTGGGCGTAAAGAATGCGTAGATTGTTTAATAAGTCATTGGTAGAAGTCAGGCTCAACCTGAAAGAAGCTGGTGATACTGTTAGACTAGAGTGCAGGAGAGGTTGATGGAATTCCATGTGGAGCGGTGAAATGCTTAGATATATGGAGGAACACCAATAAAGGCGAAGGCAGTCAACTATTCTGATACTGACATTGAAGCATGAAAGCGTGGGGAGCAAAAAGGATTAGATACCCTTGTAGTCCACGCCGTAAACGATGCAAACTAGATGTTGGGTTCAAACTCAGTGTCGCTAGCTAACGCGTTAAGTTTGCCGCCTGGATAGTACGCTCGCAAGAGTGAAACCCAAAGGAATTGACGGGGACCCGCACAAGCGGTGGAGCATGTGGTTTAATTCGATACAACGCGCAAAACCTTACCGAGGCTTGACATGGAGTGCAAAACTGCGGAAACGCAGCGGAGGTTATCACTACACAGATGGTGCATGGCCGTCGTCAGTTCGTGCCGTGAGGTGTATGGTTAAGTCCTATAACGAACGCAACCCTTGTTTTTAGTTACTACTCGCAAGAGAGGACTCTAAAGAGACTGCCAGTGTAAACTGGAGGAAGGAAAGGACGACGTCTGGTCATCATGCCTCTTACGCCTCGGGCTACACACGTGCTACAATGGCTGCTACAAAGGGTTGCCAACTTGCGAAAGTGAGCTAATCCCATAAAAGCAGCCTCAGTTCGGATTGAAGTCTGCAACTCGACTTCATGAAGCCGGAATCGCTAGTAATCGCGGATCAGCAGTGCCGCGGTGAATACGTTCTCGGGTCTTGTACACACCGCCCGTCAAGCCATGAAAATAGGTAATACTTGAAGATGATTTATTAACCCGCAAGGGAGATGGTTATTTAGGGTAGGATCTGTGATTGGGGCTAAGTCGTAACAAGGTATCCGTACGGGAATGTGCGGATGGAATACCTCCTTTCTAAAGGAGTTTTAAAGACTTAGGTTCTATTTAGTTTTGAGAGTTTATTAAGATTTTTATTTTATTTAATTCTCTATATTTAAGGCTTTAAACAAGCCCTCAGAAGAAATTCTGAAAAACTATAAAAAAGTAGTTTATTCTTTGAAAACTGAACATGAAATGAAAAAAGAAATTAAGATTTCACCTGTCAAAGTAAGTTATTAAGGGTATATGGTGGATGACTTGGGACTGATAGGCGATGAAGGACGTGATATCCTGCGATAAGCCTCGGGGAGTTGGAAAATCAGCTTTGATCCGGGGATTTCCGAATGGGGCAACCTATTATCAGTAATGTGATAATTAAGAGTTTACGCTCTTAGCGAACCTAGTGAACTGAAACATCTTAGTAACTAGAGGAAAAGAAAACAAAATGTGATTCCCTGAGTAGTGGCGAGCGAAACGGGAAGAGCCCAAATCAATAGTTATTTATAACTTTTGAGGTTGTAGGAAAGCATATTAAGAGTTACAAAAACAATTCGTAGAAGAATTTGTTGGAAACCAAAGCCGAAGAAAGTGAGAGCCTTGTAGTCGAAACGAATTGTTCTCTTTGCTTAATCCTGAGTACCACGAAACACGTGAAATTTTGTGGGAATCTACGGGGACCACCCTGTAAGGCTAAATACTAATCAGTCACCGATAGTGAACTAGTACCGTGAGGGAAAGTTGAAAAGAACCAATGAAATGGAGTGAAATAGAACCTGAAACCATATACCTACAAAAAATCAGAGGGCGTTAAAGCCTGATGGTGTGCTTTTTGTAGAATGAGCCGGCGAGTTATGATTATGGGCGAGGTTAAGTTTAAGAAATGGAGCCGTAGCGAAAGCGAGTTTTAATAGAGCGATATAGTCCATGGTCATAGACCCGAAACTAGGTGAGCTAACCATGAGCAGGTTGAAGTTAACCGAAATGTTAATGGAGGACCGAACCGACGTTCGTTGAAATGACCGCGGATGACTTGTGGTTAGAGGTGAAATGCCAATCGAACCTAGAGATAGCTGGTTCTCCCCGATATAGTTTTAGGACTAGCGTAGGATTTAAAATAGTGAGGGTAAAGCACTGAATACGTGAGGGCTCTTAACGGGGTACTGAATGTAATCAAACTAAGAATACCACTATTAAAAATTATCCTGCAGTCAGTCTACGGGTGATAAGGTCCGTGGACATGAGGGAAACAGCCCAGACCATCAGCTAAGGTCCCTAAATAATATTAAGTGTAAAAGGAAGTTGAAAAGTATAAACAGCTAGGAGGTGAGCCTGGTGGTAGCTATCCTTTAAAGAGTGTGTAACAACTCACTAGTCTAACTTTTCAGCGCCACAAATTTAAGGGGGCTCAAATATTATACCGAAGCTATGGGTTAGTGTTTATTAAAAGAACATTAGCGGTAGGGGAGCGTAGTAAGGACGTAGAAGCTAGAGCGTGAGCACTGGTGGAGACCTTACTAGTGAGAATGCCGGCGTGAGTAACGATAGGTGGTGAGAATCCACCTTGCCGATTGACTAAGGATTCCAGGGTTAAAGTTCGTCTTCCCTGGGTTAGTCAGGACCTAAGGCGAGAGCGAAAGCTGTAGTCGATGGACAACAGGTTAATATTCCTGTACTACCTCAATCACTGATGGAGGGACGGAGACAGTTAAGATATTCCAGCGACTGAAAGTGCTGGACTAAGCGTTTAGGAGGCTTTTACGACAAATGCGTAGAACATATGCTCTGAGACGTTATGGATAAGGAAAACAATTAATTTAGGTTTACTTAGATTAATTTGAGTACTGAAGTGTCTGATACTTTGCTTCCAAGAAAAGCTTCTAAAGATATGATTTTGGTACCTGTACCGAGAACGAACACACGTGGTCAAGGAGAGAATCCTAAGGCAAGCGAGACAACTATGGTTAAGGAACTTTGCAAAATAACCCCGTAAGTTCGCGAGAAGGGGTGCCTATGGCAACATAGGCCGCAGTTAAGAGGCCCGAACGACTGTTTATCAAAAACACAGCTCTCTGCTAAGTCGTAAGACGATGTATAGGGGGTGACGCCTGCCCGGTGCTAGAAGGTTAAGTGAATTTGTCAATTATCGATTTATCGGTAATGAAGCTTTGAAATGAAGCCCTAGTGAACGGCGGCCGTAACTATAACGGTCCTAAGGTAGCGAAATTCCTTGTCAGGTAAGTTCTGACCCGCATGAAAGGCGTAACGATTCGGGCACTGTCTCGACCATAGACTCGGTGAAATCTTAGTACCTGTGAAGATGCAGGTTACCCGCAATTAGACGGAAAGACCCTATAGAGCTTTACTGCAACCTGATATTGAATTTTCTTCTTGTTTGTGTAGGATAAGTGGGAGACTATGATGTTATCACGCCAGTGATAATGGAGTCGTTGGTGAAATACCACCCTAACAAGCGGAAAATTCTAACTTGTCGATTTACACTCGAAAGGACAGTGTTTGGTGGGTAGTTTAACTGGGGCGGTTGCCTCCTAAAGAGTAACGGAGGCGTTCAAAGGTATTCTCAGCAGGTATAGAAATCCTGTGTAGAGCGTAAAGGTATAAGAATGCTTAACTGTGAGACATACAAGTCGAACAGATACGAAAGTAGGACTTAGTGATCTGGTGGTACCGAGTGGAAGGGCCATCACTAAACGGATAAAAGTTACCTTAGGGATAACAGGCTAATAGTTTCCAAGAGATCACATCGACGAGACTGTTTGGCACCTCGATGTCGGCTCATCACATCCTGGAGGTGAAGTAGCTTCCAAGGGTTGGGCTGTTCGCCCATTAAAGTGGTACGTGAGCTGGGTTCAGAACGTCGTGAGACAGTTTGGTCCCTATCTGTTGCGGGCGTAGGAAATTTGAGAAGGGCTGCTCTTAGTACGAGAGGACCGGAGTGGACTGACCAATGGTGTGCCAGTTGTCACGTCAGTGGCACGGCTGGATAGCTATGTCGGGAATAGATAAGTACTGAAAGCATCTAAGTACGAAGCTAGCTTCAAGATAAGATTTCCCGTCCATATTATCTGTAAAAAGATAATTAAAGGAGTAAGATACCTTCTAGACCAGGAGGTCGATAGGCAGCGAGTGTAAGTGTAGTAATGCATTCAGCTAAGCTGTACTAATTTATCGAGGACTTACTTTAGGTGTAATCTTCTTTTTTTAATAATTTCATGTTTAGTTTTGAGAGAATTAAACTTCTCTTGCGCTGGTGATTAGATCATGTGGCAATACCCGTTCCCATTCCGAACACGGAAGTCAAGCACATTGATGGCGAAGATACTCTATCACGGGAAAAATAGCTTTTTGTCAGCGCGCTAATGAAATAACTTTAACTCTTTCATAATTGAAAAAGTAATTATAATAATATAATAATTATTATATCTTCTGATATCAAACGCTTAACTAATTTAAGTTGGCTAAAAAAGATTTTTTAAGCATTTAATTAAATTGTTTTTTTTAATCCATCTTTGCCCGTGTAGCTCAGTGGATAGAGCGGATGCCTTCTAAGCATTAGGTCAGGAGTTCGATTCTCTTCACGGGCGCCATTTAAGCATTTTCAAAAGTAATTAAAATTTATCTTTTATTTATTTCTGAAAATACCTTTATTGAGAGAGGAAATAATTCTTATGAATCAAATACTGGAATTGGAGCAAAATCCCTCTCCTATATTGTTAACTGATAATTTTTTTCTTCTACCTTCTTGTAGCAAAATTTTAAAGTTAGAAAAAAATGAAGCTTTAAAAAAGATATTAATTTCTGCTTGAAAAGGAAGCAACGGAAAGATTATTATAGTTTCTAGCAAAAAACCTCTTGTTGATGATGAAAAGTTTAGAGGTTATGATGAAGAAAATTTTTTTAAATATGGAAGTTTAGTTAAGATTGAACTTGATTTATCATCTGATGCTAATTTAGAAGTTATTTTTGATTCTCTACGAGACATTCAATTAGTTGGATTGGAAAGAATTAAATTGTTAGATTTTTTTCATAGCGAAGATGATCGTGTTTGAAAAGGCTCTTATGAAATTCTTAGAGAAGACCTTAACAATATTAAACCTCATGAAGTTAAAAACTTGAATGAATTGGCTGATAAATTTATTAAATATTTGCCTAATTTATTAAAAAGTACTAATTTAACTATTGCTGATAGTTTATCTTATCTTGCTGTTGGTGATCTTGGTAGTTTTGTCGACTTTATTGTTCAGAGTAGTGATAGCCTCGAAAGAGAATTCAAACAAGCTATTCTAGAAGAATTTCGTCTAGCAAAACGTTTGAAAATACTCTTAGATCTTGAAAAAAGAACAAGAAAAATTCAGCAAAATATAGATAATAAAATTAACGAAAAAATTGTTGAACAGCAAAATGCTATTTATTTAAGAGAACAATTAGAAGTAATTCAAAATCAACTTAATAAACTTGAAGGTGTTGAGAGTGAAAACGATGTATATCTAAAACGCCTTGAAAAAGAAAATTTTCCTGAACAAGTAAAAAAAATTGTTCGTGATGAAATAAAAAACTATGAAAGAAGTCATGCTCAATCTAGTGAAGCAAATACAATTAAATCTCATATTGATTGATTAATGAGTTTGCCTTGGTATCAAGAAACTGATGAAATTAATGATTTGGATTTTGCCAGGGAAGAATTAGATAAAGAGCACTTCGGTTTAGAAAAGATTAAAGATAGAATAATTGAGCATCTTGCTGTAATTCAAAAAACCAAAAACGTTCTTGGGCAAGTCATTTGTTTTGTAGGTCCTCCTGGTGTTGGAAAGACTTCTTTAGCTTCTTCAATTGCTAAAGCTACTGGTAGAAAATTTGTTTCAATCTCTGTTGGAGGAGTTTCTGATGAAGGAGAAATTAGAGGTCATCGTAAAACTTATGTCGCTTCCCTTCCCGGAAAAATTATTCAGCAAATGAAAAAAGCTCAAGTAATTAATCCATTATTTTTAATTGATGAAATTGACAAAATGGGTTCTAATGGATTTCGTGGCGATCCAGCAAATGCTTTGTTAGAGGTTTTAGACCCTAATCAAAATAATAAATTTATTGATAATTATTTAGGAGAAACTCCTTATGATTTGTCAAAAGTATTGTTTATTTGTACAGCAAATTCTTCTAATTTTCCAAAGCCATTGTATGACAGAATGGAAATTATTAATTTATCATCATATACTGAAATTGAAAAACTGCATATTTCTAAAAATCATTTGATTCCAAAGAATTTAGAAAAATACGGACTGTCAGATGAAATTGAATTTAGTGATAATTCAATCAAAGAAATGATTAGATTTTACACTCAAGAAGCCGGAGTTAGAGAATTAAATAGAACTATTCAAAAAGTAATTAGAAAATTTATTTTACAACTTATTCAAAAAAAGACAGAGAAATTGATTGTTGATTCAAACAACATTTATGATTATTTAGGAAGTAAAGTTTATGATTTTACCCGCAAACAAGATGCTCAGATTGGATTGGTTACTGGTTTAGCTTATACTTACGCCGGTGGAGATATTCTAGCTATTGAAGTTGGGATTTTTAAAGGAAAAGGAAAATTAATTTTAACAGGAACTTTGGGTGATGTAATGAAAGAATCTGCTAGCATAGCCCTTGATTATATTAAATATAATTATCAAATTTTTGGAATTGATCAAAATCTATTTGAAAATAATGACATACATATACATGTTCCTGAAGGTTCTACTCCTAAAGATGGTCCTAGTGCTGGAGTTGCTTTAACAACTGCAATTATTTCTGCTTTAATTAAAAAACCAATCTCTTCAAATATTGGAATGACTGGAGAAATTACTCTTCGTGGGCGTGTTTTAGAGATTGGTGGGTTGCGTGAAAAAGCAATTGCTGCTCATAGAAGTGGACTAAAAACAATTATTATTCCGTTTAATAATGAAAAAAATCTTGAGGACGTTCCTCATGAGGTAAAAAAAGAATTAGAAATAATATTAGTTAAAGATTATGAAGAAGTCTGAAAGATTTTAGAGAAACATCTTTAATTATATTATTTTTTTATTTAAAAAAATGACCAATTCATCAAAATTTGACTTTAATATTACAGAGTCTAGAGAAATAAAAGATTATTGAGCTAAAAAAGCATTCGATATAAAAAAATATAATTCTACGATTTTAATGCCTCCTCCAAATATAACTGGAAATCTTCACTTGGGGCATAGTTTAGATTTAGTCATTCAGGACTTTATCGTTCGTTCTTCTTCACTGAGAGGAAAAAATGTTCATTGGATTTCAGGATTTGATCATGCTGGCATAGCAACACAAAGCAAAATTGAATCATTAAATCATTCTTTTAATAATAATGAAGAAAAAAAAATTTTTGCTTTGGAGAGTTGATATCCTCAACAAAAGAAAAAGTTTAAAGAACAATGAGAAAATTTGGGTTTATTCTTAGATTATAATCAGGATAATTTTACTATGAACTTAGATGTTCAGGAAAAAATAAAGAACTATTTCATTGATCTTTACAATGATGGATTAATTTATCAAAGCACTAGAATGGTAAATTGAGATCCTAAATTAAAGACTGTAATTTCTGATATTGAAATTGATCATGAAGAAATTCAAAATACTTTATTTTATATTGAATATTCTTTATCAGGGAGTGATGATAAACTTGTAATTGCAACTTCAAGACCTGAAACTGTTTTTGCAGATGTTGCTTTGTTTATTAATCCTGATGATGATCGTTACAAAAAATATTTAGGTTTTTTTGCTATTAATCCTTTAACCAATGATCTATTGCCAATTATTGCTAGTGATCAAGTTAGTATTGATTTTGGAAGTGGAGTTTTAAAATGTACGCCAGGTCATGATTTTAAAGATTATGAATTAGCTAAGAAATTTAATCTTCCAATTATCACTTGTTATGATAAGCAAGGTTTTTTTAATCATTTGGCAAAAGGTTGAGAAGGAAAAAATTTCCGCGATTCTAAATCAAAAATTGTTGATTATTTAAAATCAAAAAAAATACTTATTAAAGAAGAAAAATATCAAAGTAAAGCTCCTTATTCTCAAAGATCAGGAGAAATTATTGAGCCTTTTGTTTCTCTTCAATGGTTTTTAGATTTGCCTTTAATGGTAGAGAAAATTAAAAAAATAAATCCTAATTTTTTAGATGAAATTGAATTTTATCCTAACAATGTTAAGGATAATTTAATTAATTGGAAGAATGATGTTAAGGAGTGATGCATTTCTCGTCAACTTTGATGAGGTCATCAGATTCCCATTTGATATCATGATGTTAATAAAACAGTTTTTGCAGGTAAAAAGCCCTTAGAAAATTATGGTTGAAAAAAGGATTCAGATGTTTTAGATACTTGATTTTCAAGTAGTTTATGACCCTTAATAACAAATTCAGAAAATAATGAATTTTTTCAAATAGATTATTTAGTTACTGGTTCTGATTTATTGTTCTTTTGACTTTTTAAAATGATTGCTTTTGGATTTTATTTTCATCAAAAATCACCTTTCAAAAAAGTCCTTATACATGGTTTAATAAGAGATAATAATGGAAAAAAAATGTCAAAATCTCTAGGAAATGGAGTTGAACCTGAAGATGTTATTTCTAAATATGGCACTGACAGTTTAAGACTTTTTCTTTTAAGTAATAATGTTTTTGGTAGTGATTTATTTTTTGATGATAATAAGTTAAAAGGTTGTTATTTTTTTCTTCAAAAAATTTGAAGTATTTTTAATTTTCTTTCTAAACATATGGATTCAAATGATTTTAAGCTTGTAATATGGAATGATTTAAAAGATTTGTTGGAAAAAGAACAAGATTTAGTAGTTAAAAACTTGAATTATTGAATAATTAATGAATTATCTGTTGTTGAAAAGATTTATACAAGAAATATCGATTATCAACTAGATACTTCTTTTCTAGCAAAAATTTTAATTGATTTCACCAAAGAAAAAATTAGCAATTCTTATATTTATCTTTTAAAAGGTTCTATTAATAAAACAAGTTTAACTACTTTGCTTTATGTTTTTCAACACTTGCTTTCAATGTTGAACCCCTTTATTCCTTTCGTAACGGAATATATTTATGAGAAAATTAGTTTTCAAAAAATTGGAAATTTAGATTTTTTCAATGAAGAATTTATTGTTGATAAACTTTTTATCATTGAATTGATTCTTCTTTCTAGGAATAAAATAACTTCTTTTTGTAAGGAAGAAAAAATAGATATTAAAAAAGTTTATTTTCATCTTGATTTGTTGGAAAAATGAGAATGTAATAGTGAATTAATTAGACTTTTTTTAGATAAATTAATTTCTATTGATAATATAAATATTACTCTAGATGATTTAAATATTAAAGATCCTTATTTTATAGATCTTTCTCCCTTTGGGATGTTAAAATTTTCTAAATTAAATAATGATGAATTTGAAATTAATAGGAATAAAAATTTGGAATTTTATGAAAGCGAAATAAGAAGAAGTTTAGGATTGCTTAGCAATGAAGGTTTTTTGAATAAATCTCCAAGTTGATTAGTTTCTTCTGAGAAGGAAAAATTATTGAACTATCAAAAACAAAAAGAGAAAATTTTGGCTGATTTAAAACAGATTTAAAATTATTTTTAATAAGTGCAAAACCTCTATCATTCCTTACTTATAAAATTACATTAATTATATATACTTAATATTATGTTAATAAGTGATGAAAGTTTTAAGAAAATTTTGTTATTAAATAAAAATTAGAAAATTAAAAAAAAAGATGAATAATTCATTAGAAAAATTAAAAAATTTAAAAGAAAATAATAAAAATCCTTTTTCAATAAGCAAGTTCGATGTTAATTCTGACGTAAAGTCGATTTTTGATCAATTTGTAAGTTTTGAAAAACTAGAATTAGAAAGAAAAAATATTTCTGTTAAGATTGCTGGAAGAATAATGAGAATTAGAAATTTCGGTAATCTATTTTTTGCAGTTCTAAGAAGTTTTGATGGAGACATTCAATTAATTTCTATTAAGAATAAAGATTTTAATGATTTAGAGATAGGTGACATTATTGGTGTTGACGGAGTAATATGCAAAACTGATAAAGGAGAGTTAAGCGTTAAAGTTTTTGATTTTCAATTATTAAGTAAATGTTTGAAGTCAATTCCTGATTTTCATTATGGATTTAATGACGTTGAAGAAAGATTTCGTAATCGTCATTTAGATTTTATTGTTAATAAGAAAAACAGAGACATATTGATTAATAGAGCTAAAGTTATTAGTTTTATTAGAAACTATCTTAATCAAATAGGATTCACTGAAATGGAAACTCCTATTTTGGTTTCAGAAGCTTCTGGAGCTCAAGCTAAACCTTTTATTACTCATCATAATAAGTTATCTAGAGATTTAAATTTAAGAATTGCTACTGAAATTCCTTTGAAAACCCTTTTGATAGGTGGATTTGAAAAAATTTATGAACTTGGAAGAATCTTCAGAAATGAAGGAATTGATGCTCGCCATAATCCTGAATTTACAACTATTGAAATTTATGAATCTTATAAAGATTCTGAACATATGATGAGATTAACGGAAAATTTAATTAATTCAGCAAAGAATTTTTTGTTTAGTGATAAAGAGAAACTAAATTTCAATGGTCACGAAGTTGAAATTAAAGATTTTTTTGAGAAAATGACAATGATTGAATCTATTAAGAAATTTTCTGGCGTAGATTTTACAAATGTTATTGAATTTGAAGAAGCAAAAAAATTAGCATTAGAACATAAAGTTTCTCTAGATGGATATCAAAATAGCGTTGGTCATATAATTACTTTATTCTTTGAAAAATTTGTTGAAGAAAAATTAATTCAGCCAACTTTCATTTATGAATATCCAATTGAAACTTCTCCTCTTGCAAAAACAATTAAAGGTAAAGAGAAATTTGCAGATCGTTTTGAATTATTCATCAGTGGTTTAGAATTTGCAAACGGCTACAGTGAGTTGAATGATTCTGAAGAACAAAGAATTAGATTTGAAGCTCAAACAAAAGAAAAAAACCTTGGTAACGAAGAAATAGCTGGTTTTGATAATGAATTTGTCGATGCCCTTGAATATGGAATGCCTCCTGCTGGTGGATTAGGAATTGGAATCGATAGGCTTGTTATGTTATTAAACGAGGTTAACAATATTAGAGAAGTTATAGCATTTCCTCAAATGAAAAAAAGAAATTAATTAAATTTTTTTTTATTTTTTTTTTCAATATTAGAAAAATTTAGATAAAATTAAACTTAATAATATTAATTTTTTTATTTTATCAAAAAAAAGATATTCACTCCTAAACAGAAAAATTCATAAAATGCCAACAATTAATCAATTAGTAAGAAGCGAAAGACAAGCTAAAAATAAAAAAAAGAAAAACGTTGCCCTAAGTATGGGTTGAAATCAAAAGAAAAAGAAATTTCTTTGAAATAATAGTCCACAAAAATCAGGTATCTGTAAAAAAGTTGGAAAAATGAATCCTAAAAAGCCTAACTCTGCTCTTCGTAGCTATGCTAGGGTTAGTTTGAGTAACAATACCGAAGTAACAGTTTACATTCCTGGAGAAGGTCATAATATTCAAGAATACTCTTCAGTTTTGATTGCTGGTGGTGGTGCTCAGGATTTACCTGGAGTTAAATACCACGTTTTAAGAGGAAATCTTGATTGTGCTGGTGTAGAAGGCAGAAAACAAGGAAGATCTATATATGGAACTAAGAAGGGGAAGAAATAATGAGAAAAAAGAAATTAATTAAAAATCATCCTTTAAAAGAAGACTTCAAATATTCTTCATTAATTGTTAGTGAACTTATTAATAAGGTTATGATATGTGGTTTGAAAGAAAAAGCATCTAGAATAGTTTATTCTAGTTTAGATGATTTAGAAAAAAAATTTTCAACATCTCCACTTTCTGTTTTAGATCAAGCTTTAGATAATTTAAGACCTAAATTAGAATTAAGAACTCGAAAAATTGGTGGTGCTAATTGTCAAGTTCCTTTTGAAGTTGATCCTAAAAGAGCTCTTACTTTGTCTTTAAGATGAATAGTTGAATCTGCTAGAAAAAGAAAAAATATGCCAATGTCTAAGAGATTAAGTTTGGAAATTATTGACGCTTTTAATAAAACTGGAGATTCATTTAAGAAAAAAGAAAATATTCAAAAAATGGCTATTTCAAACATGGCTTTTGCTTCATACAGATTTTAATTTTTCTTTTTATAAGGTCTTTAAACCAAAGACCCTCAGTTTTTTCTTTGATTAAACTGAAAATCTTTTATTAGATTGGTTTATTATTATATTATTATAAAGGTTAGGAAATTTCATGTCAGAAGAAAAAAGAATGAGTTTAATTCGAAACATTGGTGTAATGGCTCATATTGATGCTGGAAAAACAACAACTAGTGAAAGAATACTTTTTCTTGCTGGGAAAATTTACAAAATTGGTGAGACTCATGAAGGTCAAAGTCAATTGGACTGAATGGATCAGGAGAAAGAGCGAGGAATTACAATTACTTCTGCTGCAACTACTGTTTTTTGAAAAGATTTTCAAGTTAATATAATAGATACTCCTGGTCATGTTGATTTTACTGCTGAAGTTGAAAGATCTTTAAGAGTTTTAGATGGTGCTATTTTGGTTGTTGATTCACAAGCAGGAGTAGAACCTCAAACAGAGACTGTTTGAAGACAAGCTGATAAATATCAGACTCCTAGAATTGTTTTCTTCAACAAAATGGATAAGACTGGAGCTGACTTTTTTTACTCTTTAAAATCAGTTGAAGAAAAATTAAATGCTTCTTCTTTGGTTGTTCAATTACCAATTGGATCTGAAAATGACTTCCAAGGTGTTGTTGATGTAATTTCTCAAAAGGCTTTTTTTTTTAAATTAAAAGATGTCGAAGAAAATTTTGAAATAAAAGAAGTTCCTTCTAACTTAGTTGAAAAACTTTCTAAATACAGACAAATTTTAATTGAAAAAGTTATTGAATTTGATGAAGAATTGGCTGCTAAATATTTAGAAGGCAAAGATTTAAGTGATTCTGAAATTAAAACTTTGGTGAGAAAAGCAACTATTACTGGAAAACATTTCCCAATTTTTTGTGGAACAGCATTTAAAAATATTGGAATTAGATTTTTGCTAGATGGAGTTGTTGATTATCTTCCTTCTCCTTTAGATTGTAAAGCCGCAACTGCTTTTTCTGTTAAGGATAATTCTGAAATTGTTAAAATAGGTTCTAGTGATTGTGCAGCGCTTGCTTTCAAAATAATGAATGATCCTTTTGGAAAACTAACTTTTTTAAGAGTTTATTCAGGAAAAGTATTAGCTAATTCTTACCTTTATAATTCAACTAAGCAAAAGAGCGAAAGAATCAGTAGATTGCTTAGAATGCATGCTAATAAGAGAGAAGAAGTTAAAGAAATTTGCGCTGGTGATATTGCTGTTGCTGTTGGTTTGAAAAACACTAATACAGGAGATACACTATGTGAAGAAAACAAACAATTTCTTCTTGAAACAATTAATTTTGCAGATCCGGTAATTTCTCTTGCGATTGAACCAAAAACTAAACACGATCAAGATAAGATAACTACCTCTTTAGGAAAAATATCTGATGAAGATCCAACATTTAGATATTACTCAGATCAAGAAACTGGACAAATGATTATTTCTGGAATGGGAGAGCTTCATTTAGATGTTATAGTTGAGAGACTAAGACGTGAATATGATGTTCAAGTTAATGTTGGTAAGCCGGAGGTTGCTTATCGTGAAACAATAAAAAATACTGTTGAAAATGAAGGAAAATACATTAAACAGTCTGGTGGTCATGGTCAATATGGACATGTTTGAATTCGTTTTGAACCTAATAAAAACAAAGGTTTTGAATTTGTTGATGCTATTAAGGGTGGTGTTATTCCAAAAGAATTTATTAATCCTGTTAAGGAAGGTTTAATAGAATCTCTTACTTCTGGTTTATTGCTTGGTTATCCAATGGTTGATATCAAAGCAACTCTTTATGATGGTTCATATCATGATGTTGACTCATCTGAATTAGCTTTCAAAATAGCAGCTTCTATTTGTTTAAGAGAATCTAAATCTAAATTAAGAATGGTTTTATTAGAGCCAGTTATGAAACTAGAAGTTGTTGTTCCTGATGAATATTATGGAGATATAATAAATAATCTTGTTTCTAGACGTGGTTCTATTGAAAATGCTGAAAAAGTTGGAAATCTTCATAAAATCTATGCAAAATCTCCTTTATCTGAAATGGCTGGTTATTCAACAACGCTTAGATCCCTTACAAAAGGAAGAGGAACATATTCAATGGAGATTTCTTCTTATGAAGAAGTTCCTGAACATATTGTTGAAGAATTGCAGAGAAAAAAATCTCTTAATAAAAAATAGTTAATTTTTACTATTTTTTATAAAATCTTATAATTAATTTTAATAGTGCAGTGTAGGAAGATTTTTTAAAAATATGGAGAATAAAATTAACAATATTGAAAAAATAAATTTTTTTAGTTTAAGCAAAAGATACTGAAAAGAGCAATTTGTTTTCTACGTTCTTTCTATTTTAAGTTGTCTTGGAAGTTTTTTAATTTCTGAGAATGGAATTAAAGCTTTCTTGAGAAGGATAGAAAGTAAAAATCTTTATTCTTTATTCTTTTTGGGAAAAGAAAGAAAGAGTTTTGGAGATGATAAAAATCTTTATTTAATTTATCTTTCTTCTTTGATTTTTTCATATTTTATTATTGTTTTTTTTCATATTTGATTTTCTTTCTACTTACAAAACAAAATTAGAAGTTATATAAAAAGCACAGTTTCTAAGAAGTTATTTAACTTGCAGAAAAATTATGATAAGAAAAAAATTTCTTCATTATTATCATATAATATAAGAATGTTTTCTGAATCAGTTTTTTATGTTCCTAATCAGATTTTTTATGTTTTTGTCGATAGTGTTTTAAATTTAATATCTCTTTTGAAAATATCTCA
Source organism: Mycoplasmataceae bacterium (assembly GCA_031673915.1). Taxonomy (GTDB): domain Bacteria; phylum Bacillota_I; class Bacilli_A; order Mycoplasmatales; family CGIF01; genus CGIF01. The sequence continues at coordinate 108,071 of CP125277.1, read as the reverse complement.
AAAAAAATTGACAAATTTAAGTATTTTATATTTTTTTCTTTTATTGATTGTCTGTTATATTTTACAATATTGATTCTATAAAGAAGAATTTAATTTTCAAGAATCTCTAGAAAATGAAATGAAGAAAGAATTATTTATAATTGACAATAGAGATTTAATAATTAAAAAGAATTCTTCAAATTACTTCTTAAAGTCATATGAAGAATTATTAAAAAAAACATTTGAAAGTTCTAATAGAAGAGATTCAGTTCAAACCCTTGCTTTTTCACTTCCTTCTTTCTTTTTTATAAAACTGTTTCCTACTCTTGTTATTTCTTTACTTAGTAATTTTGAAATTGGAAATTGTTATATGGTTATTAATAACCTTGTCGATTTTTTTGATAATTTCAAAAAAGTTATTGAAAGAGCAAAAAGCTATCCTTTCTGTATTTCTTCTCAAAATAAAATTAATGAGTTTCTCAAAGAAGAAGATCGTGATGATATTAAAAATAATGTATTTTTTGATGAAGATATTAGCCAAATATCTTTTAGAAATGTCAGTTTTAGTTATCCTGAAAGCAAAAAAGAAATTTTAAATAATTTAAGTATTGATTTCAATGTTGGAGATATAAACAGAATGGATTTTCCAAATGGATTTGGAAAAAGCACAATTATTAATATTCTTATGGGTTTATTAAATGATTGATCTGGAGACGTTATAATAAATGATTATTATAGTTTAAAAGAATTAAATATTGTTGATTTTAGGAATAAAATTGCCTATTCGGAGCATAATAATCTAGTTTGTCATGAGAATTTTTCTACTGGTCAAAAACAATTAATTGATTTAGATTATTTATTTAGTGATAAAAGTAAGCAAATTTATATTTTTGATGAAGCAGATAGTAATCTGGATTTTCAAAATAGAAGTAATTTTCTTGATAGCGTTAAGTCGTTAAGTGAAAAGAAAATAGTTATATTGGTAAGTCACTTAAGTTCTAAAGAAAATTAAAATTAATCTTTTATTTTATATATTATTGTAAAAATATAAAATAAAAGATTAAATATGGAACTGTAGCCAAGAGGCCCAAGGCGGAAGTCTGCAAAACTTTTTTTCGTCGGTTCGAATCCGACCGGTTCCTCCAATCAACGAAGTTAATAGTTTATAAATATGTTTTTAAAAAAAAGAATTTTAAACCAGGAGAATAAGTTTCTTTTTTTTTCATGTTTATTTCATACATTTTCAATTTTATGCACAAGTTTTTTAGATTATAAAAATAATGATTCTTCTATCTTTAGTTTTTCTAATTTTCTATCACTTTTAACATGATGATCTTTTCATGCATCGCTTATTTCTTTAATAAATTATTTATATTTATTAATAATGAATAAAAGAGATGATTTTGAAAATTTGAGAGAAGACTCTTATTGAGAACAAATTTTTAATTTAATAACTGCGAATGCAAACATCATTAGCATGTTTATTTTTACTCTTTCTTTTTTTGCTGATTTGATTTTTCAGATTAAATTAATTCCTGTATCAAAAAAAGATAAATATTTTTATTGATCTTATACCACAATTTGACATATATTATCACCAATTTTAGGATTAATTTATTTTTCTAAAGTTGATTTTTCTTTGATTGAAAAATTTAGAGAAGAAGCTTTATTTGATTCTTTTTTTCATCCTTTATTTTATTTTTTATTTGTTGTTGTTAGGGCTGCAAATTGTATTGATAAAAAAAAATATCCATATCAATTTTTTTGAATTCCTATGAATAATTATTCTAATTTTTTTATGAATATTTTTTCTCAATTTTCATTTTTATTTTCATTCTATTTAATTTTTTATCTTTCTTCTTCTTTAATATTGAAATTAAATAGAGTAATGAAGAGTAAAATTGTGATAAAAGATAATATCGTCAAGCAATTATAACTTTATTTTTAGACAAAAATGCGCCTGTAGTTCAATGGATAGAATATTTGACTTCGAATCAAATGGTTAGGGGTTCGATTCCTCTTAGGCGCACCAAAAAGGACACTTGAATCTTTTTATAAAGATTATAAAAATTAATGATTAGTAGTAATTTACTAATTCTATATTAATAAAAAAAGAATTTAATAATGGAAATAGACAATAAGAAATACATTAGATTGATAGAAGAAGGCAAGATATTTTCTTATTCTCTTGCTAAAGGAACTTTTATTTTACCTCCAAATGGATTTATTCTTTGAGATCAAATAAAAAAATATTTGGACGATAAATTTGAAAAGTTGAATGTAAAAAACGTTATTCTTCCTACTCTTATTCCTATTTCCTTGCTAGAAAAAGAAAAAGAACATATTAAAGGTTTCTCTCCAGAGCTTTTCTTAGTTAGAAAAAAAAAACTTGATAATCAAATTGAATTGGAAGATTCAGATGAAATTTTAGCTCTTCGTCCTACAAGCGAAGTTCTTTTTTATGAATGATTTTCAAAGATTTTACAGAGTTACAAACAATTACCATTTTTATATAATCAGTGGGGTCAAGTTTTTAGAGCAGAAAAAAATACAAAACCTTTTCTTAGAAATACAGAATTTCTTTGACAGGAGGGTCATACTCTTCAATCTAGTGAAGAAGAAGCGAGAGATTTTTCAAAGAAAATATTAAACGTTTATAAAGATTACGTTGAGAATATTTTATGCCTTTCTGTTACAATAGGAAAAAAAACATCTTGTGAGAAGTTTGCTGGTGCTTTAGAAAGTTACACTGTTGAATGTTTGCTTCCTGATTATCAGTGCTTGCAAGTTGCTACCAGCCATTATTTTGGAAAAAATTTTTCAGATGCATTTAATGTAAGTTTTAGAGATGAAGAAAATAAACTCAAAATCCCCTCTTCAACCTCTTGAGGAACTTCTACTAGATCAATTGGAGCTCTTGTTTTAGCTCATTCAGATGATTTTGGATTAGTTTTTCCATTTAAAATATCTCCTATTCAAATTGCTTTTATAAGGCGCGGAGACGAGCAATGTTTAAAAGATTATGAGACTGAAATTTATAATAAATTATCTAGTTTGTATAGATGCAAATTTTATGATGAAAACAAGCAATTTAGCATTAATCTCACAAGCGCAGATAAAGAAGGATGCCCAATAAAAATTATTATTGGATCAAGGGAGTTTGAATCTAAAAATTTGACAATTTCTTTAAGATTTTCTCCTAAAGAAAAAAATGTTATTTCCAATGAAGAAATTTTTTCTTTCATTATTGATTCTGAAAAGAAAATTTCTAATTATCTTTATGAAAAGAGTGATTTTGTAAAAAAATCTCATATATTTAAATTTGATAATTATTGTGATTTTATAAAAGAAATAGAATATAAAAAAGGCCTTTTTTTAGTACCGTTTTGCGATCGTTCTTCTTGTGAAAGTAGTATTAGGGAAAAATTTCCATCTTTTAGTTTTAGATGCATTTCTTTTTCAGAAGAAATATTGAATAATAAATGTATTTTTTGCCAATTTGATTCTGTTGGAATGGCTTATTTTGGTAGATCTTATTAGAATTTTCACTTTAATTAATTTTTTTACATTTATGAATTAAAGTTGTGAAGGTAAAAAATTTCATTGAATAATGAATTAGTCAAATTATTCGCAATTTAGAAGTATTGAGTTTTATGGCAATACAATTTTAAAAAAATTGTAATATCATGCTTGGTATGTAGAGATTTAATAAATAAAGTTTATTGTTATCTATTTAGATTTCTCTCTTTACTGAAAAATATCTTTCTAAATACTTTTAAACTTTAACTTCTAAATTTTTATTTATTCACTCTACAAAACTGGAAATAGTGAACATAAAATTCTTAGTTGAAAAAAAAGTGTTTCTTAAAGCTTCTTTAACTGTTCTTAATCCTTTTCCATCACCTATTCATAAGAAATTAATATTTTCTTTCTCTGATAATTTATATAAATGATTGTAAGAGCGAATTACTTCTGATATCTTACTGCCTTGAGAGTTAAAAAAATTAGTTTCACAATAGTATTCTTTATCGTTTATTTTTACTCAGAAGTCAAAAATCTTTTTATCGCCTCCTAAGTAAATATGTTTTTGACTTTGATACTCAAGATTATAACTGATTAATAAGTTTTCAATAGTTTTCTCCATCGTTTGACCACTTCGATTCTTTCTACTATGAGTATCCAAACCTATTTCTATTCCTAATGCATAATCCTGAAGATTTTTTATTTGCCCGTTAGTAAAGAAGTCTATTAGTTTTGAACCGAAAATAAAATTTTTAATTTCATCTATCTTTAAATCGTCGATTTCTCAAAATTTCACTTCATTATCTTTATCTAGTCAACTAAAATTTTTGTCCTTGATAGCTAATAAAACAGGCAGAGTTTGGAAACTTTTAGGGTTTTCTCTTCATAATATTTCAATTCTCTCATTCAAATCATCTTCATTTCCTAATAAATTACTTAATTTGGTTAAATTTTCTTTATAATCTCCAATATTTTTCTCTACTTTTTTTTAAATCTATTAAATTTTCAAGAGACGTGTTTGTATGCTTAATGCTAGTAAAGTATTTTTCAAATTTCAATTCTTCACTTTGTTCAGGAGTTAATTCATAATTTCAAATGAAAATTTCTTTTGCATTTCCCATTCTTTTGTCTCCTTGAGAATTAATGGAGCTATTAACTTTTTTGATAAAGCGAGGATACTCTTTATATAATTCTTTGATAAATTCAGTGCTGTGATTAGTTAGCAATAACTTTGCACTTTTTTTTCAGCTTTCTTTAAAAATGCAAAAAACTCTTTCTGATTTTCTTTGTTAAATCCTTCAAATGAGTAGCTAGTAATTCCTTTATCATCTTCATTATCGAGGAGGATCGACTAATAAGAAATCTCCTGGTAACTTCAGATATTAATTCTTGATAATCTTTATTGAAAATTTGAGAATTAGCGACATTTAAATATTCACTAATAGCTAAATATTTTCTTTATCAAATATCTTATCTTTGTCTTTCTTACCTTAAGGAACATTGAAACCACTTTTGCTGTTAACTCTATATAAACCATTAGAACAAGTTTTATTTAAGTAAATAAAACGAGCAGTAATTCCTAGTTCAGTTAAATCGGAAATATTTTTCTTTCTTAAAATTTCAAAGAAATCTTTATCATGATTGTTTTTCATATATAATATCTAAAAGTTGTGTTTTTCCACCTGCTCATTTGACAAAAGGTTTCAGATTTGGTAAAGAAATTTGGTTCATATATCTAACTTTTAATGATTTAGAATGGTTTTTGATTAATGGTAAATTTAAATAAAAATAGGTAGATAATTGATAAAAATTATCATTATTTAAAGAATTAAAAAATCTCAATAATGTTAAAAATACAAGAAATTATTAATATTTTCTACAATTAATATTCAAATAAAGATGATGAATAAAAACTCTAAAAAATCAAAATCATAAAATGGTCGGAAAGACAGGATTTGAACCTGCGATCCCTTGGTCCCAAACCAAGTGCCTTACCGGACTAGGCCACTTTCCGAGTTTATAAATTTTTAAATAAACTTCTTAATAGGTTTTTATTGATTTTAATAAAGTTTTAAGCTATGTTATTAATTTAATAAATATTAGTAATTAAAAATTATTAACTTGTTTGATAAAAATTTTAATTCACAAATTACTATTATTTTTATCACTATTTAAATTTAATTTTGATACATTTTAGAAACATCATATAAAAATTCATTGATGATCTGATATTGATCATTTATAATCCATAAACTTTAATGTTATTAGGTTATGATTTTATTGAATTATAAATAAGTATTTAAAATTATTTATTAAGAATATACATATTAATAGGAAAAGAATAATATAAAAAAATATGAACAGAGATTTAATTAGAAATAAACTTGATTATGCTTCAAGAAGAAGCATTTTAGATGATCTGATTTTCCCTTTTGAAAACTTCATTATACGTGAAGGAAAGCAATTGATGGCAAATGGATTTAGTAGTGATTTAGAAGAAGATAAAGAAAATTATTATATAAAAGCCGAACTTCCTGGAATTAATAAAGATGAAATTGAATTAGAAGTAGATAGTAATAAAGTTGTAATTCACGCTGAGAAGAAACAAGAAAGAGAAGAGTCAGATAAAAAAAATCATTTTTCTGAAATTACTTATGGAAGTTTTTCAAGAATCTTTTCTTTTTCTCATTCAATTGATACCAGCAATGTCAAGGCATTTTATGAAAACGGAATTCTTAAAATAAAACTGAAAAAAGTAGTTAATAGTAAACTTTCAAGGATTAATATTGAATAATAATTAATTAAGAATTAAACATTCAAAAAATCTTTTCTGAAGTCAAACATTTTGTTTAATATATAATTTTCTAAATCTTTTATACTTACTCTTGTTTGATTCATGCTATCTCTTTCTCTAATTGTAACTTTTTTGTCGTTCTTTGTTTCAAAATCTATTGTTACACAGAAAAATGTTCCGATTGCATCTTGTCTTCTATATCTATTTCCTATGTTTCCAGTTTCTTCGTAAGATATTGATAATTTTCCTGTTTTTATAAGATTTAGATAAATATCTTTAGCTTCTTCATTAAGTTGTTTACTAAGGGGCATGATTGATACGAAAAAGGGAGATAGTAATGGATTAATTTTTAAGAAAGTTCTTTCTAGTCCTGATTTTTCAATTATTTCTTTTCTGTAACTGCTTTCTAAAATTGCTAACATTAATCTTTCTATTCCAAAGGAAACTTCTATTATATGAGGAAATATTTTTTCTCCATTTTCATTCTTTATACCTAAAAAATTAGACGATTTTTCACTATGATTTCTTAGATCATAATCACCCCTATCGCTCATGCTGCACACTTCACCTCATCCAAAATTATATTTAAAATGAAAATCTAAAGTTTTATTTGAATAATGAGGAAGTTCTTCCTTGTTTATCTCTTTTTGAGAAATTAGATTGTCGTTTAGAAATACAATTTTTCTGAAGAAGCTTCATGACTTTTCAACTCAATATTTTCATCATTTTTCTTTTTCATCAATAACAAAAAATTCTAATTCTGCCTGTTCAAATTCTCTTGTTCTAAATATTCCATGGTTTAATGTTATTTCATTGCGAAAACTTTTTCCTATTTGTCCAATTCCGAATGGTAATTTTTTGTTAATGCTGTTTTTTATTAAAAGAAAGTTTATAAATATTCCTTGGCAAGTTTCAGGTCTTAGATAAGCCATTTGATCTTCTGAATCGCTTGAAGATAAATTTGTTTTTAACATCAAATTGAATTTTTTTGGAGAAGAAAACTTTCCACTACAAGAGCACTTGCTTTCTATTTTAAAGTTATTTTTTTCTTCTTCTGAGGATGATATAAAATTTGTAAATTCTTTTTCGGAAATCAAATTATCTAATCTAATTCTTTTTTTGCAACTTAAACATTCTATAACTCAATCGTTGAAGTTTTTTTTATGACCAGAAGCTTCTAGAACATCATTATGAGTTAGTATTGATATGTCGCAAGGAAAATTATAAGGATTTGTTTTTATGAAGTAATCTCATCATAAATCTTTTAAGTTTTTTTTTAATTGAGCTCCATTTACTCCTAAATCTCAAGATTTTGCAAGTCCTTGATATATTTCGGCATTAGAATTTATGAATCCGTACTGTTTTAAGTATGAAGCTATTGATTTTTCATCTTTTTTCATTTTAATCTTTTTTAATTTCAATTTCTACTTCATTCGATTTTTTAATTCATAAGCCTGAAGAACTTCTTTCAAGTTCATCAAATTTTCTGAAAAAGAAAACAGATTTGTTTTTTTCTAGTTTAGCAAAACTTTTATAATAACTAGTTTTGTTTTCGAATTTTCTTTTGTAGAAAAGTATTAATCAATCTTTTTTTTTACTTTCTTCTATAGAACATCATGACTCTTTGTTTGAATCAAAGTCAAAAATAGGAGCGCCCTTTGGATTTTCTCTTTCTGAAATCAATCACTCATCCTTTTCTTTGATTACTCCAAATGTTTGATTGTATTCGATTAATTTAGGTAACATATAAAATCTTCCTTTAATTTTTTTGTTTTATTAAAAATAAATTTTAAATATTTTTATATTTTTAATTTTACTGTTGATTAAAATTAATCCTTTAGATTTAATTTTTTATTGTTTATAGAATTATTTCTTGTTATTTCTTGTTGTATTTATGAATTTTGATGGTATTTTTATTTTTCGTTTATTCTTTGTATTCTACTTTCCTAGCCTGCGTTTTAATAAAATATTATATAAATGAAAATTAAGTTATTAGCTTATGTTGATTTTCTTTATTGTTTTATAAAGAAATAATCATATGTATTATAATAATAAAAACAATTGAGGAGCGATAATAAATGGCAAAACAAGAATTTAAAAGAGATAAAGATCATATTAACGCTGGAACGCTTGGTCACGTTGATCATGGAAAAACAACTTTCACAGCAGCTGCAACTAGAGCTTTAAGTAAATATGGAACTCAAGTTGTTGAATTTGGAAGTATTGATTCAGCACCTGAAGAAAGACAAAGAGGTATTACAATTAATACTGCTCATGTTGAAATTGAAACTGCAAAAAGGCATTATGCCTTCATTGACTGTCCTGGACATGCCGATTATATTAAAAATATGATTACTGGTGCAGCTCAAATGGATGGAGCTATCTTAATTGTTGCTGCTACCGATGGAGTAATGCCTCAAACTAGAGAACATTTGCTTTTAGCTAAAAAATCTGGTGTTGATCATGTTGTTGTTTTTGTTAACAAAGTTGATCTTATTGAAAACGATCCTGGTTTCGAAGATACTAAAGAAATTATCGAAATGGAAATTCGTGAAAATTTAGAAAAGTATGGTTATGATTCTGAAGGAACACCAATAGTTTTTGGATCTGCTTTTAAAGCTCTAAATGGAGATGAAAAAGAACAAGCAAACATTTTGAGACTTTTCGATCTTTTAGATGAATATATTCCTGTTCCTGAACGTGATTTAACTAGACCTTTCTTAATGTCAGTTGAAGACACAATGAGCATTACTGGACGTGGAACTGTTGTAACAGGAAAAGTTGAAAGAGGAACAGTTAAAACTGGTGATGAAATTGAAATTGTTGGTTTCAAGGATAGTATTAAAGCTATTGTTACTGGAATTGAAATGTTCAAAAAAACATTAACAGAAGCAATTCCTGGTGATAATGCTGGTGTTCTTTTAAGAGGAATTGATAGAAAACAAGTTCAAAGAGGGCAAGTTTTAGCAAAACCTGGAAGTATTACTCCTCATAGTGAATTTGAATCAGAAATTTACGTTTTAAGTAAGGACGAAGGGGGAAGACACACTCCTTTTGCTTCAAATTACAGACCACAATTTTACTTTAGAACTACTGATGTTACTGGTGTAATTTCATTACCAGAAGGTGTTGAATTAGTTATGCCTGGAGACAACTTACCATTGAAGGTTACTTTGATATCTCCTGTTGCTATTGAAGTTAATACTAAATTCTCAATTAGAGAAGGTGGAAGAACAGTTGGAGAAGGAACTGTAACTAAAATATTAAAATAATATTAAGTAGTATTTAATATTAAAAATTTATTATTAGATTAGCCCTACTCTGCGTTAGTAGGGTTTTTCTATTTAATTTAGAGTATTAGCTCAGTTGGGAGAGCATTTGCCTTACAAGCAAAGGGTCAGCGGTTCGAGCCCGTTATACTCTACCATTAAGAATTTGCTGTTTGCTGACTTAGCTCAATTTGGCGGAGCAACCGCCTTGTAAGCGGTAGGTTGTAGGTTCGATTCCTATAGTCAGCACCATTTTATTTAAAAAGGGAGAATAGCTCAATCTGGCAGAGTAGTTGACTGTAAATCAATAGGTTGGGGGTTCAAATCCCTCTTCTCCCACCATTAAAAGAATTTTTTGGGATATAGCCAAATGGCAAGGCAAAGGACTTTGACTCCTTCATGTATTGGTTCGAATCCAGTTATCCCAGCCATTTTGTTATCTAAACAAAGAATAAAAAACTTGCAAATTAGTTTGTTAAAAAAATTAATTTCCCAAATGTTTTTTTCTTATTTAGAAAATTTTTTTAATGATTTGTTTAATAAACTAAATATACATTGAATTGTTTGATAATTAAAAAATAAATATTTGTAAAAAATATAATGTTTTTAAATAACTAATCCTAAAGGATTATTATTTTTACTTTTAAGCAAAAAGGTTTTTATAATAAAATTTTGATTAAAAATTCTTAATATAGCATAAAAATTCGGTTAAACCATTTAATTGTGCTTTATAAAAAGAGAAAGGTAAATATTATCAAGAATATGAAAAGATACTTCGGATTAAGCAACAGAGAGGAAAATTTAGTAGTTTATAATACACTTCTTAACTCATTACTTAACAGTCTTATTGTTGTTCCTTTGGTTTACTTTGGTTACTGTATATTTAAAGCAGAAGGTTTTAAAACTTTTTTCGAAAATTACACAAAAAATGCAAATATTTGAAATTACGCAATTCTTGTATACGGATCATTTAAAGTGCTATCATTTTTATTTGAAACTTACTACGTTGGAAAAGCTTCTTTAAATTTAGCTAAAGTAGAAAAAAACCACAATAATTTTTAATTTTTTCTAAAATTAAGTTATTAAAATAATTTCCTGTTACATTTTTTTATATGTAATAGGTTTTATTTTTAAATATGTCCCGCTAGCTCAGCGGTAGAGCATTTGGCTTTTAACCAAAGGGTCAGAGGTTCGAATCCTCTGCGGGACACCATTAATTCAAAATATAAAAAAAGCGGGATTGGCGAAATAGTAGACGCGTTAGACTTAGGATCTAATGTAGAGATACGTGAGGGTGCAAGTCCCTTGTCCCGTACCAAGGGAATGCGAGATTTGACTTGTTTTAGTTGTTATTATTGCAATAAACTCAAAAAATCAAAAATTTGTGCAAGAAAGTAAGGAATTCATAGTTGATACTTACAAAGAAAATAGTCTTCTTTTAGCTTTTTAATTTTTACTATTTTCACGGTTTATAACAAACCATTTAGGAAGATTTCCTAATAAAAGATTAAATATCTGTTTAAAATCTTATTTTTTTTTAAATAAGTAATGGTAAAGTGAATACCTTAGTTTATACTAAAAACATCATTAATTTTTTGGATTTGAATATTCCTAGGTTAAAATAAAAACCAAAATTTTATTCACTAATAAGACTTGATTGCTTTCTTTAACTAGCAGTCTAAATTGTAGACGTAATAACATTAGCTAACTCAAAGGACATGGGTTCAATCCCATCATTTCCACCATTGAAAACTCTTTTTAATTTTATCTTTGTTGTTTTCAAAAATTTTATGAATAAACTTTATTCTTATAGTTCGTGTTTGAACTATTTTTCAGAACTTCTTAGAGATAAATTTTATTTGAACTATTATTCTGAAGATCAACTTGATATTTTTCAAAAAAATATAATATTAATTTGTTCAACTTCTAGTGAAGAATTTTGGTTAAATTTCAACTTAGAAAATATTAATAGTAATAGATATTTTGATATTTGTGATAAAATTAAAAAACATTTTTTAGAAAAACAACCAGTTTCTTATCTTACTAAAAAATGTTTTTTTAATGGCAATTCTTTTGAAATTCAACCTGGTGTTTTTATTCCTCAACATGATACAGAAATACTTATTTCTAAAGCTTTAGAATTAATTAGTGAAATTTGAACTTGTGATGATAAACTTGATATTTTGGAAATTGGTACAGGCTCTGGAAATATTTCTATATCTCTTGCAAAGAATAATAATCTCTGAAGAATTAAATCATTGGATATTAATGAAAACGCTCTTTCTGTAGCTAGGAATAATGCCAGAAATTTAAATGTTGATAGTATTGTTTTTTTTAAAAGTGATGTTTTTTCTAATGTGCGAGGAAAATTTGATGTTATAATTTCTAACCCTCCTTATATAGGAATTGAAGAATATAATCATCTTGATCCATATACTAAAGCGCAGCCAAAAGAAGCTCTTGTTGCTGAGAATAATGGATATTGATTTTATCAGGAAATTGCTGAAAAATCTAGATTTTTTCTTAAGGATAAATTCTTGCTTATTTTTGAAATTGGCTACAAACAGCAAGATGAGATTATAAAAATAGTATTAACTTGTTTTTCTGATATAAAAGTCAAAAATTTTTATGATAATAATTGTCAATCTAGAGTTGTTGCTTTTTATCGATTTTAAGTTAGTTATATAAATGGTTTGGTAGCTCAGTTGGTTAGAGCGTTTGATTGAAGATCAAAAGGTCGGCGGTTCGATCCCGTCTCAAACCACCATTTTAATGAATTCAGAATTTCTTTAATTTTAAAAAATTATTAGAAATTATATGCGAATGTAGTTCAATGGTAGAACATTAGCCTTCCAAGCTAATTATGAGGGTTCGATTCCCTTCATTCGCTCCAATTAGTTTTTAAATTAATAATGGTGATTAAATCAATCTTATTGTAAAAGTAAAAGGAAAATTATTTTAGACAAGTTCATAATTCATGAAGAAATCACAGTCAGAAACTACTTTACAAAATAAAAGATTTAGAGTTAAATCTCAAAATGGTAATAAAGATTCATTGGATGTAGACTTTAGTAATATTTGTATTGAAGCTACTCCGATTAAAGAAGGTAGTTCTTCTAATGAAAACAATGATAATGGAGAATTAGAAAATAAAATATCTATTAGGAAACTTAAATACACATTTGAAAGTGTTTTTTATGAGTCTTTTGAATCAAATGATGGAACTATTTATAAAACAAGTTATAATGGTTTGTTTTGAGTTTCATTGCTTGCATTATTTTCTAATCTTTTCTGAATAAGTTGTCTTTTATTCTCTAATTCAAAAATTAATGAAGAAGTTGAATAATTGTAATATTTATTTAGGTTTATTTAAAAAATGAAAATTTTAATAGATGATATTCAGAAACTTAATTATTTTCTTAAAGAGGATAATTTTCATGAATCTATTCTTGTAAAATTTTCAACTAAATGATGTTCTCCTTGTAAGAAATTACAAAATGTTATTAATGATTTTGATAAAGAAAGACCTGATGTATTAATTTTAGAAATAGATGCTGAAAAGTCTTTTGAAATTTCTCAAGATCCTGCTTTTAATATTCTTTCCGTTCCAACTATTTTTTTATTTAAAAATGGTGAACTTTTAAGAAGAGTTGAAGGTTATATTGATTTAGAATCTCTAAAAAAGATTTTTTAATCTTTTTTAATAATAAAAGGCCCGTTGGTGAAGCGGTCAACACACATGCCTTTCACGCATGGATTCACGGGTTCAAGTCCCGTACGGGTCACCATTAATAATTTAAAAATTGAAAAAGGTTTATAAACCTTCAGATTAATATCTGAGAAACTTTTCACAAAATCTATAATTAATCTGATTATTTTTAAATAAATTTCAGAGAGGTGTAGTTCAATGGTAGAACATCGGCCTTCAGATCCGATTGCGCGGGTTCGATTCCTGTCACCTCTGCCAGTGAAAAGATATAAGAAAAATTGCCCAAATGGCGGAATGGTAGACGCGTTGGACTTAAGATCCAATAGATTTTTCTGTGTCGGTTCGAGTCCGATTTTGGGTACCATTTAATGATAAAAGAATATTATTTAATTTTCTTTCTTTACAAAAATTGATTAAATAATATTCATTTTTAAAACTTTCTCATGAGAAATTGTATTCTTCTCATTTTTTTATTTCTATATTTTCTTCTAAAGAAACCATTTTAAGATTTTCTTCTATTTCTTTTTCTTTTCCTTCTATTGCTGATTTTATTTCCTTAGGGATTGAGTTTATATTTAAAAAGGTATTTTCTACATTTTGGAAGTTTTCTACAATATATTTTGCTCTTTTTTCTCCAATTCCTTGAATACCTTTTATATTATCAACTTTATCTCCCATTAAAGCAAGATAGTATTTGAAATTATTGTGTGAAAAATTATTAATTTTAAAAAATTCTTTAGTTCCAAATTTCTCCAGACTTTTATTTTTGTCATATCTTAAAATATAAACATTTTTGTCTAATAATTGAAATAAATCTTTATCTTGTGAAAATATGTGAAATTCAAAATCTGATTTTTCTTTAAATTTTTTTATAAATGAAGCTATTAGATCATCAGCTTCAAAATTTTTATTGCTTGTGAAGAATAATCCTGATTTATTTATTAAATCTTGAATGTTTTTTAAATGACTAATTAATTCGTCGGAAGATTTTTCTCTGTTTGCTTTATAATCTTTATTAATGACATTTCGAAAAGTTTCTTTACCTTCATCGAATACTATAAAAAGTTTTTCATAATTTTCTTTTTTTATTACACTGATGAATACTTTTAGAAAAATATACACTTCTTTATTTTCTCCCATTCATTCTAACTTTTTTGAAGCATGAAATGTTCTATGAATTAAATTGTTACCGTCTATTATTAAACATTTTTTGGCGTTGATCATTTTATTATTTACTTGCTAATTCTATCATTATAGATATCTTTAAATTTTAAAGGGTCCTTGAAAATAAAAAGACTTTATATTTATTAAAAACAATTTATAACAATTTTGTTAATTGTGATGATTAAATGTCGTTTTATTCAATCTTTATTTATTTATTTTTTTGCTTAAAACTTTAAACTTTAATCAATTCTTGAATTGTATGACTAAAAATATTTTAAATAAAACATTTCTATTTTTTAGTGAAAATAATTTAGCAATTTAATTTTAATGAGTATTACTTATCGAGAATTTATTATTAATATGTAAATTGCAAATTGATTGACTTAGCGTTTCTATTATTAAAGGCTTGTTTTGCAACCTGTTATAAAAATCACTGCTTGATTATAAAATTTAGTTATTTCCTAGTTACAATAGGAATAGTTTAATATAAAACTTTTAGATTGTTTTTGAAAAAGTTTCTATTTTTCTAATCGAAAATAGTTCATGTAAAAAAAAGGAAATAAAAATATTATGGCTTTAGCTTTGATGGGAAAGAAAATCGGGATGACTCAAATATTTTCTCCTAATGGAGAATTTTTGCTTCCTGTTACTGTTGTATTAGTTACACCCAATATAGTTTCTTCTATTAAGAATGAAGAAAAAGATGGATATAAAGCTTTGCAGTTGGCTTTTGAAGATTGTAAAGAAAAAAGTTTAAATAAATCAGAGATTCAACATTTAGCGAAAAACAATATTTCTGCGAAGAGATATTTGAGAGAAATTCGAAACATGGAGGGATATTCTGTTGGTGATATCGTTGACTCAAGCATTTTCAATGAAGGAGATAAAGTTAAAGTTACTGGAACTTCAAAAGGAAAAGGCTTTGCTGGTGTTATAAAAAGGTATCATTTTTCTAGAGGGCCAATGGGTCATGGATCTGGTTATCATCGTGGAGTTGGTTCAATGGGTTCTATTGCAGCTAACAGAGTTTTTAAAGGAAAAAAACTTCCAGGAAGAATGGGAAATGAACAAAGAACTGTTGGAAACTTGACAATTTATAAAATTCTTCAAGACAAGAACATAATTTTAATTAAAGGTTGTGTTCCTGGACCTAAAGATGGTTTATTGATAATCAAAAAGAATGCTTAGTATTTATTTCTTAATGAAAATTATACTTAGAAGGATGGATAATAATTAACAAAAATGGAAAAAGAAATTTTTAGTCAAAATAGTAAAGAGGTTAAATCTATTAAACTTGATCCCAAAGTTTGATCTTATGAATTTTCTCCTCAATTGATTTCTCTTTATAATAGATATAGTCTTTTTAACAATAGGCAAACTATTAGTAAGACAAAGACGAAAGGAGAAGTTTCTGGTGGTGGGAGAAAACCTTGAAAGCAAAAGGGAACTGGTAGAGCAAGACAAGGTTCTATTAGATCTCCCCAATGAAGAGGTGGTGGAGTCGTTTTTGGTCCTACAGGAGAGCAAAGATATACTATAGAACTTAATAAAAAAGTTAAAAAAAGTGCTCTTAGTTCTCTTCTAAGTAAGAAAATGTCAGAGAAAGAGATTTTGATTGTTGATGAATTAAATCTTAAAAATTATAAAACAAAGGATGCTTTATTTTTTTTAAAGAATTTAAATTTAGAAGAAAAAAAAGTTTTAATTGTTTTATCTTATCCTAATGAGTTAAGTCTTCAAGTAAGAAAATCTTTTGATAATCTTTCTAAAGTTACTTTAACAAGTGCTTCTCAAATTAATGTTTCTAAGATACTTTCTTCTCATTTTGTTTTATTCACTAAAGAAGCTATTTTTGAAATGGAGAAAAGATTAACTAACTAATTAAAAAGTTAGTCAAAAAACGATTTTATGTCAAACGAACAAATTATTAAGAAATTTATTCTTACTTGAAAATCTCAAGAACAAAAGAAAAACAATAACATTTATACTTTTTACGTAGATCCTTCTTCTAATAAGTTTCAAATTAAAGAGAAAATAGAAGATCTTTTTAATGTTAAAATTGAAAAAATAAATGTTTCTCGTGAAAAGCCAATATTGAAAAATCCTAAAAGGAATATTTACACTAAACTAAAGAAAAAAGTTTTTGTTAAATTAAAGTCTGGTTATTCAATAGGAGATGCTTTTGAAAGTCAATCTCAAAACCCTTCTTCACCTGTTGAACCATCATTTACAGAGGTTAAAGAATAATAAATATGAAACATTTAAAACCGATTACAAATTCTAGTCGAAATACAGTTTTAGTAAATTATAAGCAAAAAACATCTTCTATTGTTAAAAAGTATCCAAAAAAACTTTTTGTTAAATTAAATAGTCATTCAGGTAGAAATAACCAAGGTGTTATAACAACTAGACATCAAGGCGGTGGTCATAAAAAAATCTATCGTTTGGTTGATTTTAAAAGGTATTCCAAAGATGGCATTGAAGGAACAGTGAAAAGTATTGAATATGATCCATACAGAAACTGTTTTATTTCTTTTATTTCTTATAAAGATGGAACAAGCAGTTTTATTCTTTCTCCTGATGGATTAAAGATAGGAGATAAGGTTCTTAGTGGAATTGATGAAAACATTTCGATAAAAGTTGGAAACAATACTACTTTAAAAAATATTCCTGTTGGAACTGATATTCATAATATTGAGCTAAAACCTTTGAAAGGTGGTCAGATTGCAAGGAGTGCTGGTGCTTATGCTCAAATTATCGGTAAAGAAGAAGCAGGAAAATATGTTTTAGTTAGATTGATATCTAAAGAGGTTAGAAAAATTCTAGCTTGCTGTAGAGCTACTATCGGAAGAGTTGGTAATGAAGAACATAGTCTTATCAAACTAGGAAAAGCTGGAAGAAATAGATGAAGAGGGATAAGACCTACTGTTAGGGGTTCTGCTATGAATCCTATTGATCATCCACACGGTGGTGGTGAAGGTAAATCTCCGATAGGAAGAAAATCTCCACTTAGTCCTTGAGGAAAGAAAACTTTAGGTAAGAAAACTAGAAAAATTAATAAACATTCTGATAAATATATTGTTAGAACTCGTCATAATGCTAAAAAGCGTTAATTTTTGTTGTTAACATTATCTTATTTTTTAAATCACTTGTAAAAATGTGATTTTTTCAACTCTACTTAAATTTTTGAATTTAAGTAGGTGAATTGTTTTAATTAAAGCATAAAACTTTAATTTAGCTCCATTTTAATATAATTTAAATTAAAGATTTTGATTTTTTATTAAGAATAAAAAAAATTGTAAAGAAATTTCATTGTTATCATAAAAGCACTAAAAATTTATTAAGAATTGCTTATAGCTAAAAATATAATTAATATATAAATAGTTAAAGTGCAGAGAAAAGTATAATCTTTAATCATTATTATAGTTTAATCAAATAACAATTAGTAATTAAAAGGATAGTAGGAAAATAAACTTAAAATGTCAAGGTCGCTCAAAAAGCAACAGTTCATTAGTGAACGTTTGTTGGAAAAGGTAAGAAAAAATAACTTGCGAGAAAAAGGTAAATTAGTAATAAAGACTTGATCTCGTAGTTCTGTTGTTCATCCTGAAATGGTTGATAACACATTAGCTATTCATAATGGAAAAAAACATATTAATGTTTTTATCACTCAAGATATGGTTGGTCATAAACTAGGAGAATTTTCACCAACTCGTACTTTTGGTACTCATGGAAAAGCTGGAAAGCGTTAATTTATGAATTCTTTATTAATAAAAAGTAAACAAATATCTATTTCTCCTAGAAAAATGCTGCTTGTTGCAGATTTAATTAGAAATAAAGAAGTAGTTCCTTCTTTATACTATTTACAAAATGCTCCTCAAAAACCAAGTAGAATAATTTTTAAAATCCTTCAAGGTGCTTATAAGCAGTTAATAAATAACAACAAGGAAGATGAAAATTTTTTAAATAAAACAATTTTCATCGATATGATTAAAGTTGATAAGGGAATTATTAGGAAGAAAATATTCTTTAGAGCTAAGGGTCGTGCTGATACAATTAAGCAAAGAAAATGTCATCTTACAATTTCTTTATTAGCAAAATAATTCTTGTTATTTTCTAAGTTAATTTTCTAATTTTGTTTATTTAAACAAAACACAGGCTAAAATTAATTCAAAGAATAATTTAGTTGATTCTAAATAAAAATACTTTCCTTAATCAAAAAAAATATTTTAAATTTTTTATTTTGAAAGAGGTTTGTTTGAATCATTAATAATCATCTTCATAATACGAGGAATTTTTTATCTTAATGTTTTTTTGGATAATATTTATCTAATTATGAGAGATAAAAATAAGATATTTGGAGTCAATTGTGATATTAATCTTAATTAGTTGCAAAACAATATTCTGATATATTTCACTATTTCATTTTCATATCAAAAGAGAGGTTTAAAAAAAATAAAATGGCTCAAAAAGCTAACTCATACGCTTTGCGCTTAGGAATTAACCAAAGTTGAAACAGTTATTATTTTTCATTAGGAAAGAAACAAGCTGATCTTCTTAAACAAGACATGCTAATTAGAGATTTCATTTCTTCGATTTCTAGAGATGTTATTCAAATTAGAATAGAAAGATCTTCTTCAGGATTATTTGTTTTTGTTAGTACTACTAATGTTAATTATTTAGTAGAAAAAAACAACGAAAGACTTGAAAAGATTGTTAAAAGGGTTCAAGACATTGTTGACAACAAGAAGATCAATGTTAAAATTCATTTAATTGAAATCAAAAAAGTATTTTCTAATGCTCAATACGTTGCTAACTTGATTGCTTCAAAAATTAAAGCAAGAACTCCTTTTAGAGTTGCTTTAAGGACTGTTATTAGTAAAGTGACTGCTCAAAAAGAAGTCAAGGGAATAAAAGTAAAAATTAGTGGTAGATTAGACGGATCTGAAATAGCTAAAACAGAGAAAGTAAATTCAGGAAAAGTTCCTTTAAGCACATTAGTAAGTATTATTGATTTTGCAAAATCAGAAGCAAAAGCTACTTATGGAAAAATAGGTATTTCTGTTTGAATATACAAAGGAAGACAAAGAGGAAAGAAAATACTAACTTTCAGAAATGAAGTAGGAGAATATCGCAATGTTAATACCGAAAAAAACCAAATATAAATACGCTCATAAAGTAAAGTACACTGGTAAAGCTAAAGGAAATAAGTTTTTAACTTGAGGTGATTATGGATTACAAGCTTTAGAAGGTAATTGAATAACAAATAATCAAATAGAAGCTACTAGAAAAGTAATTAGTAAATATATTAAAAAGTTTGGAAAAATGCATATTAATATATTTCCTCATATGCCTAAAAGTAAAAAACCTCTTGAAGTTAGAATGGGATCAGGAAAAGGTTCTATCGATTCTTGAGTTGCTGTTGTTAAAGAAGGAACAATAATGTTTGAGTTAACTGGTGTTCCTAGAGATATAGCTATTAATTCACTAAAGGCTGCAAGTTATAAATTGCCAGTGAAATGCAAAATTGTAATTCGAGATTCAGCTGAAAAAAGCGAATTAGAATAATTTAATAAATTTAAAAGGAAAAAAGTTAAGATGGAACAAAATACTGGTTTAACATTAGATGAAAAGAAAAAACTTTTATTTTTCTTAAAGATGAATGCACAATCTAGAGAGTTGAAAAATCGTTCTTTAATTGCAAAAATAAGAAAAGAGATTGCTCGAGAAATTTCTAATCAAAGTGGTAAAGTTGAAAAATTAGGCTAAAAATAATCTTAACTAAAAATTAATATGAAGAATCTTTCTGGTGTTGTAGTTTCACAAAAAAATCTAAATACAGTTGCTGTCAATGTGGTTTACTATAAATCTCATCCTAAATATAAAAAAGTTATTAAAACTAACAAAAAAATCCAAGCTCATAATGAGAATTTTGAATTAAGTTTAGGAGATGTTGTTGATATAAAGCCATCTAGACCTTTTTCTGCAACAAAAAGGTTTTTAGTTGTTGATGTAAAAGTGAAGGCTAAAAAATAAAAATGTTACAAAATGAATCACGTTTGCTTGTTGCAGATAATTCTGGAGCAAAAGAACTTTTAGTTATAAGATGTCTTGGTGGATCTAATAGAAAATTTAGTAATATCGGAGATTTAGTTGTTGCTACTGTTAAAAAAGCGATTCCTTGAGCTAATGTTGGAAAAGGAAAAGTTGTTACAGCTTTAATAGTTAATACAAAAAAAGGCTTTCGTAGAAAAGACGGAACTTTAATAAAGTTTAGTGAAAACTATGCTGTTATTGTTAAAGTTGGTGATAGAGCTTATATGGGAACTAGAATTTTCGTTCCAATTCTTCGTGAGTTTGACGAATGAGGACATAAGAAAATTCTTTCACTTGCTCCTGAGGTTGTTTAGTAATTATGGCAAAGTTTAAATTAAAATCTGGAAATTCAGTAAAAGTAGTTAGTGGCAAGTTTAATAAAACTATTGGTTTTATAAAAAAATTGATAGAAATAAAGAGGTTGTCTACTTAGAAAATATTAGCAGAGTAAAGTTTGTTAAGAAGAATTCAAAATCAGCAGAAGAGAAGAGTAAAACTAAAGAAATTTTAATCCCTATTCATATTTCAAATGTTACTCTTTGGGAAGAAAATAATAAGAGTTAACCATGTTAAAAGTAGAAAATTGACAAATAGATAAACAAAAATTAATAAAAGATTCTTCAATGGAGAAATTTTCATTTACTTCTCCTGAAAGAGTTACTAAGATTGAAAAAATTGTTATAAGTAGTGCTGTAAGTCAAGCAACCACTAATAAACAACTCTTGGATAATACTGCAACAGCTTTAAATAAAATTACTGGTCAGAAACCTATAATTAATAAGGCAAAAAGATCTGTTACAGCTTTTAAATTAAGAGAAGGAATGCCGATTGGTTGCAGAGTTACACTAAGGGGGAAGAAAGCTTGAAATTTTCTTTTCAAATTAATTCTTCTTTATATTCCTAGAATTAGAGATTTAAGAGGAATTTCTCCAAGTGGATTTGACAGAAATGGAAATTACAATATGGGAGTTTCAGATTTGACTATATTCCATGAGGTTCCTTATGATTTAATCTTTAAAAATCAAGGATTACAAATTAATATTGTATTTAGTTCTAAAGAAAAAGTAGAAAATAAATATTTATTAGACTTATTAAACTTTCCATTTAAAGGAATGATTAAAATAACAAATAAACAAACATTAAATTAACATGGCAAGACAATCACTTATAGAAAAATCAAAAAGAAGTCCTAAATTTAAAGTTAGAGGTTACACAAGATGTTTTTCTTGTGGAAGATCTAGATCAGTATTCCAAAAATACCTTTTATGTAGAATATGCTTTCGTTCATTCGTTTGTCAAGGTTATATTCCAGGATTTAAAAAAGCTTCTTGATAGATATTATTGAAAAGAAATGTAAATTTGTAATTACTATTATCTTCGTCAATTTTACTTTAAAAGCACTAAAAACTAATTAAGAATTATTTTTTAATTGATATTCAAATATCTTTATTAAATAAAAAGTAAAAAGAATTTTGATTAGTTTTTTATTAATTCAAGTTATTCTGATTAACATTAAAACTGATGTTAATTGATCAAATTTGAATGAATATTTAACTTCATTATGTTTTATAAAAAATTCAGATAATTCTGATAAGTAATTTAAAGCAAAATAGGTTTTAGAACAGACCTTCAAAATTAAAGAGAAACTCAATAGAGTAGTTCATAAGGAAATATTAATAAAATATCATGATAACTGATCCAATTTCAGATATGTTAACAAGAATAAGAAATGCAAATATGCGTTCTTATCGCGAAGTATCCTTTCCTTTTTCTAAGTTTAAGTGATTAATTTGTGAAAAACTAAAGGATAGAGGTTTTCTTTTAGAAAATTGAGTTACTAAAGACAAAAGAGAAATTAAAGTTAAAATTAAACACTTTAATAAATTAAGTACTATTAATCAATTAAAAAGAATTTCAAAGCCTTCTCAACGTATTTACTTTACGAATGAAGAAATAAGAAAAAATTGTTTAGGAAGAAGAGTTTATTTAATTTCTACTTCTAAAGGTTTAATGACTCATAGAGAAGCTTTAGAAAATAAAGTGGGAGGAGAGCTTATCTTTTTTATTAGCTAAATTAAAATATGTCAAAAATTGCAGATAGAGTTCTTCTAATTCCAGAAGATGTTTCGGTATCGTACGATTCAATATTAAGAAAACTAATTGTTAAAAATAGTAATAATTTATTAACTCAAGATATTCATAATCAAGTTGATTTGATAATTGAAGATAATTCTATTAAAACAAAACCTGTTTTTGAAACAGAAGAAAAAAACGAAGCCATTGTAGGAACAATGAATTCACTTATTAACAACATGTTAAAAGGTGTTAAGGATGGTTACCAAAAAGTTCTTGATATTAAAGGAGTTGGTTATAAGGTTAGTTTAAATAATAGCATTTTAGATTTTTCTCTTGGATATTCTCATAACATTTTATTAAAAGTTCCTTCTGGGTTAACTGTTGATTGTATAAACAGCACAAAGTTAATTATAAAAGGCGCTGACAAGCAACAAGTTGGTTGGTTTGCTTCTAAGATAAGAGATTTCAGAAAACCTAATGTTTTTGTTAAGAGTTTAAAAGGAATTTTTTACCAAGGTGAAACTATTAAGATAAAATCAGGGAAAAAAGAAGCTAAAAAGTAGAAATACATATGTCAAATTTCAATCGTCAACAGCATAGACAAATTAGAAAAAATAGAACTAAGAAAATATTAGGAGATTTGCAAAGACCTCGCGTTATAATTTCTAAATCAAATCGTTATTTAACTGCTCAAGCAATTGATGACACTAATCAAAAAACTTTAATTTATCTTTGTACTCGTAATTTAGGAATTGATAATAAGAAAGAAAATTCTGAATTAATAGTGAATTTAAATTCTAAGCAGTATGCTGAGAAATTAGGATTAGAATTTGCTAAACTTCTTGCTGATAAAAATATTAATAATATTGTTTTTGATAGAAATGGTTATATTTATCACGGAAAGATTCAAGTTTTTTGTGAAGCAATGAGAAAGTTAGGAATTAATTTTTAATGAAAAAAGAAAAAAAGACTTTTTTAGATAATAATAAAAGTGAAGATTTTATTCAGCAAGAAATGCTGCAATTAAAAAGAGTTACTAAAGTAACAAAGGGTGGAAGAAGATTTCATTTTTCTGTTTTAATGCTTGTTAAAGATGATAAGAAAAAAGCCATTGGATTTGCATGTGCAAAAGGAAATGAAGTTTCTTCTGCAATTAAAAAAGCTGTAAGAAAAGCCAAGAAAAATTTAGTTAGTTATTTTCCTAATGAAACTCGTACAGTTCCTCATGATATTTTCTTTAAATTTAAAGCTACAAAAATAATGATAAAGCCAGCTCCGTTAGGTAATGGAATAAAGGCTGGTAGTTCTTTAAATACTATCTTTAAATTTTTGGAAATTAAAGATGTT
Source organism: Mycoplasmataceae bacterium (assembly GCA_031673915.1). GTDB lineage: Bacteria > Bacillota_I > Bacilli_A > Mycoplasmatales > CGIF01 > CGIF01. Next base: position 84,115 of record CP125277.1, on the reverse strand, counting down.
AGTGCGAAAATCATTGGTTCTAATAATAAATTAAATGTTGTTAGAGCTTCTTTTTTAGCATTAGATAAATTAACAGGAAAAAGAAATAATTGATAATTATGTTTGATAAATATATTATTCCTTTAACAAAGAACAAGAAAAGAAAAGGTCGTGGTATTGGATCTGGACGTGGAAAAACTTGTGGTCGTGGAACTAAAGGACAAAACGCTAGAAAGAGCGGAGGAGTTAGATTAGGTTTTGAAGGAGGCCAAACTCCTATTTATAGAAGATTACCAAAAGTTGGTTTCTTTCATGAAGGTTATGATTATAATTTAATAAATTTAAAAGATTTAGAAGAAAATGAAAGTATATTGAATGGTCAATTATTAGACTTTTCTCTTGATAAGAAGAAAACAAAAGTTTTAGGAAATGGAGATTTGACTAAAAGCTTAACTATTAAATCCCATTCTTTTTCTAATTCAGCAATAACAAAGATTGAAAATGCTGGTGGAAAAGTTATCAAATCTTAACATAAAATGCAAGATAATAATAGCAGTAAAATTAAAAGAATTAGATTAAAGTATCAAAACTTTTTTCTTTCATTTTTTTACACTTTTTTTCTATTATTTATTTACTTTTTAGGAAAGTATTTAATTCCTTTTCCTGGTGAATATTTTTTAGGAAAATCATCAAATGGCCCTATTAATATTTTTTCTTCAGGAATTAATATTCACTTGCAAATTGGTTTTTTTATATCAAATTTTTTTGCTTTTTACAATTATTTATTTAATAATGATAATCAAAATGGAGAAAAAATTAAGAGAATAAAACTTAATGTATCAAAATTTTTAAAATCTAATATTTTTTCTTTATATGGATTATATTATTATTGGCATGATAAGAATTATTCTTATTATTCAATGTTTATTACTTATTTAGCTTTTTTTGCTTCTAATTGTTTGTTAGAAATAATTATGGGCTTAATTAGTGATTATGGAGTTTGTAATGGTTTTAATTTAGTATTGTTTACAGAAACAATTCCTGTTAATTGGTTGAAAAATAGTTTTTCACTTTCAACTGAGGAAAATTTAAGTTTTTTTTCTTTAACTAATATTAAAAATATATTGTTTTCAAGAAAATTATTTTCTCTTTCAGTTTTATTCCTATTAACCTTAATCTTTTCTTGAATTTCTAATTTGAAATGAGAGGTTCCTGTTGAAACTAATAATATCTACTTTAATAATAATAATTTATTAGATAATAATCGTTTTAAATTTGGTTTTAAAATGAGTTTTGGACTTATGAATTTAATTCAACTTAGTTGAATTATAAATTTTATTTATCATATTAGTTCAATGTTTTTATCTCAAGAAAAAAAACCTTTTATTGATAGTTTTAAAAATTCTAGTCAAAATTTAAACTCTTTTAAAACTGATTCTCCTATTTTTTATCAATCATTTTTAGCTTTAAATAATGAAAAGTCAAATTTTAGAGATGTTTTTTCAAAAATTAGCAACAGAAATTCTAAATTTTATTTATCATTTCCAACTTATTTAATTGTTTCTTTTCTTTCTAATTGAATGTTAATTTATAACTTTCAAGTTAAGCCTAAAGAAATAAGTGATGATTTAAGAAAAAGAGGAATTTACTTTGATGGGATTCCTTCTGGAAGTTATACTGAAAAATTGATAAGAAAAGTAATAAATAAACTTATTCTTATATGAAGTATTTTTGTAATAGTTCTTAATTTCTTTTTTGATCAAATTTTTTTTGATGAAGATTTTTCTTCTAATAATAAGTTTTCAAAAAGAAATTATCCTTCTTTCATTAATTGATTTAATGGAGTTAGCATCGGAATTGAATTATTTAATCAGATAAAAAATAAATATGAATATATTCAGTCTTATGATTAATTATTAATTGTAATTCACTAAAAAAAGTTTAATATTAAAGTATAAATTTAAACTTTGAAAGGAAAAAAAATGGAAAAGAAATTTTTTACGAAAGTCACTGTTTTACTTCTACCGCCTTTGTTTAATCAAATAAATTTTCAAAATAATGGAATAATTTTTCTAGGTTTGAATGATATTGCTAAGTCGAAAGAGTTGTTTTCAAACTTGAAGTTAGAAGAAGATAAAAAAGATCTTTGTTCTTTTGCTAAGAAAGTCAATGAAGATGATTTTAGTGATAAAGTAATTGATCTAATAATTAATGAAAGCGAAAAGCGTCAGAAGAGTGATTTTAACATTGTTCTTGTGAATTATCCAATAAATATCAGTCAGTTTGAAAATCTTGAAAATAAATTGGAAGATTTTGGAATTGAGATATCCAAGATGATTGTTTCGAATCCTCTTTCTTTTGATGTATTGATTAAAACAAAATCAAATTATTTTCTTTGCCCTCTTTGTTTTAAAGCTCATGATAGACAGTCTAATTTGATAGATTCTGAATATTCTTGTCCTCTTAATGATGAAAAATTCACTATTTCTCAAATTAACAAGTTCACTGACTTCTTTATTGAATATTATCTTCAAAATAGTTTGAAAGTTATTCAGAAATTCGCAGAAAGTGATAAAGAAGAAAAGAACAAAAAAAGAAAAATGTTTCCTTTGACAATTGAGAGTGATGAAAACATCGAAGAAACTATCAAGAAAAATTTATTGAATATTATAGAAAATAACTAATTTTTTTTATGCTTAAATATTCAAGGATTGCTTCAAAAATAGTTGCTTTGATTATTAAAACTATTAGAGAAGAAATAAAACCAGGTTTAACTGGAAAAGATTTAGAGAAAATTGCCGTTTCGATAATGAACAAAAATGGAGCAAAATCTTCTTCTTTTGGTTATGGAGGTTTTCCTGGATCAATTTGTGTTTCTATAAATGACGAATTAACTCATGGTGTTCCAGATGATAGATGTTTTTCTTTTGGTGATTTAATTTCTGTTGATGTAGCTTGTAGTTATAAAGGTTTTCATGGTGATGCTGCTGTAACTATTTTACTAGAAGATCCTCTTCTTGTGGAAGGCGATTTTTACGATAAAAAAAGGAAATTGATTGAAGTTACTGAATCATCTTTGAATGAAGTAATTAAAAAGATTATTCCTGGGAAAACAACAACTCGTGATTTAGGATCTATTATACAAAATTATGTTGAAAAAGAAAATTGCTTTGTTATTAAAGAATATGGAGGTCATGGAATAGGGAGAAGGCTTCATATGGATCCTTTTATTCCAAACTATAAGATAAATTACGAAGGAGATTTGATTAAACCAGGAATGATAATTTGCATTGAACCTTTAGTTCAATATGGAAATGATAAGATAAAAATTGCTTCTAATGGAAATACAATTGTTTCTTCTAATGGTTTTTTGAATGCTCATTTTGAACATACAATTTTGATTGGCAGTAAAAGTGTTGAAATTCTTACTTTGTCGATTTAATACGAAAATTAATAATAGTTATTAAAAATAGAGTAAAATATTTATAATAGAAATATGGCTAAAGATTTTATAAAAGCAGAAGGTAAGATAATAGGAATTCTCACAAATGGTTTATTCAAGGTTGAAATAAGCGAGAACAAACAAGTTATAATAGCTAACATGGCAGGTCGTCTTCGTAAAGGGAAGAGGATTATTAGAATTGTTGAAGGAGATAGGGTATCTCTAGAAATTTCTCCTTATGATCTTGGAAAAGGAAGAATTGTTTATAGATTTTAATCTTTTAAACAATCTAATTTTTTTCTTAATTAATAAAAATTTCATTTTTGTTTTTTTAATTATTATCAGAAAGAAATTTCATTGTTATCATAAAAATACTAAAAATATTTTAAATAAAACATTTAAAATTTCAATGAAAATTACTGAAAATTTGTTTTCTTAGATTAAATAATAAATTTTCAATTACATTTTTTATTAGAAAAACTTCGAAAGAAAACAATTTACTAGATATTTTTAGAAAAGAAAGTTTATGTTGGTAAATTAGTTAAAGTAAATAAAGGAAGAATAGATCAAAATAACTATGAAAGTAAGAAGTTCCATAAAAGCAATTTGCCCTTGTTGCAAAATAGTTAAAAGAAAGAGAAAACTTCGAGTTATTTGTTCTTCTAACCAAAAGCATAAGCAAAGACAAAATTAAAGAAAGTATACAGCAATGGTTCGTATTAGTAACATTGATATTCCCGGAATTAAAAATATAGATATATCATTAACATACATATTTGGAATTGGTAAATCTAGGGCTAAAAAAATAGTTGACAAGTTAGGTATTGATCCAAAGATTAAAGCTAAAAATTTGACTGATAAGCAAATTAGTGATATTGGTAAAGAAGTAAAAGAATTTGTTATTGAAGGGGAGCTTAGACAGGCTATTGCCCAAAATATAAACGAACAAATTAGAATTTCCTGTTATAAAGGATTGAGAAGACTTAAGCATTTACCAATAAGAGGTCAATCTTCTCGTCATAATGCTCGTACTAATAAGGGAGTTAGAAAAACTGTTGCTAATAAGAAAAAGTCAACAGCTCTTAAGTAGAAAATAAATTTTAACTAAAAATGAAAAAAACAACTAATAAATCATTGGATAAAAAGAAAATTAAAAAAGTTAGCGAAGGTAGGGGATGTATTAATATTTATTCAACTTTCAATAACACTATTCTTAATATTAGCAAAATAAACGGAGAAGTTTTATGACAAGCAAGTTCTGGAAGTTCTGGTTTCAGAGGTGCTAAAAAATCAACATCTTATGCTGCTCAAAAGGTTGCAGAATCGGCTATTGAAAAAGCAGTTGAATTTGGAATTTTCAATGTTATGATCAAAGCTCGTGGAATTGGTTCTGGACGTGATGCCGCAATAAGAAAATTTTTTGGAACTCGTAGTTTGAAGATTGAAGAATTGGTAGATATGACTGGAATACCTCATAATGGTTGTCGACCTCCAAAGAAACCTCGAAAATAAAGATTAATATAGGAATAATTGTAAAAAAATGGAAATAAAAGATCTTTTAAATAATTTAAAAATCAAAAGCTTAGATGAGAAAAATAAAGATGAAAATAATTCTTTTGTTTTTATTAATCTTCCCAATGAGTTTGCTATAACTTTAGGAAATTATTTAAGAAGAATTTTGCTTAGTTACATAAATGGCATTGCAATTTTAGGTGTAAAAATTGGAAACGGAAAAGAACAAATAAAAAGTGAGTTTGTTCCTTTAGAAGGACTTGTTGAAACACCACCTTATCTTATTTTAAATTTAAAAAATTTAGTTTTGAAATCAAAGAAGGAATTTGATGGAGAAATTATCAAATTAAACGTTAATATTAATAATAACACTGATAATGATTACAAAGTTACTGGTAATGATGTTAAAAGTTCTGAAGGCGTTGTTGAAATTTTAAATCCTGAAATTTACTTGGGTACTGTTAGTCCAAATTCAGTTTTAAGCATAGAATTATACTGTAGAAATCACTGAGGATTCAAAAAAGAAAATGATCAGAAGTTTTTAGTAGAAGAAGAAGGATTGATTGTTATTGATAGCAATTATAATCCAGTCAAGAATGTTTCTTTTAAAGTTAATTTGGTTGTTGTTGACTTAGACAAACAAGAAGAACAATTAATCTTAGATATAAAGACTGATGGATCTATAACTCCAAAGCAAGCTTTAGTAAATGCTTTAGAAGTTTCGAAAGAAATTAATAAATTACTGTTAAATGAATTAGAAATAAATTAAATTCAATTAAATAGTTATAATCTTAAAATATACTTAATATAAATTTAGAAAAACAAAATTGAGTTGGAAGTTTGTTTATTATAAATATTCATGGAAAAATAAAACAATGTCATATATAATTAAACCAAGAAAAAATTCTGCTTGAAAAAAACATCTTAGAAATAATTTATTAGGTGAAGTAATTATGTTTGAGAAAGTAGTTGTAAATTCTTCTCATGCAAAAATGCTAACAAAACTTTTAGCTAAGGTTATTAACTGAGCAAAAAAAGGCGATCTTCATTCTCGTAGACTATCTCTTCGTTATTTAGATAATAGAAAAAACAATTTATGTTTAGATCCTGAAACAAATAATGAAATTAAATTGATGGATAAATTATTCAACGTTTTAGGAAAAAGATATCAAGATCGTCAAGGTGGATACAGCAGAATAATTAAATTAGGTACTAGGCTGGGAGATAATAGTCCAGAAGTTGTTTTTAGCTTAGTTTAATTTATAAATGCTTGATATTGAAAGTAACCTTTTTTTAGTTTCTATATCTTATGATGGAACATCTTTTTATGGATGGTCTGAACAATTGAACTTTATTACTGTTCAAGGGTTAATTCAGAAGAGATTAAGTTCTGTTTTCAAATGTAAAGTTAAAATATTAGCTTCAAGTAGAACTGATAGAGGAGTTCACGCTCTTGATCAAAACTTTACAGTTAGAATTCCGTTTGAAATATCATCTGTAGAATTAGAATTAATATTAAGAAAATCATTAAGAGATTTTATTGTTGTTAATTCTGTTCGAAAAGTTAATAATGATTTTCATCCGATTAACGATGTTAAATTGAAAGAGTATCGTTATTATATAAAAACAGGAGCTTTTGATATTTTTAAAGATAATTATTGTTGAAATTTTAATTTACCGATAGTTGTTAACAAATTTAGAAAGATAATAAAAAATTTTCAAGGAACTCATGATTTTTTTAATTTTTCTTATTGTAGATTTAGAAACAAAAATAAGAAAAATACAATAAGAACTATAGAAAAAATAATTGTTTTAAAAAAGGACGATTTTGTTGTTATTAGAATTATAGCTAAAGGTTTTGTTCGTTATCAAATAAGAGCTATTGTTGGAGAATCTTTGCATTATTACAGATTTGATAAAGATGTCAATCATTTGCGCTCTAGATTAAATGGTTTAGTAGATATGAAGTATAAGAACATAGCGCCTTCTTCTGGACTTTATTTATGAAAAATTAATTTTATTAAAGAAAAAATGCAATTGCAATAAAATGGATAAGAATAAATTAAAGAAATTAGCTAATAATGCTCAAATAAGAATAGCAGAAGATGAGTTTGATTTTTTTTTGAAAAGTTTTAATAATGTTGAATTAATGCTTTCAAAATTTAAAGAAACTGATTTAGGCAATAATATTAAGAAATCTAACAATATAGTTGATAAATTTTTATCTATTTCTGATTTAAAAGAAGTTGAAAAAAGATATAAAATACTTAAAGTTAAAAAAGAAAGTATTCAAAAGAATGCTTTAATAGAGGATGAAAAATTTGTATTTGTAAATAAAAATAGTTAGATTTTTAGTGAAAATTTTTTATTCATTTTTGAAAAAATGTAAATTTATTCTAATTTTTCACTAAAAATTTAATTAACATACAGACTTAAAAATTTAGACCAAAATGAACTCAGATAAAATAGAAAAATCAATAAACAAAAATAGTTTATCTCAGTATACTTCAAATCCAACTGTGAAAAACGAAAGAGGGTGATACTTCTTTGATTTAAGCGGAGAGGTTTTAGGAAGAGCTGCTGTTGAAATATCAAGAATTTTGAGAGGAAAAAATAATAGAGATTTTATTTATAATCTTGATTTAGGAAATCACATTGTTTTAATAAACTCAGATAAAGTTGTTTTAACAGGAAATAAACTTGCTAACAAAAAATATTACAATTACTCTGGTTATCCAGGAGGAATGAGAGAGAGAACTTCTGAAGTTATGCTTAAGAAATATTCTCAAGAGTTGGTATATAGGGTTATTAAAGGTTTAATGCCTCATAATAAGCTTTCAAGACAACAATTAAAAAGACTTTTTATTTATACTGGTGTTGATCATCCACATAAAGCACAAGAAAAGAATTTTGTATTAATTAATAAGGTAAGCAAATAATGAAAAATACATTTGATTTAACTCGCTATCAATTTGGAGTTGGAAGAAGAAAATCTTCAACAGCTCGTGTTTATTTAGAGCAAGGAAATGGAACAATTTCTGTAAATGGAAAGAAATTTGAGGAATATTTTTCTGGTAATCTTTCATTTGCTTCAGTTGTTATTCAACCTCTTAAACTATTAGACAAACAAAATAGTTATAACATAAAGGCTACAATTAGAGGAGGTGGATTTACAGGCCAAATGGAAGCATTAAGGCTAGGAATTGCTAGAGCTTTGTTAAAGCTTTATCCCGATTGTAGAACAACATTAAAAAACTTTTCTCTTTTAACTAGAGATTCTCGTGTTAAAGAAAGAAAAAAGTATGGATTGAAAGCTGCTCGAAAGGCTCCTCAATTCTCAAAGAGATAAAGAAAATTTTATCCTTTTTGTTTAATTATTTATTCATTAAATTATAAAAATGGCAGGACATTCCCACGCTAGTAACGTAAAGCATAAAAAAGATCGAAACGATAGATTAAAAAGCGAAACATTTCTTAAGTTAAGAAAGAAAATCGAAATGATTATTCGTAAAGAAGGAAATTATGAAAAAGTATTCGCTTTAGCAAGGGAAAATAGTTTTCCAAAAGAAAAAGTCAATGCTATTATAGAAAAGATAAATAACAAGCAAGAAAGTGATAAAGTGTTTTCTCAAATAATTTATAGTTCAAGTTTTGATATTATTTGATGTTTAGAAGGTTTTATTGAAGATGAAGAAAAGGAGAAGGTTTTAGAAGTTGCTGAGTTAATTGGGTTTGAAAAAGTTAATAATAAGAGTGTTTTTGAATATTTCGAATCTCTTTATTTAATTAGATTAAAAACTAATAATAATTTAGAAAATTTTATCTTTTCTTCTCTTTCTTCAGAAATTATTGATAAAATTAATAAAATAGAAGAATTACATGATTTAAATTGAAATTTTGAGATTTTCTTTTCAGAAAAACAAGTTAGAGATGATGCTTTTGAAAGTTTGAAATTTAATTCTGAAATTGTTGATTCACAACTAGAAAATATTTTATCTCCATTTTTTCCAATTTCTTTAAAATCTGAAGAAAGCGTTCGTTATTTTTTAGAGAGTAAGAAAAAAATATCAGAAATAGATTGTGATTTGAGGATTTTTACAAACATATTTGAGAAGAAGGAATAGAAATGGGACCATAGCTCAGTCGGTTAGAGCGTACCCCTGATAAGGGTAAGGTCGGTGGTTCGATTCCACTTGGTCCTACCAATTTACGTCAATTTATTATTAATTTATTATGCAAAAGAAAATTTTGAGAAGAGGAACTTTACAACTACCTTGCAATCAAGCAAAGCCAGGAGCTGCTTTGTCTTCATGGGGCATTAATATGCCAACATTCTGTAGGGAGTTTAACGCTAAGACTAGTGATCAAGAAGCAGGAAAAATAGTTACTGTTAAAATTGAAGTCTTTGAGGATAAAAGTTATAATTTTGAGGTTAAAGGAACTGCAACTTCAATTTTATTAAAGAATTTTCTTAAAGGTGAGAAGGTAATTTCATCTGCTTCTGTTGATGAAATAGCTCAAATTAAGATGAAAGATTTGAACACCGATAGTTTAGAAAAAGCTAGAAAAACAGTTTTAGGTAGCATTAAAAGTGCTGGAATAAGGGTTGAAAATTAATATATGAAATCAAAGCGTTATAGAAAAGCACTCGTCTCAATAGAGTTAAATAAGAATTACGAATTAGAAGAAGCAGTTTCTATTTTAAAAGAAAATAATTTTGAATCTTCAAAAAATTTAGAATTATCTTTTTCATTAAATTGAAATTCAAAACAAAATAATCTTAGAGATTTTGTTGTTATTCCAAATCCTGTTAAAAGGGAAAAAATTGCTATTATTGATGAAAATATTCCCTCTTCTTTAAAAGAAGATAAAGAACTAATCTTTATTAGTTTAGAAGAATTGCCAAAAATAATCAAAAGCAAAAAAAAATCAAGTTGGGGATTCGATAAATTATTCGCTCATTCTTCTTCTGCAGATAAATTAAAGCCCTTTGCAAAAACACTATCATTAAAAAAGTCATTTCCAAATGTTAAAGATGGAACCCTTACAGAAAATCTAGAAAAATCTATTAGCGATTGAAAAAACGGAAGAATTGAGTTAAGAAACGATAAAGGTGGAAATTTCCATGTTTTAATTGGAAAGACTTCTTTTTCTCTATCTCAAATAGAAGAAAATTATAAAGTTGTTCTTAGAAAAATAATGTCTTTAAAACCAACTACTTGAAAGGGTGAGTATTTAAAGAGCATTACTATTTCAACAACAATGGGTCCGGGTATTAGAATTTCTATTTAAGAAGATTTTTCGGTTAGAATAATTAATAAATATGTTAAAGATAAAAAAGCAAGTTTTAAAGAAACAAGAAACAATAAAGCTTATAAAAAAGAATCTTCAAGAAAGTTCTGCTGTTATTTTTTTTAATTTTTCTCGTGCAGAAAATCAAGAAATTTTCTCTTTAAAAAGAAAATTAAGAGAAGTAAATGGCGATTGAATTGTTTGCAAGAATACACTTTTCAAAAAAGCTATAGAAGATAATTCTTTAGAAGTAAAGCAAAATAATGCCTTTATTTTCTGTAAGAGTGATCAATATAAACCTCTAAAAATTTTAAATAATTTTGATTTTAGAGAAGAACTTAAGGATCGAATCCAAGGAGGAATCTATGAAAACAAATTGATCAATAAAGAAACACTTGTAAAGTGATCAAATTTGAAATCAAGGGAATCTTTACTGAATGATTTCTGCAATCTTTTAGTTTTTGACATTGTCAAATTAACAATGTTGTTAGATGGAATAAAAAGCAATAAGGAATAAATATATGGAAAACAAAGACATGGTAAAAAAAGAAGAAAATGTTATTAATTCAATTGTAAATAGTTTGAAGGATCTAAAATTACACGAAATAAGTGATTTGGTTCAATTAGTTAAAGAAGAATTTGGATTAAATGATATTAATTTTGCAACTTCTTCAAATAATGAAGAATCAGTTAAAGAAGAGAAGAAAACAACTGTTTCATTAGTTCTTAAAAAAGTTGGTGACAAGAAAATTCCTGTTTACAACACTATTAAAGAAATGACTGGAAAAGGTTTGTTAGAAATTAAAAAACTTACTGATGTATTACCTTTTGTTATTTTGAGCGATTTAAATCAATCAAAAGCTGAAGAACTAAAAACTCAATTAGAAGCGCAAGGTGCTGAAGTTGAACTTAAATAAATAGGAAAAAGTAGAGATAAATAATGAGTCATCGATTAATTATTTCTGGAGATAATCAAAGAAGGGAATATTTTTCAGTAAATAGTTCTCCTTTGTTCAAGGATTTACCTAATAAAGATTTCTCTCAGGAACAAAAAAAATCATATAATGGTTTTAAAAACAGCTTAAAGAAACTTTTTGATTTTTATTTTCCTGCTAAATTTAGCGATTATAACAACGAAGTTGAGTTGAAATTAGAAGAGATTGTTTGAAACGATCCTCAGTTTACTGAAGATGAATCTAAAGAATTTTTAGTATCTTATGATTATAAAATAGATCTTATTTGGTTGATTAAATGACATTGTACAAAAATGCAATTTCGTCCTGAAGGTGATAATTTAAACGAAATTTTAGAAAATTGAATCAAGCAAAGTTTCAAAATTGGTAAATTTAGTTTAGTTCAGTTAAGCGATAATCAATGAAAAATTGAAACTACTCATGAAAAGAGAAAGAATCAAGATTACTTTAAATTATTAGTTAATGTTACTTCAGTAGATGAAGAAAGAATAGCTGTTGAATTTGACTGTGAACAAAGAAAACAAATTGATTTCTGTAGTTTGCCAAAGATCAATGAACAAGGAAACTTTATAATTAATGGACATGAAAAAGTAATAGTTTTTCAATCTGTTAGATCTCCTGGACTGTACTTCTTTTCTGATGAAGAAAACTCAAATGATATTTATGGTGAGATAATTCCATTAAAAGGTCCTTGAGTAAGTCTTTGTTACGATTCAATAAAACAAAAAGAAACTTCTTCAGTAACTGGCTTAAAGGTTAAATTCTTGAATTCTGGAGTGAGCATTAATTTGTTTAATTTATTTGGAATAGCTGGGCTTGAATTTACTAGTGAACAAGTAGAAGAATTGTTTGGACAAGAAGAAGAGATTTATAACAGTTTCATCCTTGGAAAAGGAGAAGAAAAAAAACAGATTCCTCCTTTCTTATTTAAAGAGAACAATTCTTATTTTTTAATGGGAGAAGTTGGTCGTAATAAATTAGATAAAAAGTTAAATATTTTATCAAGAATTTTTGGTCAGAAATTAGCAGAAGATTTATTTGATAAGAATGGCTCATTAGTTTTAAGAAAAAATTCTATTTTATCTGGTGATAATTTTAATATTTTCAAGGAAAATTTTAGCAATAATAATTTTCCTCATGTTAAAATCGAACAAATTGAAAATAGTGAAAATCTTTTTTCATTTAAAATTTTTTCTCCTATTAATCAAGAAAAAATTATTTCTATTCTTGGTTGAAGAGAAAATATTCAAAAGAAACATTTTGATGTAGTTGATTTGCTTTGTTCTATTTCTTATTTTTCGAACATTAAAAACGGAATAGGTTTTGTTGAAAAAGAAGAAGATAAAGATAGATTAGACAATCAAATAATTAGAAGAGTAGGTGATTTAATTTATAATATTTTTGATAATAAACTTGGAAGTTTCTTAAAGAATATTGATGATAAATATTTAGCTTATATTTCTCAGATGAAGAAAGCAGATTTATTAAAAATACCTAATGTTAGAGATTTTGATAAATTGGTAAAAAATTTCTTCAACTCTTCCACCTTGATTCAATTGCAAAATCAAAACAATCCAATTGCTGAAGCTTCTTATGCTAGAAAAGTTAGCGTTTTAGGTCTTGGTGGATTTAGTTCTGTTAATGCAAGTTTGACTGTTAGAAATATTAATCCTTCTTACTATGGAAGATACGATTTGGTTGAAACTCCTGAAGGACAAAAAGTTGGACTTTTACATGCTCTTTCTCTTAATGCTGAAATTGATGAATTTGGTCAAATAAAGGTTCCTTATTTCAAAGTTGTTGACGGTGTTGTTATTAATGAAATTCATTATTTATCAGCAGATCAAGAATCAGATAAATATATTTCTCATTGTAATGTTGTAATTGGCGAAGATAATGTTATAAGGCAAGATTTTTTACTTGCTCGTCATAATAATGAATTTGTTTCTGTTTCTCCAAATAAGATTGATTACATTGATTCTTCTTTTTATCATCTTAATTCTGTTAATAGTGCAAGTATTCCATTTTTCCAACATAATGATTCAACTAGAATGTTGATGGCATGTAACATGCAAAAACAAGCTGTTGTTTTATTAAAAAATGAATCTCCATTTGTTGCTACTGGAACAGAAGCTTCTTTGTTAAATAATTCGGCTTTAAACGTTTTCTCTGAAAATGAAGGTGTTGTTGAATATGTTGATAGTAAGAAGATAATAGTTAAAGAAGAAAACGACAATAGAAGAATTTATGATATTAAGCAGTTTGTAGTTTCTAATAAAAACAATCTTTTCCTTTCTTTACTTCAAGTTAAAAAAGGTGAAAAAATATCTAAGAATCAACTATTATCTTATGGAAATTATGGAAATAAGAGAGAGCTTTCTTTAGGTCATAACCTTAGAGTTGCTTTTATGTCTTGAAATGGTTATAATTTTGAAGATGCCATAGTTGTTAGTGATTCATTGATAAAAAAAGATATTCTTACTTCTTTCTTTGTTAAAAAACATATTGTAATTAGAAAAAATACTAAATACGGAGAAGAAGTCTTTAGTAAAGATCATTTAAATAAAGAAAAAACTTCTAACTTAGATGATGAAGGAATCATAAAATTAGGAGTTGAAGTTAATGAGAATGATATTCTTGTTGGAAAAATAACTCCTGAACCTGGAAAAAAAGGTGAGACAGAGGAACTTTTACTTTCTAATGTTTTTGGTGATAAACTTCATAATCTTTTAGATTCTTCATTCAAGCTTCCTTGAGGAGAAAAAGGTATTGTTTACGCAATTAAGAGAAGAAGCAAGGAAGATTTTGAAAAAATCAAGAAGAGTAGTAGTTTTGGTTATGCTGCAAACGATTTAGAGATTCTTGAAATTTATGTTGCTCAAAAGAGAAAACTTGAAATTGGTGATAAATTAACTACAAGATTCGGTAATAAAGGTGTTATAGCTAAAATTGTACCGGAAGTTGATATGCCTTTTGATGAAGAAGGAAATCCAGTTGATATTATTTTCAATCCTCTTAGTGTTCCTTCAAGAATGAATATTGGTCAGTTGTTAGAAACTCTATTAGGTTTAGCTGCTCATAAATTAGGAATTAACTTTTTAGTAAGAACTTTTAATACTCCAACTAAAGAAGAAATTGACAGAATTGTTAAAGAAGCTGATATTAAAGATTATGGATTGACTACTCTTTATGATGGTCAAACTGGATTACCTTTCTCTCACAAAGTTTATGTAGGATATATTTACACTATTAAGTTAAATCACATGGTTAGTGATAAATTCCATGCTAGAAATACAGGACCTTATTCTTTAATTTACCAACAACCTGTTAAAGGAAGAGCTCAAGGTGGTGGACAAAGAGTAGGAGAAATGGAAATTTGGGCAATGGAAGCTCATGGAGCTGCTTTTAACATTATGGAAATGATGGGAGCTAAATCAGATGATTTGAGTAAAAGAAAAATGATTAATCATTCAATTATATTCAATGATAGACAAGTAGACCTTCAAAGCAATCAAAGTGAGTCGTTCAATCTTCTTTTACAATACTTAAGAGGATTAGGTTTTGATTTAGAAGTGACTGATCGAAGTGATAAGAAAGTGAATCTTTACAAATTCTTTGAAAAGAGTTAATCACAGGTATCAAGAGAATTAATTAAATTAGGAAAATATTTTATGTCAGTATTGTTTAAGAACATAGTTTTGTCTTTATACCCTTCAGAAAAGATCTTGAAAGATAGTTTTGGAGAGGTAAGTAGTCATAAAACGATAAACAGTAGAACTTTAAAACCAGAAATAGGTGGTCTTTTTGATCCTAAAGTCTTTGGACCTTCTTCTGATTACGAATGTTTTTGTGGAAAATACGAAGGTATAAAAAATAAGAATCAGAAGTGTGATCAGTGTGAAGTTTTGATTTCTTCTAGTAGAATTAGAAGATGAAGAATGGGTCATGTTAAACTTAACGCTCCTGTTACAAATCCTTTAATTTTAAAAGGACTTGCTTCTAGGCTTAGTAAGATAATTGATATTTCACCAAAATCAATTGAAGATTTGGTTTATTATAATTGTTATGTTGTTATTGATAAAGGTTTATCATCTGTTGTAAAAAACAGACAAATTTTAGAAAAAAAAATTGATTTTTCTTTACTAAATGAAGTTCTTCAAGAAATGCTTGTTAGCGGTAATTTTGATAACGATAATAAAAAGAGAAAAGAGATTGAAGAATTGATTGAAAATCTAAACGTTGACACTTCAAAGAAAATTAGTCCTTTGGATTTTAAAATTGTATTTATTGAAGATTATTTAGCTTTTTTAGAAGAAAATTGAAATTTAAAAATTAAAACTGGATCTGAAGCTCTTTATGAGATTTTAAAATCTGTTGATTTGAATGAAGAATTAAATAAATTAAAGGCTTCAAAAGCTATTTTAGTTGAAAAAAATGCTTCTAACTTTGATTTAATAAATGATAAAATAAGAATTGTTAAATCACTTATTAATAATAACTTAAAGCTTGAGTGAATGGTTTTACATAATCTTCCAGTTATTCCTTGCGGAATAAGACCTGCTACTAAGTTGGCTGATGATAATAGTATTGCTACTACTCAAATTAATAATTTATATAGAAAAGTAATTCTTATCAATAGAAGATTAGATGAATACAATGAACTAAATAAAAAAATGAGAATTTTTTTCTTAGAAATTGTTCATAATGAAAAAAGAAGATTGCAGAAGGCAGTTGATCAACTTTTCCAAGGAGGAACATCAACTAAGAATGATTCTACTAATGTAAAAAGTCTTTCTCAAATGTTAAGTGGGAAAGAAGGAATACCTAGAAAACATTCTTTGGGGAAAAGAGTTGATTATTCTGCTCGTTCAGTAATTGTTCCAAATCCATCTTTGAAGATTGATCAAGTAGGTCTTCCTGTTGAAATGGCTTTGGTTATTTACAAACCTTTTTTAATTAGAGAGTTATTAGAAAAGAAAATTACGTTTACTGTTAAAGAATCAGAAGAATTGATTGTTAGACACGATTCTTTAATTTTTACTCTTTTAAATAAAATAACTAAAAATCATCCTGTTATATTAAATAGAGCTCCTACTCTTCATAGATTAGGTATTCAGGGATTTTACCCTGTTTTAATATTAGGCAAAGCTATTCAGTTGCATCCTTTAGTAACTACAGCTTTCAATGCTGACTTTGATGGTGATCAAATGGCTGTCCATTTGCCACTTACAAAAGAAACTAGAGATGAAGTTGAAAATATATTACTTGCTAGTCATAATATTATAAATCCTCAAAATAATAACTTAATAAGTACTCCTACTCAAGATGTTATATTGGGTATTTATCATTTCTCAAGAGAAGTAAAAAAAGAAAAGATAAATTCTTATCATGATATTGATAATATTATTAGAGATTATGATTTACAGAAAATTGGAATTGAAGATATTATTTTAATTCCAGCAGCTCTTCTTGAGAGAAACTTTAAAGGTTCTATTGACAAATTAGTATTTACTACTTTAGGAAAGATAATTTTCAATAGAATTCTTCCAAAATCATTTCCTTTTTATATTAGTGATTTAAAACATTATAATGATCACTTATCTTCTTATGATGAAAATGTTGTTCATTTAAATGATAAATCTTTTGATATTAATGAAAGATTTTCGAAAGTTTCTTCTTCTGATGGTTGAAAGAAAAAAGATATAACTGTTTTCCTTAATAATCTATTAAAGTTTGTTAATCTCCAAGATATGTCTAAGTTTTTAGATGAGTTGAAAGATTTAGGTTTTTCTTTTGCTACTAAGTCAGGAATAAGTATTTCTCTTTTTGATATTCCTGATTTGGAAAATAAGGATAAGTTTTATTTAGAAGCTCAGAAGAAGATTTCTGATATTGAAGACTTCAAAGAAAAAGGCTTTTACAGCGAATATGAAAGCTATGAAAAGAAAATTGAAGTTTGAGCTGATTGTAAAGAGCGTTTGGAAAAGGAATTAGTTGAGAAATTAAATAAATCTAAAGAAACTTCTTTATATTCAATTTGAAATTCGGGAGCGAGAGCAAACAGTGAAAATTTAATGCAGATTTTTGCTATGAGAGGAAACATGACTAACTATAAAGGTGAAGTTATTGAAACTCCTATTCTTTCTTCATTGAAAGAAGGTTTAAATCCTTTTGAATTCTTCATCTCGGTTTATGGTGCAATAAAAGGAATGATTGATATTGCTCTTAAAACTGCTGAAGCTGGATATTTATCACGTAGACTTGTTGAATCTGTTCAAAACATAATTGTTACAAAGGAGGATTGTGGTGCTAAAGAAGGTCTGTGAGTTGAGTCGCTTAGAGAGAAAGATCAAGTTACTGACGAAGAGAGCATTTTAATTCCTCTTAACAAGAGGATTTACGGAAGATTCTTAGCTAAAGATGTTAAAGATAGAGAAGGAAATGTTCTATTACAAGTTAACACTTTAATTCTTGATAAACATTTAGAAACTTTGAAGAATAACAATATATTTGGTGTTTTCATCAGAACTTCTCTTGAATGTAATTTATTCCCAGGAATCTGTCAAAAATGTTACGGTATAGATCTTGGTAAGAGAGAATTAGCTGTTCCTCTTGGAACAGCAGTTGGAATTATTGCTGCTCAGTCTCTTGGTGAGCCAGGAACTCAGTTAACGATGAGAACTTTCCATTCTGGTGGTGTTACAAATCAACAAGAAGATATTGTTCAAGGATTACCTAAGGTTAAAGAGTTACTTGACAATGTTTCTCCATCTAAAGATAATAAAGCTTTACTTGCTAGAATTTCTGGTGAAATAGTTGATATTAAGAAGAACGAAGATACAAAAGAAGTTATTGTTTTACAAAGAAACAATAGTTTAGAAGAATCTTACTTTATTCCTTCTGGAAGAAAAATTAAAGTTAAGGTTGGACAATTTGTAAACGTTGGTGAAAATATAACTACAGGAAAAGTTGATTTAAATCAATACTTGGAAATTTCTGGGATATATAACTGTCAAGAATATATTAAGAAGGAAATTTGAAAAGTTTACTTTAGTCAAGGAATTGAAATTAACGAAAAACATATTGAACTTTTCACAAGACAAATGTTGAGTAAGGTTGAGATTACTAAGGAAGTTGAAGGAGAAGAATATTTATCTGGAGATATCATGAGTTATGTTGATGTTAAAAGAATAAATAAAGAACTTGTTTCTGCTGGTAAAGAAGAACTTGGATTTAAGTCAATTCTTTTAGGAATTAAAAAGATAACTAATTACTTTCCATCATTCTTATCTGGAATATCATTCCAAAATACTTCTAAATCGTTGCTTGATTATTCATTATTTCAACCTAAGGATTCATTAGAGGGCGTTAAGGAAAATATGATAGTTGGACAATTAGTTCCTGTTGGAACTGGTTTTAAAGCTCGTGAAAAATGATAATTAATTCATTATAAACGACTTTTCTCTAGAGTTTAGTAACTCTAGAGTAACTATTTAAAATTTTAATCAATTTTTTTTAAATAGTTATTTTTAATTATAGATTGATTATGTATTTAATTTTTTTATTTATAATAAATAAAAATTAATGAATTTTAAGATTTTTTCTCTTTTTCAAGTATAAAAACGAGGCCTATAAACACCAATTGTTTAGAAAATTTACAATTTATATTTGAGAGAAGTATGTTAAAACTAGTTTAATATTGGTTTTTGAAAGATGCCATTAGTTATTTTGGTTTTAAAAAATTATTAGATTAAGGAGAAAAAATGAAAAATGTTCAGGATTGATTGGATGAAAAATATTCTCTAGAATCTAGAGAAAGCGTGAAAGAAGTAGGAGATGATGGGGGGAATTTTCTACAAAAGCTTTTTCTTAAGAGATCTCCTAGTTCTCAATTTACAGGTAATTTTGATAACTTTATTAATTTTAAGAGTTTAACGCGTTTAAATTTAGCATTTTTTCAAATCGGAATAGAAAGTATAGAAAATTTTCCTCTAACTTTAGAATCTTTAGTTTTATCAGCAAATTCTTTTCCACCTTCTAATCTTGAACCGTTAAGACGCTTTTCTAATATGAAATTTTTAGATATCGGTTATTTTGATAACGATAATTCTAATTTTCATAATAAATGATATGGTTCGTTGGAGCCTCTTTCTGATATGAATTACCTTGAAGAGCTTTATATTGAAAGCACTGATATTGATTCTGGATTAGAATATTTGTCAAAAGAAATTAAAATTATCGATTGTAAAAGTAATTTTTCAAATAGCAAGTGTTTAAAACTTGAAAAAATTCTTAATTTAGTTAATAGAGATATTAATTTATTTTGTGTAGATCTTTATAGAGAAGAAATTCAAAATAAATTAATCATTAAGTCAATAATCAATGATGTCTCTCAGGGAATTAAAAAAGAACATTTAGAACTTAAATTGAAAGAATTTGAATCTTTTTTTCTTAAGTTTGTTAATGATTATGAAAAAGAGAAAAAAAAATCTGAAGAACTAGAGAATGAAAATATTAAGATTTTAGAAGAAATTAAAAAAATTATAATCTCGAATAATGCTCTGGAGGGAGAAGTTTTTAATTTAAAATTTGAACTTAAAAAATCTGAAGATAGTAAGAACAAGATTAGTGAAGCTTTGGGGAAAGAATTAATGTTGCTTGTAAAAGATAAAAAAAACATTGATTTTGAAAAACAATTATCTTCAGATTTAAAGAAAACATTTTTTGAAAAAGCAAAATCATTATTTAGAAAAGATGAGATCGAAAATTTAACTGAAAAATGTCTTAAGTATCAAGTTTCTAATAACTTGTTAATATCAGAAAATGAAAAATTGAAAAAGGATAATTTTAAAGTAATTAAAGAGAATGATAAATTGCATTCTGAAAATAAAAAGTTATATTCTTTAAATGAAGATTTTGAATTAACTAAAAATTCTCTTTATAAGAGTAAATTAAAAAGTAATTCTCTTGATTCTCAATTAAAAATTGAGAAAACTAAGTTAAGTTCTATTTTGTTTATAAATTCAATTGGAAAAAAACTTATTAATTTAGGTTTGCCTTTTTTTAAAGTTGATCGTTTTTTGGAGATATTGCAAGGTGGTATGTTTTTTTCTCGTTTGGCCGATAAAAAAGAAATTGAATCTACAGGTTTTTTATTGATATTTCTTATTTTTATAATAGGACTTTATGAATTATTAAAAAAATTATTGAAGAAGTTTTTCAAAAATAAGAAAAATAATTCTTCCATTATAAAGCAAGTTGAATTTGAGGAAATTTATTCACCTAATTAAGAAAAAGCATAATTAAAAAATGGCTAAAATGTTTAAGTTTTAAGTTTGAGATATTTTAATAATAAACATTCATAAATATATTTATTGATACTAAAAATTTAATGAGTTAGGGAATCTAGGAAAAGCTATTGTGTCTTTAATATTATCACTTTTACTTAAAAACATTAGTAATCTTTCTAATCCTAGTCCAAATCCAGCACTTGGAGCATAACCATTTTTCCTCAATTCTAAATATCAATTTAGATTTTCATTTTCTAATCCTAATTTTTCAGATTTTAACTTCAATATTTCATATTTTTCTTCACGAGCGCTACCACCAATCATTTCTCCTACTTTGGGGAAAAGAAGATCCATGCATGAAACTGTTTTTTTATCACTGTTTTCTTTCATGTAGAAAGCTTTCAATTCTATTGGATAGTTAATTACAAAGATTGGCGAGTCAAAATGCTCGCAAAGATATTTTTCGTGTTCTGAATTTAGATCCATGCCTCAAAATATTTCATTAAATTCAAAGAAATTTGGATCTTTTTGATTTTTTTCTTTAAGAATTTCAATTGATTTTTTATAAGTAACTCTAGGAAATTTTTTTTTTAATATTGATTCCAACTCTGATTCAATTGTTTTTCCACTATATTCTTGAAAATACGTGATTTCAGATTTACTATTTTTTAATACTCCTGAAATAACGTATTTAATTAATTTTTCTGCTGTATCTATAATCTGTTTTAGATCAAAGAAAGAAGCTTCTGCTTCTATCATTCAGAATTCTGACAAATGCCTTGTTGTATTAGATTTTTCAGCTCTAAAACAAGGAGAAAAATTATACACCTTTCCTAAACCTTGCGCTAAAGATTCAGCGTGTAATTGACCACTAACTGTTAAATTTGCTTTTTTAGAAAAGAATTGCTCATTTTCTTTTTGATTTTCTATTGAAAATGACTCTCCTCCTCCTTCTGCATCATTGCTAGTTATAATTGGAGTATTTATATATCAAAAGTTATTTTGAGAAAAATAATTGTTTATCAACTTACTTACTTCACTTCTAAGTTTAAACATTGCTAAGAAATAGTTTGTTCTTGAGCGAAATTGTGGATATTCTCTAATAAATGATATTGGTAAGTTTTTTTTTTGAATTGGATACTCTTCGCTAGTTGGATTAAAATTATTAATTTTCTCAGCTTTTAATTCGAATTTTTGATTTCTTTCTGGAGTTGACTTTAGAATCCCTTCGATTTCAATTGAACTTCCAAAGTTTAATGTTTTTAATAATTCTTTTTGCTTAAATTCAGAGGAAAAAAAAACTTGAAGAGATTCAAAGCAGGATCCGTCATTTAAAACAACAAATGAATTTTCTTTTCCATTTCTTATGCTTTTTATTCATCCGTTTACTGATATTAAATTTTCATTAAATTTAAGATGATTTTTTTGAATACTTTTAATATTAATTTTTTTTATATGCATATTTATTTTTTTGTTATGTATCTTGTTAATTTAATTTTTCTTCTAATTTACTTTAAAAAACTTAATTTTAATTTTCTTAATGAGTTTATTTTTTAGCTTTATTTTTTCATATTAGTAAAAAATAAATAATATTTCATTAAAAATAGATTAATACTTTAAACTTAGAAATTGTGCATAATTATTTATTATTTTTTTTAAGTTTAAATTAATAACTATTCATATTTTTAGCGAATAAATATTAAAAAAAGTAGTTATAGCTTGATGAATTAAAAGGAATAAATTGATCTAAATAATTTTTAGATTTAATAAAATTAAAAAAAATGAACAAAGATTTACTAATTAAAGAAGTTACTCAATATCAATTAAGAGAAGATTTGCAAAGCGTTGAAACTGGCGATCAAGTTGAAGTTATCACAAAACTACTTGATAAAAAAGATAAAGAAAAATTTAAGTTAACTACTTTTAAAGGGACTGTGATTGCATGCAAAAGAAAGAATTTAATTAGTCATAATTTTACTGTTATTAAAGAGTCTAATAAATTAATTGTAAAAAAAATATTTTTTTTTAATTCTCCATTGATTTCTGAAATAAGGAAAGTAGGAAAAATTAAGAAAGTTAGAAGAGCAAAATTATTTTACTTAGAAAGAATGTTGAGTGATAAGAAGAGTAAGAGTTAATGACTTCTTTTGATAATTCAACTAAATTATTTTTTCGCCCTCAGAGAAGTTTAGGGCAAAATTTTCTTTCAAGCGATCTATATTTAAAAAAAATAGTCTCTGCTTGTTCTATAAATAGTAATTCTGTAATTTTGGAAATTGGACCTGGGTATGGTAGTTTAACTAAACTTTTATCTCAAACTGATTGTAAAAAATTGATTTCAATAGAAAAAGATCCAAATTTATTTCAATGATTAAATAATAGTTCTATCAAGTGACCTAGTAAGGTAGATTTTTTTTTAAATGACGCCTTAGAAATGGAGTGAGATGATTTTTTAAAAAATAACGTTTCTTTATCTAGTGATGATGAATTAATTATTGTTGGAAATCTACCTTACTATATTTCAAATATTCTAATTGGAAACTTGTTAGAGAAAAGACATCTTTTTAAAAGATTAGTTTTTCTTGTGCAAAAAGAAGTTGCTCAGAGATGAGTTGCTAATCCTTTTAAATATAAAAATAAATATTCTAATTTATCAATATTTATTAATTATTCATGCAATACTGAATTACTTTTTGAAATACCCAGAAGATTTTTTAAGCCTATTCCTGAAGTTGATGGAGCTTTAGTTATTTTAGAAATAAAAACTATTCCTACAGAAAATATTTTAAATGAGAATAAGTTTTTTCTTTTTGTTAGGAATTGCTTTAAATTTCGTCGAAAAACTTTATTTAATAATATCAAAAGTTTTTGGGGTAATGAGGATGAAATAAAGGAAATTTTTAAAATTTTTGAATATGATGAAAAAATAAGACCTCAAGATTTATCTTTAGATGACTTCTTAAAACTATTTAATAATTTTAAAATTAAAAAAATATAAAAAATATGGATTCAAAATACAAAAAAAGTGAGTCAATTTCATCTATTGATTCAATATATATGAGTGATGATGTCAATTCAAGCGATTCAGATTCAGATGAAGAACAAGAATTTGAATCTGAATTAATTTCATTTGATAAATCTAACATTGATAATAGTGATTTTTTTAATTATGAAGAAAAATTTGAACATTATTATGAAGAAGAGAAAAAAGATTCTTGAATAATGTATTTTTCTGAATCTGTAACTACAACTTTTTTAGTTATTTTTTTTTATTTGATTATCTTTTATACATTTTATTTGTTAGTTAAGATTATTTATTACTTTATCTCTACTATTAGATTTTCTAATTGAGCTAGAAAGCAAAAGTTGGTTTTGATAAAAGGTGGTTCTGGTAGCGGAAAAAAAAATACTTTTAAATTTTTTGAGTGAAAACATAAAAAATAAGGAAAATGTTGTTTTTTCTTATTTAGGTTTCTTCAATCAAGGAAAATCATATGATATAAACAATGAATGTTGAGAAGATAATTATTTTTCTTTAATAAAAAAAGATGATGAGAAAGAACGTTGCTTTTTAATAAATGAATTAGAAGATTCTCCTCTTAATTTAGAAGAAAAAGTAGATGAAAATAAACAAAAAATAGCTTTAAATGTTTCTCTTTCTAATCATTCAAAAAACATTTTTTGAATAGCTTTTTTATCAAGCAATGGATTTTTATGAAACAATTTATCTTCAAGATCTAACGCTGTTATTGAGTGTATTAGTTTTGAGAAAATAAATCTTAAATATACAAAAATCTATTTTTTAACTTTTTTAATTAATTATGATAAAAAAAAATCACCTAAAAAATGAACAATTTTAGTTGGAAAAAAAACAATTGATAATTATAAAAATACATGACTTAATTCTTTCTTGGAGAAGTATAAATATCTTAAGATATAATTAATCTATCATTATGAAAAATGTGATTAAAATAATTTAATGTTTTGTTTTCTTTTTCTATTTTTTTAATTAAACATTGATAGATTATTTTAACTAAGTAAAATTAATAATAAATGGAAATAGATTATAATAATCTATTATTAATAAAAATAAATGAAATTTATCGATGAGCTTTATATAACAGTTAAATCAGGAAATGGTGGAAGCGGCCGTGTTTCTTTTATGCATAGTCATTTAAATCCTTTGTCAGGTCCTGATGGAGGAAATGGTGGAAAAGGTGGAAGTGTTTACTTTAGAGGTGATAGACAATTAAATTCTTTTTTTAAATTATCTGCTAAAAAAAGAAGAATTGCTGAATCTGGTGTAAATGGTGGAGAATGTTTAAGAACTGGTAAAACAGGAGAAAATCTTTACATTGATGTTCCTCTTGGAACTATTGTTTGTATTTTAAATGATAAGAAAGAAAATGAATTTTTGGGAGAAATTCTTTATGATAAACAAGAAGTTCTTGTTTCTAAAGGTGGAAAGGGTGGTCTAGGAAATGCTGCTTTTGCTTCTTCTGTTAATAGAACTCCTCGTTATGCTCAATCGGGAGAAGTTACTAAAGAATTAAAAATATTTTTAGAACTAAAAATTATTGCAGACATTGGTTTTTTAGGTCTTCCTAATTCGGGAAAATCAACTTTATTAAATGCTTTAACTAATTCTAATGTTGAATCTGCAAATTTTGAATTTACAACTTTAAATCCTCAATTAGGGGTTTTGAATGATAGTAAATTAAAAACTAAGACTGTTATTGCTGATTTACCAGGTATCATTGAAGGAGCTTCTGAGAATAAAGGTTTGGGTTTTAAATTTCTTAAGCACATTTCTCATTGTAAAATACTAGTTTATGTTATAGATTCTAGCAAGGATGATCCTTTTGCAGATTTTGATTTATTGCAAAATGAACTTCGAAAATCTAAGATGTTCAATTTTGATAGTAAAAAATTTTTAATAATTTGAAATAAAATAGATTTGCTATCTTCAAGAAAAATGAATGAGATTAAAGCTAAGGCTCAAAAAATGCAAAATATAATCTCTTTTTTTGTTTCCGCTTTGAAAAATGAAAATCTAAATGAAGTAATAGATGTCATTGATAATATTGTTGAGAATTCAGAAGATGTTTTAATGAGTGCTGTTGATTCTGAAATAAAAACTTATAAAGTTTACGATTTTACTAGTGACTTAATTGACATTGTTGTTAGAAAATTAAAACCTTCTTATTGAAAAATAACAGGTTCCTATATTGATAAAATAATTGAAGAGAGTAGCAGTGAGGATTTAAGTGAATCAATTAGTAAGGCTTTGGATAATAAATTGGCGAAAGACAAAATTTTACAAGCTGGTGTTAAAAATGGAGATACTTTGCTGATTGATGACAATGAATATTTATGAGCTTAGATATTGATAAAAAAGAAAATCTACAATAAAATGGATCAATTAAACTATATTACTCATTTAAACGTTCAAACAAATTGCAATCTTTCTTTTTCTTTAATTAGTACAAAAGATCTATTAGCTTTTGCTTTGGAAAAGAATTTAAAATTTCTTTCTATTTCTGATTATCAACCATATGATTTTATTAATTTTTATTATCTTTGTAAGGCTAATAAGATTAAACCAATTTGATGTTTAAAAAGACTTTTTAAATTTGATGAAAATAATTCTTTAGTAATTAACTTTTTTCCAAGAACGTATCCAGATTATAGATACTTAAATAAAATTATTTACAAGAATAATGATTTTATTGAAATTGAAACTTTAAGAGATTTAAGTTTCAAATGTTTATTAGTTTTGGAGTCTCGAAGTGAAAATGATTTTATCTTTGTTTCTGACTTGAAAAAAAACCTTGATTCTCATTTGGAAAATATTTATTTAAGTAATACTTATATTGGAGTTAATTTTTTTTCAAAGAATATTGAAGATTTAAATTCTAAATTAAATTTGTTGAATATCATTCCATTCTTTTCAGTAAAAACTTTTATCAAGGAGGATGAAGGTTTTTTAAATATTCTAAAAAAAACTTCTTTGTCAGGAAGTTTTTCGAAAGAAGATCTTTCTTCTAATTGAATCTCTTATTTATCTTTTGAAGATTTTTTAAATCATGTAAAACTTAATTCTAAAAAATCAGATCATCATTTTCAAGAAAATTTTTATTTTTGATTATTTTCACAACTTAATGATTTTATTAATAAGATTGATTTGGTGATTAAAACGCAAAGGAATTTAGAGAAAGATGAAGTTTTTTTTGCTTTAGAAACAGAATGCAGAAATTCTTTATCTTTTCTTCTATTAGATAAAAAAGAAGAAGAAAAGATAAAGTATGAAGAAGTTCTTTCTAAAGAATTAGTCGTTATTAAAAAATTTAAATATTCAAATTATTTTTTGATTCTTAAAAATATTATGAATAGTCTTGTCGCTGCTGGTTTAGAAATTGGTCCTGGAAGAGGTAGCGCTGTTTCTTCGTTAGTTTCTTATTTATTAAATATTACTAAAGTTGACCCAATAAAACACGATTTATTCTTTTGAAGATTTTTAAATGAAAAGAGAGAAGATTATCCTGATATTGATACTGATATTGATGATCAAGAACAAGCTCTTAATATAATTCAAAGTAATTTTGGTAAAAATCATGTAGCAAAGATAATTACTAGAAAGAAGATTGGTTGGAGTAGCGCAGTTAAGGCTAGTTTGAAAATATTTAAAATAAACGATCAAGATTCGACTTTTATAGAGGAAAATATCGATGCATTTAGCGAAAAAAAACCTTCTTCTTGGAAAGTTAAACATATTCTTGAAAAATATTTTTCAATGTTTGAATTTATAGAGAAAATTTATAATTTAAATTTTGGTTTTTCAACTCATGCTTCTGGCTTAATTATTTCTGATAAGAATTTGTCATTTAATATTCCTGTTAAGGAGGATAAAAACTTTTTAATTTCTCTTTATAAAAAGGAGTGTCTTGGCAATTTAGGATTTATTAAATATGATTTTTTAGGACTTACAGAGAGTTTAGGATTTATTAAAAGCATAAGAAAAAATTTTGATATTCCAGATTATAAAGATTTGAATTTAAATGATGAAAAGACTTGAAATATTTTAAAAAAAGGTTTGTTGGTTGGTGTTTTTCAAGTTGATACAAGATTTTTTAGAGAAATTTTTAGTAAATTAAAGCCTGATAATTTCCAAGATCTTATATTAATTCTTGCTCTTAATCGTCCCGGAGCTAATAAAAATGTAGAAGATATTTTAAGAAAAAGAACAATCAAAAATTATTCTAAAAGAAACTTGTTTTCTTCTGATTTGTTGAATGAAATTTTATCTTCTACTTATGGAAATATAATTTTTGAAGAGCAAGTTTCTCATATATTTTCTTGTTGTTTAAAAATTGATTTTTCTGATGCAGAATTGTTAAGAAAGAAATTAAAAAAAATTATTAATGATGAAAAAGAAGTTGAAAAATTTAAAATTTATTTTTTTGAAAATTCTTTTGATGTTTTGTCTGATTACGAAAAAGATTTTTTATGAGAAAAAATTTTGCACAGTGCTCCTTATATGTTTAATAAGGCTCATACAACAGCATATGCTTATTTAACTTATTATACAGCTTATTTGAAAGCAAATTTTTCCAAAGACTCTATGCTTGTGCTTTTAAATAAATATTCTAATAATTCAGAAAAAACTAAAAATATATTTCAAGAAATAATTTCTTTGGATTACCAAATTATGATTCCTGAAATTAATCATTCAGATTTAGATTGAACTTTTAATGGCGACTCCAAATTGTTTGTTATGGGATTTGATCAATTAAAAATTCATAATTCTTTTTTTGAGTCTGTAGTTAAAGATAGAAATACAAACGGCTCTTTTAAAAATTGAAAAGACTTAATTGAAAGAAACATTAATAGTTTTGAAAAAATTAAAGAAGAGGAATTAATAAATTTAATCAAGTTAGGTTTGTTTAGAAGTATATGTGTTAATTCTGTGTGGATAATTAAAAATTTAAACTTTATAAGAAGATATATTAAAATAAAGAAATCAATAAATTTTTCTAATAATGAAAATTTACCTTTTCTAAAAATTAACGATTCAAAAGAAAGCGTTAAAAAAAAACAAGAGGAAATATTTGATATTAATTCAAGAGAATTGGAAGCTTTTAATTTTTATTTCACTTATTTTGAAAGATGAAAACTGGTTAACGAAAATAAAGAATTTGATATTAATTTTTTCACAGATTGAATTTTCAAACAAAACCTTTCTTATGAAGATAAAAAAATAAATATTTACTCAGTTATATTTGATATTAGAAAAGTCAAAAAAGGATATTTGATAAAACTTCAGGATTTAAATTCATTCATTGAAGTTTTTATTTCTGATAACTTATATGATCAAAATGCTGAGAAGATTTTAATAAATAATGAATTACTTTTTACTATTTCTGGTAAGTTGAAGAGTTATGATTATCAATATTTCAAAATTGAATCAATAAAAGAAAATGTTCTTTGTTAATATCAAAAAAATTAATAGATACTTAAATAGTTAAAATTAGTTTAATACCTAACTTTAAATGTTATACTTATTCTTTAAAATTAAAATTTAAAAAACTTCTTTTAAAGGAAACTTATTATTAGAAAAAAATAAAAAATGAAAAAAATTGTAATCTTTGGATCAAAAGCTGTTGGAAAATCAACAATTTATAAAAACATTCAGAAAATTATAAGCCTAGAAGAAAAGAAGGATATAGTTAGTCCTGTTGTTAATTATGTTGAAAGTATAATTGATATAAATGGAGAATCATATAAGATTATTGATACTTCTACTTTTGATTTTCCTAGTAAAGAAGATGACCTTATAGAGAGTGAAATTAAAAAATTAAATGATAAATTAATTTCTTCTAGTGATTTAGTTATTTGGATAATAGACTCTGAGAAAGATTTTTCAGATTATAATTTTTCTCTACAAGAATATTTAGAAAAGAAGAAAAGGGAATATTTAATATTATTTAACAAATTTACACTTAGTGAAAAAAGAAGAGAAGAATATTTAAATAATTATTATTTACAAAAATTGTTAAAAAATAATATTAGAAGTTATTTTATTTCATCTTTGAATGGAAAAAAAGGTTTAATTGATTTAACTGAATTTTTAAGTTATGAATTTGGATTTAAAAAAAGCAATTCCATTGAAAATATTGATAGTTTTAAGCCAATTAGATTAACTATTTTTGGTCCTCCTAATTCAGGAAAATCAACTTTGATGAATTCCTTAGTGAAAGAAGAAAGATCTGTTGTTAGTTCTCTTCCAGGAACAACTAAAGAATCAGTTCTTACTTGATGAACAAGGAGAAATATTGATTTTCAGTTAAAAGATACTGAAGGAATTATTAATGAGAAGAGAAACAATAGGGAAGTTCTTAGGAATTGCGAAATTGCTTGGGCTGTTATTGATGTTTCTGATGCAATCACAAAACAAATATTACAAATTGTTAATTTAGCTGAGAAATGTGAAAAAGCCGTTATAATAATTCTAAATAAAACTGATTTAGTTGACAAATATCAATTAGAAGAGAAAAAAGAAGAAATAAGAAGTCGTTTAAAATCATTTTTATTTGTTCCGGTTGTTTGTATTTCCGCTCAAACTCAAAAAAATATTTCAGGTTTATTTAAAGTTTTGGATGAAATGATTGAACAAAGTAATTTTAAATTTAGCAAAAATGCTGTTTGTTCTCAATTTGATGCAATGCTTGAAAAAAATCCTCCCTCAAGTATAAACGGAAAAAGATTAAAAGTTTATTACGGAATTCATGAAAAAGGATTCGTTCAAAAGTTTATAGTTTTTGTTAATAATCCTAAGTTAGTTCATTTTTCTTATGAAAGATACTTGATAAATAATCTTAGAAAGAAGTTTAATATAACTCATTTACCAATTAAATTATTTTTTAAGAAAAGTTAAAATCGATTATTATTTTAGATTTAGATTAGTTATTATATTATGAAAAAAGAGGGATTAAAATAAATGAAATATAAAAAAGAAAAAAATGTATTTTTTGTAGATGAAGAGCAAACAGCAATTAGTTTTTTAAAGAAAGTTTTTGCTTTGACTCCTTTGTCTCTAATATATAAACTTTTTAGAACTAAAAAGGTTAAATTAAATGATGAATATATTAGGTATTATCAGCATCGTTTGAAGAATGGCGATGTTATAAAAATTGAAGATGATAGTGTTGTAAGTAGTCCAAAAATAGCTAAGAAAAAAGTAAAAATTAGGCCAGAAGTTGATTTTGAAATAATGCATGAGGATGAAAATGTTCTTATTGTAATTAAAGATCATAACATTGAAACTCATAGTAATACAAATCCAGAAAAAAGTTTAGATAACGCTGTTACTTATTATTTAGAAAATTCGGGTTGAGTTTCTCAGAGTGATTTATTCATAGTTTCCTCTTCTCATAGATTAGACAAATTAACTAAAGGTTTAGTTGTTTATCCTAAAAATCCAATTTCTAAAAAAGTTTTACATGAAAGTTTTGGAAAAAAAGATTTAATAAAAAAAGAATATTTGGCTGTTTGTGAAAATAGAAAAAATAAGAAAGTGCCTTCTTCATTTGAAGGTTTTATCTTTAAAGATGATAAAATTGAAAAGATGATATTTCAAACTGAAAGCAGCCAAAATAAGAATGAAAAAAAATGTTCAATTTCAATGAAAGAAATTTCTCAAAGTAAAAGTTTTGCTGTTTTGGAAGTTGAATTAAAAACCGGAAGGAAGCATCAAATCAGAGCAATGCTTTCTTATTTAGGATTTCCAATTATTGGTGATAAGAAATATGGAAGTAATTTTATCCTTGAAGATAAAATAAAGCTTTTTGGCTATAAAATCGAATTTGTTAATCTTCCAAAACCTTTGGATTATTTAAATGGTAAAAAGTTTGAGATTAAAAGAATCAGAGACAAAATGGTTTCTCAAATTAACGAATCATCTGAAAACTTACTTCCAAAGAAATTTATTAAGTATTAGTATAAATTTTTAAAATTTATTAAATAATTAAATGGAATTATCTATCTTAATAAAAATGGATTATTATAATTATTTATGAAAAACGAAAATAATAACTTTTTAGTTTGATTAAAGGAGATTGCTCCTTCTTCTCGAAACTTTTTTTCATTTTCCCGTTATGATCCTACAATAAAAAGTGTTGAAAGATCTATAGAAAAAGTTAATAGAAAAATTTCAACTCATAATAACAGTAATGAAAAGAGCATTTCGTTTGAAGATTATGAAAATTATTTTGATGTTCTTAAATCTCTAGGTTTGTGAGAAGATTTTGAAATAATAACTACTAGTGATAAATTGATAATCAAAGGCAGCGTTATAATTTCTCCTTTGATTAATAAAAATAATGATAAAATAATTATTTTTTGTCATGGAGTTACTAATAACAGATGGTCTCTTTTTTATTGCATTCATTTAGTATTACAAATGGGCTATCGAGTTGTTATTTATGATGCTAGGAACCACGGAATGTCTCAAAAATCTTATAATACTCTTGGAAAGATAGAATCCCTTGATTTGGAAGATGTTGTTAATTGAGTAATTAAAGAATACAAACCTTTTAAACTAGGATTTTATGGTTTTTCTATGGGCTCTGCGACTTTGTTATTTTGAATTGGGCAATTTCAAGATTTTCATCCTGAAGTTGCTTTTGTTATTTGTGAATCTCCTCTTGATGATTTTAAAGAGAGGTTTAGAAATTTCATAAATGTTGATGTTTTAGAAGAAAAAAATGAAACTTGAAAACATTATTTAATTTATGGTTTGGCTATGAAAGTTTTAAATTCCCCTGTTGACTTGATTGGTCTTAAGCCGATTGACTTTCTCCCAAAAAAAATAAATTTCAAACTTCTTTTGCTTCATGGAATGAAAGATACTGTTATACCAGTTCAATCTTCTTTTAATATTTGAGAAAAATTGAATAAGGATAAGGTAAATTGAGGAAAAGTTAATTTATATCTTTTTGATCATGCTGATCATGATGAGGTAGCTTTCTTTGGAGATTTTTTCGCAAACAATCTTCGTTGAATAAAAAAGAGAGACAAAAATTCTAAATTTTGCTTTAGCTCTTTATTGTTTTCTTTTTTAAGCAAGAATTTTTAATTAGAAAATTCTTTAAAAATATACTTAACAAGAAAGAAGTTTTTTGGAATAATTTATTCTTAACATATTGAAAAATAAATTTATAAATAATGAAAATTTTTTCAAATATCAATATTTATATTTAAATAATTTTTCGATAATTATATTTGTGATTTATTCTCATTAATTTTTTATCAGGCTTAGTGAAAGCCTTCAACCTAAGAATTGAGAAGTCTTTGTAAGATAACACAAAAATATCTAAATGAAAAAATTGACTTTTTGTCAAAATTTAAATTTAAAAGGAAAGTAAAAATATTAGAATATTATGTCAGAATTAAACATGAGTTTAGAATACTTGCCAATAACTAATGAGTTAAAGGATGTTAGTAGTTTAAAAAATAGAGATGAGTGAATTGGACCTTCATCACAAGATTTGTTTAATAATCCTCGTTTTCAATTGAATTCTAATACTACTTGTACAATTCAAACAAGTAGAAATGGAGATTGATATGTTGCTTTTGTAAGAATAAGCGAACAAGGTGAAACTGAAAACACTTATAATAATACTTATTTCAAGGCTTTTAGTCCTAGACAAGAAGAAAATGACAACAACTCCCCTGTTTGTTTTGATAGATTCCAAGAGTTTTTTAAGGATCCTGAATCAGGAAAGTGAATTAGAAAGATTTAATTTATATGAAAAAGAATATTCATCCCGTTAATGAGTTAGTTAAATTCAGTTGTATATCTTGTAATCAAGACTTTGAAGTTTATTCAACAAACACAAAAGGTACTTTGAAAATGGATGTTTGTGGAAATTGTCATCCTTTTTACACAGGAAGATCATCTTCTGATGTAAAAACAGGAAAGATTGAAGTCTTTAATCAAAGAGAAAGAAAAACTAAGGAAAAGAACTTAAAAGTTTCTTAATCTTTTTTCCTTATGAAAAATTTGGATAATTTTTTTCAAATTGTTTTTCAAAATGATGATTTTTTGGTAATTAACAAGCAAAACAACCTTTCTACTCAGCACAATAAAGATTATAAAGAAAGCGTTGAAGGTTACTTAAAAGAATTTGGATATCCATTTACTTCTCTTCCAAGATGTGGCATTGTTCATCGTTTAGATAAAGATACTACTGGATTACTTTTGATTGCAAAGAATTTAAAATACTTTGATTTTTTAATTGATCTTTTTAAAGAGAGAAAAATAGAAAAGAATTATTTTTCTTTGCACAAGGGGAATCCAGAGACTAATAAAGGCGAAATATCATTTTTTCTTAAGAAGAAATTTGTTAAAAACAAACCTGTCAAGATGGAAATAAATTCATCGGATGGAAAATTTGTTAAACTTTATTTTGAATTAATTAAAAGTTCTAACGGTTTTAGTCTTCTAAAAGTAAATCCTATAACAGGAAGGACTCATCAAATAAGATTAGCTTTTCAAGCTATAAATTTTCCTATTTATAATGATCCTCTTTATGGAAATAAAGAACTTTCTTCTGATCAGTATGGGCAATATTT
Organism: Mycoplasmataceae bacterium; assembly: GCA_031673915.1. GTDB lineage: Bacteria > Bacillota_I > Bacilli_A > Mycoplasmatales > CGIF01 > CGIF01. The sequence continues at coordinate 49,994 of CP125277.1, read as the reverse complement.
ACATGCTTCGTCATTAAAATTCTCTGATAAGGAAAAAAATTTTGAATTTTTATCAGATTTTCCAGATTCTTTTTTAAAAAAATTAAATGGAATTTTATAATTGGATATTAAAAAGATTTTGAATTATTAATAAATTTATTTTTCTTATCTATTGTTTAATTTTTAATTAGATAATTGATAGTAAAATAATATTATAAACAAAAATTACTTTTAATTAATAAGTTCAATATGAATATTAAAACTATAAGGTAAACAAACTATAAAAAAATGTTTCAATTAAATTTACAGTTATTCGCTACAAAAAAAGGTGGTGGTTCTACAAAAAACGGAAGAGATTCTCATTCTAAGAGGCTTGGAATTAAAAAATATGATGGTGAATCTGTTTTGGGAGGTTCAATTCTTTTCAGACAAAGAGGAACTAAAATAAATCCTGGTTTAAATGTAGGGTTAGGAAAAGATCATACTCTTTTTGCTTTAAAAGAGGGAAAAGTTAAGTACTATACTCAAAAGAACAAAACTTTCGTTCAAATCACAGTTTAACTTTTAAAAAATATATATATCAATCAGTTTTTTAAACTGTTGATAATGGCGGAGTAACTCAGTTGGTTAGAGTGCTCGATTCATATTCGAGTTGTCGTAGGTTCAAGTCCTATCTCCGCTACCATTTCTAACATTTAAATTCATTTTTTTAAAATGTTTTTTCATTTATCTTTTTAAAAGATTTATTTTCGATATTTTTTTATCTTTTTTTCTTTAAAATTAACTTAAGATTATAAGTATTATTATGATAATAATACTTATCTATAAATAAGATTAATTTTTAACTTTTTGTCTCATTTATGAATAATCTTTAAGCTAATTACATTATAAAAATTTAGTAAATTAAAGCCTGCTTATGTGCTGATAGCAGCCATTCACTTTTATATTTGAATGGTTGAGGAAAGTCCGCACTCGCACTTAGCTGAAATGCAAGTAGTGTTAGTGCTAGATCTAATAAATCTAGGAGGAGATTTCTTCGATGGCTGAGAAAATTATCTAAGGCTTTATAGTTATGATAATTTTCCTTTAAAAGTGCTATAGTGACGAACTTTCAGGGAAACTTGAAAGAGTGAGACGACGTAAACCCCGCTAGCGAGCAATTCAAATTTATTGGTAGAAGCATCAAAAAGAGAGAATAAGTAATTTCAATTTGATAATCCTTAATTTAAAAGAAGGGTTAAGATAAATTATCAGCGTAATTAATTAAGCAATTTTGCTGAATTATTTAAACAGAATGCGGCTTATACTTAAGCAGGTTTTAATTTATTAAAATAAAGAGGTGTAGTTCAATGGTAGAACTTTAGTCTCCAAAACTAGATGTGCGGGTTCGATTCCTGTCACCTCTGCCATTTATTTGTAAATATTAATAGTTATTTACTGTTCCTGAAATTTAATAAAAAAGAGAAGATAAATATGAATCAAAGAGAAGATCAAGAAAAAGATAAAGTTGTTGTTAACCATTATAGTGCTGATCAAATTCAGGTGTTGGAAGATATTGAAGCAGTTCGAAAAAGACCAGGAATGTACATTGGTTCAACTGGTGAGCAAGGAGTTCATCATTTAGTTTGAGAGGTGATTGACAACTCAATTGATGAAGCTGTTGCTGGTTATGGTAACAAAATTTCAGTTTCTTTGTCAGAAGATAAAAGAATAATAACTGTTTCTGATAATGGAAGAGGAATTCCAGTTGAAATTCATTCTAAAACAAAAAAGAGCACATTGGAAACTGTTTTTACAGTTCTTCATTCGGGGGGGAAATTTGATCATCAAATTTATCAAACTTCTGGTGGACTTCATGGTGTTGGTGTTACCGCTGTTAACGCTTTATCTTCTTTTTTGAAAGTTCAAGTTAAGAGGGATAATAAATTAGCTATTCAATATTTCGAAGAAGGAATTCCTAAATTTTTAGAAATCTTTGATTTTAAGTCAGAAGAAACAGGAACTTCTGTTGAATTTACTCCTGATGATAAAATTTTTACTGGGTTTACTCATTTTAATGAAGAAATAATTAAAAATCGTCTAAAGGAATTAGCATATCTAAATCCAACTCTAACTTTAACTTTTTCTGAATACTCAGAAGATAGCAAAAATATTAATACTGTTTATCATTTTCCAGGTGGATTAGCAAATTGGATTCAAGATTTAAACAAGAATGAATATTTAGAAAATACAGTTGTCTTCCAAGACGAATGATCAAATGACAAAAATGATAAAAACTTCTTTCATTTGTTATTGTCTTTTCAATACAATAAAACTCATAGAACAATAGTTAGATCTTTTTGTAATAATATTAAAACTGAAGATGGTGGTACTCATGTTGCAGGATTTGAAACGGGATTATTAGCTATTTATAGGGAATTGATTAAAGAGAAATATCCTACTCTTAAAGTTAATATTGTTAAAGATGATGTTTTAGAGGGAATAAGTGCAATTGTTTCAATTAGAATTAAGGATCCTCAATTTATTGGTCAAACTAAAGATAAACTTTCTAATGAAGAAGTTCGTAAATTTGCCAAAGAAGCAACATATGATTTAGTTCAAAAATTCTTAAAAAATAATCGAGATATTGCTGAAATTATTGTTGAAAAGATAATTAACTCTGCAAGTATTCGTGCTAAAAGTGAAGAGCATTTAGATTTTTTAAGAGATGCTAAACAAAATGTTGTTCTTCCTGGGAAACTATCTGATTGTATTTCTAAAAATACTGAGATCAATGAAATTTTCATTGTAGAAGGTGAATCTGCTGGTGGTAGTGCTAAGTTAGGTAGAGATAGAAATAATCAAGCTGTTTTATCATTAAAAGGTAAAGTTACTAATGCTGAGAAGCTTGAAAAAACAAAAGTTTTAAAAAATGATGAAATTAAAAATTTAATTAATGCTTTAGGATATAGTGTTACTGAAATTTTTCAAAATGAGTGAAATTTAGAAAAACTCCGTTATGGTAAGATTATTATTATGACTGATGCTGATGTTGACGGAGCTCACATTGCTCTTTTATTAGCTACTTTCTTCTTTAAGTATTTTCCTTCTTTAATAGAAAACAGAAAACTTTATTTAGCTGTTTCACCTCTTTATAGATTGCAATCTTCTAGAAAAGAAGTTGTTTATTTCTTTAATGATGAAGAATTAAATGCTTATAAAAAGAATAATTCTTTAAGGTATGATAGCATTCAACGTTTCAAAGGTTTGGGTGAGATGAATCCTAAACAATTGAAAGAAACTACAATGAATCCTGAAAAGAGAGTTCTTCATGAGTTATTCTTTTCTAATCTTCAAGAAGCCGAAGATCAAATTAATCGCTTGATGGGAATCAAGAGCGATGAAAGAAAATTACTTCTTGAAAGTGGTGAGCATCGTGATGTTCAGTTAATTGTTAGTGATGAAAGTAAAGTTGAAGTTAGTCAATTCGCTTTGGTAAATTTCCTTCGTTATGCTTATATGGTAATTGAGGGAAGAGCTTTACCTCAAGTTAATGATGGATTAAAACCTGTTCAAAGAAGAATACTTTATACTCTTTATCAATTAAATATTCTTCCTAACAAACCTTTTAAAAAATCTGCTAAGATTATTGGGGAAGTTATGGGGAAATATCATCCTCATGGTGATTCAAGTATTTACCAAGCAATGGTAAAAATGACTCAGGATTTCAATTATCGTTATCCTTTAGTTGAAGGTCAAGGTAACTTTGGTTCAATTGATGGTGATGAAGCTGGTGCTTACAGATATACAGAAGCTCGTTTAACTAATTATGGAATGCATGTTTTGGGTGACATTGATTTCGGAACAGTTGATTGAAAATCTAACTATGATGAGACGGAAACTGAACCAGTAATTCTTCCTTCCTTACTACCTAACCTTCTTTTAAACGGATCAAGTGGTGTTGCTGTAGGAATGAGTACTAATATTCCTCCTCATAACATTAAAGAAATTATTGATGCTTCTATCGCTTTAATAAAGGATTCCTCGTTGGAAATAAGTGACTTGCTTCAATTTATTCAAGGACCTGATTTTCCAACTGGCGGTGTAATTGTTAATGCTGGTGATTTGAAGGAAATTTATGAAAAAGGAGAAGGAACAATTTATGTTCGTTCAAAGGTTAGATTGGAAGATAACCTTATTTTTGTTACAGAGATTCCTTTCAAAGTTAACAAGGTTTCTTTAGTTGAAGAAATTGATCATTTAATTAAAAAGAAAAAGATTGAAGGTTTAAAATCAGTAACTGATTATTCAAATTGAGAAGGAATTGACATTAGGATTAAGATTGAAAATGGTTATGAACCAGGGATTATTCTTAACCAACTTTACAATAAGACAAGATTGCAATCTACCTTCAGCGTTAAATTGAGAAGTTTAGAAGATGAAAAACCCCGTATTTTTAATCTAAAAGAGGTTTTACAAAGTTTTATTTCTAAGAGATTAGATAATATTCAGAAGAAATCAATCTTTTTAAGTAACAAGAACAAGAGAGAATTAGATAATGCTTCTGTTCAATTGTTTATTGTTAATAATTACCAGGAAATTGCTGATATTATTAAAAATGCTGAGAATGATTTTTCAAGAGATGAATCTTTAAAGGCAAGATTTGAACTTGATCAAGAAAAAATAAATCAAATTTTAGATACTCCTTCTAATTTCCGTCAATTTTCAAATGATAGAGTTAAAAAATTAGAAGAAAAAATCGAGAACTTAAACAAGGATCAAATTAATCTTACTGAACTTGTTGAAAAAGAAGAAATTAGAAAAGATTTTTTGATCAATGATCTTGAAGTTCTAAAAGATAAATTTATAAAAGATGAAAGAAAGACTTCAATTATTTATAGTTCTCGTTTTGTTACAGAAAAGCAATTGGTTGCTAAGAAAGATCGTTTAATTGTTCTTAATATTAGTGAAGAAAGAAAAATTGATCCTTTAACTGGAAAAACAGATAAAAAGTTACATAGTTACATTAATGTTTGTGATCCTTTTAAATTGAGTGGAACAAATTCTCCAAGTGTTGGAAAAGAAATAAATAAAATTGCTAAGGGGACTGAAAATAAAAAAATAATTAGAACTAATACTCACGCAGATTTATGATGTTTCTCTAATTTAGGAAAAATTTACATTGTTCCTGTTTACAGTTTACCTTTACAACAAGGTAAAAAATATGGAACTAATTTAAGAGAATCTGGTATTTTAAAATTGGTTGAAAATGAAATTATTACAAACATTGTTCCTGTTGAAGATAAATACTTAGAAACAACTAAAGATAAGTATCTTATGATTCTTACAAGAAAAGGTAAGATCAAAAAGATAGATTTAAGTCATATTAAGAATATTTTTGTTTCTGGTAAAAAGGTTATCAATATCGCTAGGTTCGAAGATGAAATTTCTCAAGTAGGATTTACGAGTGGTAATGATGAAGTTATAATATTCAGTAAAGAAGGTCGTTACAAATATTTAGAAGAAAAATTAATTAGAACACGAGGTAGAGGTTCTTACGGAAGTACTGGAATTAAAGTTAGGGATAATAATTATGACCAAGCTGCAGGAATGGTTATTATTAGAGAAGATGTTGATAAAGATAAATTGTTAATACTTGGTGTTACTGGCGATAATCTTGGAAGAAAAACTCCCTTGAGTAAGTTAAGACTTTCTCGAAGATGTGGTGGGGTTGGTCAGCAAGCATATAAGACTCAACAAAAATTCTTAAAAGATAAGAAAAAACGTTGATGTGATGTTCACGCTTCTGCAATTGAAAACCATAAGATTGCTAACTGTTGTGATAAGAATGCAGGCATTTCTGCTTATATACAGTGTCCAAGTTTTAAGAAAATACAAAAGTTGATTAAAGACTGTGTAAATTGTCAAGCAAGATATTTAATTAAGTATAATCCTCTTTGTAGCGTTGGTTTAATTAACCTTGATAACCAAAATCATTATATTTATATTATAGCTGGTAAATTTGTTGCTTTCTATGATAAAAATGATTTTTTGCATAGCAACAAAGCAAAGAAGAGATCTCTATATAGAGGAAGAGATGAAATATTTGTTTCTGATCTTTTCATAACTTCGCAAATTAGCGAAGACTCTGATTATTTAGACGAGGAAGAGGGTGATAGCGAACTTTAGTCGCAATTTATATTTATATTCATGGAAAATTCAAAAGATAAACAATTAGTTAAAATTGATCATCGTGAATTAAACAAAAGTCTTGAAATTTTTTTCTTTGATGAAAAAATTGGTCAAGGTTTACCTGTTTTATTAAAAAATGGAACTATAATTAAAAATATAATTCAGGAATTTATCAGAAGTAAAGAAAGAGAATATGATTACGAAGAAGTAATTTCTCCAGTTTTAGCTGATCCTTCTCTTTATCAAAAAAGTGGACACTTAGACCATTATAAAGATTACATTTTTCCTGCAATTGAAAAAGAATCTGAAAATTTTCAATTAAGACCAATGACTTGTCCTCATCATTGCATGATTTATAAGAGAAAAATTCATTCTTATCGCGACCTTCCCGTTTGAATGTGCGAACACTCAATACTTCATCGTTTTGAGTCTTCAGGATCATTAAAAGGTTTAGAAAGAGTTAGATGAATGGAATTGTCTGATAATCATGTTTTTGCTACTGAAGAACAATTGAAAGACGTTTTTAAAAAATGCTTCTCTTTTATAACTGAAATATTTAACAAATTTAAAATTAAAATAGATCGTTTTGTATGTTCTTTACATGATAGTAATAATAATAAGTATCATAGCGATGAAGGAATATGAAAGAAGTCTGAGGAATCTTTAATAAGTGCTTTAAATGAACTTGAAATAGATTTTGTAAAAATAAAAGGTGAAGCTGCTTTTTATGGTCCTAAATTGGATATGGAAGTAAAAGCTTCTGATGGTAAAAATATTACTTTTGCAACAATTCAGTTCGACTTTATATTGCCAAAGAAATTTGACTTGAATTATATTAATGATCAAGGTGTTCAAACAAGTCCAATTATTGTTCATTACTCTTCAATTGGATCTTATCAAAGATTCATTTCGATTCTTCTTGAGCAATATCAAGGAAAATTACCATTTTGATTGTCTCCTGTTCAAATTGTTCTAATTCCTCTTTTTGATGAAAACAATGAAGAGAAAGTTGTTTCTTTTTGCAAAGAAATTAATTTAGAATTAAAAAAAATTGTTCGTTCGGAAATTTGGAAAGAAAAGAGACTAAATTATAGAATTAGAAAGATTCATCAAAAGAAAATTCCATCTTACATTGTAATTGGTGAAAAAGAAATTTCTAGTGATCAATTTAATTTGTCTTATAATTATGATAATGATTCAATTAAGTTGACAAAAAATCAATTGATTGAAATGTTAAATAAATTAAATAAAGAAAGCTAATAATTTATAGTAAAAAGACAATATTTTTTTAATTATGCTAAAATTTAAATACATTGTCTTTTCTTAACAGAGCACTAATACTAAATAATAAAGAAATATTAAAAATGAAATTTAATAACACTAATAATAAGATCACACTTTCTCAGTTTTTAAATGAGAGAATTAATTTTCCTCAGTTTTTACTTATTGATGAAAATGGGGAAAATGTTGGAATTGTATCCAAACAAGAAGCGCTTTCTAGGGCTAGATCGGTTAGTCTTGATCTTTTTTGCATTACTCCGAGAGTTGATAATCCCGTTTGCAAAATTCTTGACTTTCCAAAATATATCTATCAACTTAAAAAGAAGGATAGTGGAAAAGTTACCAATAAAAAAAATACTTTAAAAGAAGCAAAATTTTCTTTTAGAATAAGCGATAATGATGCCAAAGTTAAAGTTAATAAAATCATTAAATGATTGGAAGACGACTTTAGCGTAAAAACTGTATTGTTTATGAGAGGAAGGGAGCAACAGCATAAGGATATTGCTTTAGAAAAGTGTAAAAAAATTATTTCAGATGTTCAAAATGCTTCTCCTAGTTTTCAATTAAAAGAGGATGTTAAGTTGATTGGAAGTATGTACAATTTCACGTTTTTTAAAAATAGAAAGGTTGTAAAAGATGAAAAAAATTAAATTTAAGTCAAAATCAGCATTTGAAAAAAGATTTAAGCTGACAGGTAGTGGAAAAGTAAAAAGAGGAAGAGCTTATACATCACATTTATTTGGAAACAAAACTACTAAACAAAAAAGACATTTAAGAAAAGCTTCTTATTTAAGTGATTCAGATTTCAAGAGAAGTAAACCAATGCTTAATACTTAATCTATTTGATTAATACAAAAAAAGGTTTTAATATAAAAAAATGGAAAAAGAAACTAATCAAAATTGGTATATTTTATTTGTACGAGGTGGTCGCGAGAAAACTATTATTACTAATGTTTATAATTTATTAAAAAGTCGTAAATTAGAAGATAATGTTAGAGAAATGAAAATTTTAGAAGGATCAGGTCCATCTGGAAAATCAAGAAATCTTTTATCAGGTTATGTTTTTGTTAATGCTAATTTAAATCCCGAAGTTTTAGCGACTTTTTATGCAGTCCCTGATGTTATCAGTTTTTTAAATCATAAAAAAAGTGATTTAAATTTAACTCCAAGCCATCTTTCTATTTTAGAAGTTAATAATTTTCTTTCTCTAGAGAGAAAAGATAAAGAAAAAGCTAATAAAGACGTTATTAATAAAGTTAAAAATTCAGAAATTTTACCAAAGAAAGAAAAAAAACAAAGTTTTCTGAAAATTGGTGATTTAATCTTAATAAAAGAAGGATTTTTCAAAGATAACAGAGGCGCAATAATTAAGATAGATGATAGAAAAGAATTATTAACTATTAATATTGATTTTTTAGGAAGATCTACTCCTGTTAGTGTTGGATTTTCAGAGTGTGAAAAAATCTAATTTTGATTAGAATTATAAAAAAAAAGGAACAAATATGATAAATAAAAAAGAACAACAATATTTAATATTAATTGATTTAGACGGAACTTCTCTAAATAAAGACTATAAAACTTTTAATGCATTTAATAAAAAAGTATTGAAAAGACTTATACAAAGAGGTCATAAGGTTTGTATTGTAACTGGAAAAAATTTCTTGTCAGCTTATCCTTTCTATAAAGAGTTAGAATTAGATACTTATCTAGCAACTTACAATGGAGCGTATATTGTAAACCCAACTAACAATAGTAAAGAAAAGTTCTTTTCACCTATTTCAAATTCTATTTTAAATAGTATTATGGAAGAACCTAAAATTAAAGAAATTTTGAAAGATACTTTAATAGATACTACTGATAATGAAACAATTTCAACTAGTGAAAATGTTTATTGGAAAGAAGTTTTCTTCAATAATAATCCTTATGTTTGTGGCGATGTTATTGAACATCTTGGTGAAAGAGATGCTCTTCAAATAGTTTTAGAATTTCCTAATGATACTTCTAAAATAAATGGAGTTATTTCTACATTAAGAAAGTACCGTACATCAGTTTCATTTAATTTTATTAGTAAGTTAAAGCAAGGTGAAGGTGAATTTTTAATACCTGATAAGGATAGTGTTGTTATTAGAATTAGAAGCGCTTTTGCTAATAAGGGAATGGCAGCAGAATGAATTTCTGGTTATTATAACATACCTTTAAGTAGAACTCTTGCTTTTGGAGATGATAAAAATGATCTTGAAATGATTAGAAAAGTTGAATTTGGAATAGCTATGGCTAACGGAACTCTTGATTTAAAAGCTCTTTCTCATGAAGTAACTGAGTTAGATAATCATTCTGGTGGAGTTGGAAAACACTTATTAGGATTCTTTGGATTAGAAAATGAAGAAGATTCTGAAATAGCTTAATTTCTATTTCTTTGTTTAATTTATAATAATCTATTTATTTTTCAGACTTTAAAAAAGTCTGAAAAATTGAAGTTGTTAAATTAATATAATTATCAGAATATTCATTTTGCTAACTATTCCACAAGTATTTATGAATATTCTGATAATTATATTATACTTAGTATAAATTTAACTTTAACAAATATAATTTTTTGATAATTTAGTTTAATAAAAAGTATTTAAATTAAAAATTACTACTTTTATTATTAATTTTTAAAAAAATTTCTTTAACATTTTAATAAAAAGATGTACTGATTAAAAGAAAAAATATGAACAAAAAAAGAGAATTAAATCCTGTTTACTCTCATAAAGATGTTGAAAGAAAATGACAATCTTATTGAGAAGAAAAAAAAGTTTTTCAAACTAATTTAGAAGATTTTAAAAAAGATAAAAAATACGTTTTACCTATGTTTCCATATCCTTCTGGAAGTGGTTTGCATGTTGGACATGTAAGAAATTATACTATAACTGATGCTATGGCTAGGTTTTATCGAATGATGGGTTATAATGTTTTATTGGTAACTGGTTGAGACGCTTTTGGATTGCCTTCTGAACAATATGCTATTCAAACTAATAATCATCCTTCAGTATTTACCTATCAAAATATTCAGATTTTTAAGAATCAGTTAATAAAACTTGGATTTTCTTATGATTGGTCTAAAGAAATAAACACAAGCGAGCCTGATTATTATCGCTGAACTCAGTGAATTTTTAAAAAAATTTATTTGGAAGGATTAGCTGAGTATAAAGATATTCCTGTTTATTGATGTGATGGTTTAGCAACTGTTCTTTCTAATGAAGAAATTAAAACTATTGATGGCAAAAAGTTTTCAGAAAGAGGTTCTTTTCCCGTTGTCAAAAGAAATATTTCTCAATGGGTTTTAAAAATTACTGAATATTCCCATCAATTATCATCTGGATTGGAAAAATTAGATTGACCTTCTAGTATTAAAAACCTTCAGAAAAATTGAATTGGAATTTCGTCTGGTGCTAATATTAAGTTTAAAGTTCTTAATAAAGAGGAATTTTTCATTGAAGTTTTTACGACTAGAGCTGATACTATTTATGGTGTGAATTCAATTTCTTTATCGTACTCTCATGAATTAATTGATAAATTAGTTTCTAAGGAGTTTAGAGAAAAAATTAAAAATTTTTGTAAATTTTTAGAAGAAAATGATTCTGGAATTAGTAAAGTAAATGAAGAAATATTAGCTGAGTTCACTGGTAGTTATTGCATTAATCCAATAAATGGTGAATTAATTCCTATTTGAGTTACTAGTTTTGCAATTGCTGATTATGGAACTGGTTCTTTGATGACATCTCCTTTTAATAAAACAGTTCTTGATAATTGTAAAGATGACAATTTTCTTAATAAGAAAGAAATTGAACAGAATCGTCAAATTGATTATCGTTTTTCTGAAAAATTTAATCTTCCAATAAGAAAATTTGTTGACTTTAATAATGATAATGAAATTATTTATGTCAATTCTCTTTTAATTAATGGCGTTGCTAATAGAAATAATGCTATTGAAAAGATAATTTTTGAATTAGAAAAGACCGGATTAGGAAAAAAAACTTTTTCTTATCATTTAAAAGATTGGGTTTTTTCTCGACAGAGATATTGAGGAGAACCTATTCCAATTGTTCATTTTAAAAATGGAGAAGATAAACTTATTTCTGACAAAGACTTACCTTTAACTCTTCCTCAATTGAGTGATTTCAAACCATCTTCTCAATATTATTCACCTCTTCAGAAAGTTACTGAATGAATTAATGTAAAAGAAGATAATGAAGTGGTTGGTATTAGAGATTTCAATGTTATGCCTCAGTGAGCTGGCTCTTGTTGATATTATATTGCTTTTTTGCTTAGGAAATTATCTGAAGATGGAAGTTTTAAGTATAATTCTCTTGATGATGAGAGAATGAAAAAAATTATTAATCATTGGCTTCCTGTTGACCTTTATGTTGGTGGTCAAGAACATGCTAATTTACATTTATTATATTCTAGATTTTGACACAAAGTTTTAAACAAAATTGGAGTGATTGAAAGTAATGAACCTTTTCAAAAATTAGTTTGCCAGGGAATGATTTTAGGTGAAAGTGGTGAAAAAATGTCAAAGTCAAAAGGCAATGTTATTAATCCTGATGATTGTATTGAAAATTGAGGATCTGATTCGCTTAGATTGTATGAAATATTTTTAGGTCCTGTTGATCAATCTGCTAATTTTGATATTAATGGTGTTGCTTCAATGAGAAAGTGATTAAATAGAATTTATGCTTTGTTTACTAAATTTAGTTTCAAGTTTACTTCTGACTTAAAATCTAATGATGATTTGGATATTTTCTTTCAAAATACTGTTTTAGAAGTCACAAAGAATTATAATGATTTAAAATTAAATCTAATAGTTGCTAGATTAATGGAATTTATTAATAAGTGTTATTCTTCACCTAAAATTCCATTATCATATGGAAAAGCATTTTTAAAGCTTTTAAATCCAATTGCACCTCACATAACTGAAGAAATTTGGAGTTCTTTTGAAGATGATTCGATATCATTTAGTGATTGACCAATTATTGTTGATAAGCTTCAGAATGAATCAAAATTCACCGTTGTTGTTCAAATAGATGGAAAAAAAAAATGCTTGTTGGATTTTGATTATTCTTTTAATAAAGAAGAGGAAATTTTGGAAACTGCTAAAAATAATAAAAAAGTGTTTGATTCTTTGCTTGACAGAGAAATAGTCAAAACTATATTTGTTAAAAATAAAATAATTAATTTTGTAACAAAAGAAAAAAATATTTAAAAAAAGGATTAAGAAAAATGGAACAAAAAAAAGTTAGAGAAAAGGGTTGAAATTTTGTCAATAATTCTGTTTTATTGCTTTCAACTTCATTGTTTTTTACAAGTTATCTTCCTTCAATTATAAAGTATAATATTAATACACTTTTTACTGAGAAAAAAAGAGGTTATTTTGATATTTTATTTACTAAATTTAGTTTAGGAAAATTAGAAGAAAAAATTGTTGAAGGAGTTAAAACAGAAAACAATAACAAACTTAAATTTAATTGAATTTATAAATTTTCAACTTTAATGTTCGTTGTTTATTTTTTAGATTTATTAGCAAATGTCTTCTCACAATTTTATAAAGAAAGAGCAAAAAAAGATCTTGAAAACGAAATTACTAAAGATTTTTCTCAATTTGATTCTGTCAATGAAAATCAATGAATAGGAGAGTTTTCTTCAAATATGATTAATAAGTTTTCAGTTTTATTTTTTATTGTTTGTGATTTGATTGTTGAATTTTGATCTACTATTAGATTAAATATGACGAGAGATATAAAACCTAAAACTTGGATTAATTCTTTTGCTTGTTTGTCTTTGATTTTTTTAATTTCTTTCATTTCAAAAAAAATTGTTTCGAATATTTCAAACAATGTTTATTTCAATGACAAGAATAATATTTTATTTCATTTTAAGAATGAATTAAATAGATCAAGATTTTTAAATCAAAACACTTTATTTTTTATTGTTTATTTTTTGCTGATTTCAAGAAGTTACTCTTTTGCAGAAACTGAATTAATTAATATTATATTACTTGCTGGTAATATCCAAATTCTTATCAACAAATCAAGAAAGTTCATGAGTTCTATCCCTGAAATTGAGTCAACTTTCAACCTTTGGGAAAAAGTCAGAAGATTTTCTTTTTAGATTTTTAAAAAAATATGAGAGTTAATAATTCTTTTTCTGAAATATTGAGTTCTATTGATGAAAATAGTAATAATAAAGAATTTCTTTCTAAACTTTCAGAATCAAAGATTATTTTTGGACAGTATTTTCCTAGCGAAAGCGAAGTTTTACAACAATTAGATGTTTTATTTCAAGTTATAACTTTAAGATTTTTTAGTTCTTCTGAATCTTGAACTGATATTTATAGAATTTCAGATAAATTTTCAAATGATGAATTAAAAAAGTATAATTTAAAGCGAGAATATTGATTTAAAAACACAGGAAAAGAATTGAGGCTCTCGTTAAAAGAGTTACAAAAAGATATTGAAAAAAGAATTGAAATTAATTTAACAAAAAATGATTATTTTGATGAGTCATTAGATTATGAAGTTTCGAAAGTTGATGATATTGATATATTTTCTTGAAAAGAAGATTATTGAAAAATTCTTTCAACTCTTTTAATTTTTATCTTTTTTTATCTTTTAAAAAAATCTCATAAGAAAAATGAAAGAATGGAGATATACCCAAGTGGTTGAAGGGGTTAGTTTCGAAAACTAATAGGCAAAAAAATTGCGCGAGGGTTCAAATCCCTCTATCTCCTCCATTTTTAGTTAAGTAATTTGATAATTATTTTTTATTAAATTTAGAATATAAAATTAAAAATTTAATAAAAAAAGGATTTAATATTTATGAAGAAAGTTTATATTCCAATAATAAGAAAATTTGAAAATTACGGGATTGTTTATAAAGTTACAAAATTAGAAAAAATAGGAAATTTATCTTTTATTCATATTATTCATGATAATGAGACGTCACTTTATCTTTTACCTGAATTTTATAATCAATATGTTATTGAAAATTCTGAATTTTATAAAGATTTTGCTTATGGAAAAGATTTTAAATATTTAGAATTTGGAAAATATTCTCATTCTAGTGGTTTTTTTGTTAAAGATTCAAACGGAATTGATTTTGAATATCAATCTTGAAGATTAAAAGAAATTGAAATAATTAAAGAAGTTGATAATGATTTTTTTGAAGTAGAAGATAATTATTAAATTATTTATTTTCTATATTTCCAATTGATTTCAATTTTTCTTCCCAAGTAATTCTTTGTTCAATGTTTTTTTAGTTTTTGATAAACTTATATAATTATTCATTTGTCAAAGTGAAAAATTAATTTGAAATTCTTTTTCAAGGTTTCATTTTTTTATTGAATGTTCAATGTTCATTTCAACCTTTTCTTTACTAATTGGTGAGAAAATGCAAAATATTTCAATATTTTTCTTTTCTTCTGGGTTTAATTTGCATGCCGACTTAAAGTACCTATATAATTTTTCAAAATGATTTTTTTGAAGCCCAATTTTTTTGTTAGTAAATTTAAAACTCATTAGTTTATTTCCTATAACTATATTTGAAACTCCTAAATGATTTGGTATTATTCTTATCTCTTCATCTCTTCATTTTATTGGAAGGTTATCTATATATGAAAAAATTTCATTTGACATTTTCTCTATTAATAATTTATCATCTTTGTAAAGTGGTGAGTAGAACGAAATTATTTTTTCAATTTTTGTTTTTGAAGGTTTTCTTTGAAAGTCTTCAATTGCTTTATCTCATTCTTCAGGTTTGCAACTTTCTAATCAAAAATGAATACCTTTTAAAATTGATTGATCTTTAATTATTTCGCTTTCTCTAATATATTTTCTTTCATTAGCTCCTAATAGTGCTTGAAAAATTATATGAGACACTCTACCTCTTATTGAATTATAAGATGAAAAATATATTTCTTTCTTTTCTTTTTTAGGCTTTCTTATTTGATTTTCTACTCTATCAATCTCTTTCTTTAGTTTTTCATCACAACAAAATCTCATTCTTCCTAATTCAAGGTCTTTTTTTTGATAAACTATTATTTTAATTTGTTGAGAGCAACAGTTTTTTTTAGCAGACAAGTTATTTAAAGATGCTTTAAAGTTAAGCACTTTAATATCAGAATTTATTATTAATTTTTCAATAATATCGTTTGATGAATTTTCAAAACTTTCTATTTTTATATCTTCATTCATTTTCTTTATTTTTAATAAATTTTTAATTGCTTAGTTATTTAAATAAAATATTTAAATTTTATTACTGTTTAAAAATTTAGATAAAAAATCAAGTTTAAATTAATATTGCTAAAAAAATGATTTAAATGGATTTTCGCTTTTGTTTTGTTTGATTTTTGTAAGAAATAGATTTAAAAAATTTCAAAAATAATTAGATAATTTATTGCAAGTTTTTTAAGAAAGAATTTGCAGTTTTTAAATTATTTATTTATATTTTTTATATTAATAAGTTTTTAAAATTAAGTCATCAATTTCAATTGAAAATTTGTATTTAAAAAAAGAAATAGGTATTATTTTGTTGAAAATATCTTATTCTTTATCGAGAATGAGTTAGGATAGAGGAGTTTAAATGGATAATGTTTTATACGAAGAAAAAGTTATTGAATTTAGTATTTTGGAGAAAATTGAAAATTATGAGAGAATGAGTAATGAATTAGATTTATTTTTAAGTGACTATGAATTAATTTATTCCAAAGAAGAAGTTATTGATAATAAAGAAAAATATGATATTTTCCAATTAGATAATGGTAGAGAAAGACATTCGAGAAGTGATTCAGAAACAACTTTAATTGATGATTTAGATATTAGATTAGATTCTTTAAATAATGAAAATATTAATCAATGTTTTTCTAGTTTTATTTTCTTTATTTTTACTTTTTTTCTAATTGCTAATTTTTGAATAATTAACTCTTTTGTTAATAGTGTTCAAATGATAATTGAGAATATTGTTTAGTTCATTGGATCAATAGTTTATGTTCAACAGTAAAATCTTCTATAAATAAAAATATGATAATTAAAAAATTATCATTATCTTAATGAAATATGGAAAATTATCATAATAAAAAACAAAAGCCTATTCTTTTTACTGGAATTACTCCAACTGGGACTTTAACTTTAGGTCATTATTTTGGTGTAATTCGTCATCTTCTAAATTTACAAAATGATTATCAGATATACTTAATGATTGCTGACTTGCATGCTTTAACAACAATAACTGATAAAAAAATAGATTACAAAGGAAAAACTAAAGAGATTGCATCTTTGATTTATGCTTGTGGATTAAGAGAAGAAAATTGCAAAGTTTTTGTTCAATCTAGTATAAGCTCTCATTTAGAATTATCTCATTATTTATCTTCTTATTGTTCCATTGGTAAGTTGAATAATATGATTCAATATAAAGAGAAATCTCGTGAAAAGAAAAATCCGTCTTTTTCTTTACTTTCTTATCCAGTTTTAATGGCTAGTGATATTCTTTTATATGATGCAGATTTAGTTATTGTTGGAAAAGATCAAAAACAGCATTTGGAGCTTACTGAATATTTAGCAAATAAGTTTAATTCTGATAATAATAATTGTTTAAAAATCCCTAATTTTTCAATTCCTAAGTTAGGTTCTAAAATAATGGGATTAAAAAATCCTGAAAAAAAAATGTCTAAAAGTGGAAGTGATTATATTTCTCTTATGGATAGTGAAGAAGTTGTAAATAATAAAATAATGAAAGCTGAAACTGATTCAGAAGGTAAAATTTTTTTTGATGAAGAAAAAAAGCCAGGAATTTCTAATTTATTAACTATTTATTCTTGTTTAAAAAATATTAGCATTGACGAGGCAGAAGCTATTTTTGTTAATTCTAATTACAGTTATTTAAAATCCGTTACTTCGAATTATGTCTGTGAACTTTTAAATGAAATTGGAAATGAATTTAAAATATATAATTCTAAAATAGACGAAATTTTAAATAATAATAATTTAGAAATTTATAAAATTTCAGAAATTAAATTGAAAAAAATTAGAAAAGAGTTAAATATTTGAAATTTTTAGTAAAAACCAACTTAATAAGTTGAGAGGAAGTTTTACCAAAATGAAAAAATATAATCAACAATATCACTTTGTAGTAAAGAGAAAAAATACAGGATATAATAATTATACTTCTTATATTTTTGATTTCTTAACTTCCTTTTTTCAAACATTTTACTGATTTTTTTCTAGTTTTTTACTTTTTTCTGTATCTTTAATCCTTATATTTTTAGGGTTTAATTACTATGTTGGAATCGCAAAAGCTTATTCTCTAAAAGAGTTTAAAAATGTTTTTAAATATCAATTTTCAAGAATTTTATTATGAATTAATAATAATGTTTTTTTAGGAAATTGAAGATTTTTCAAAGGAATTGCTTTAACTTTTTTTTCACTTTTAATAATATGAAAGTTTTTTACTTCTTTTATTTTCAATAGACAAAAAAGGGTCTACAATGAAATCATTGAAATTGATAATCTTTTTAAAAATGATTCTCAAAATAAAACTCTTAAATTATCTTTAATTCAAGCTAAGATTGATTTATTTGAATTAAGAAAATTAAGAAGTCATTTTAATTATTATTTTCTTATTCCTCTAGTATTAATCAATGTAATTATTTTCTTTTTAGTTCATATTTTTTCAGAGAATAAAAAATCATCAAGAAACAGAAGAACTGCTTATCATAGAAGTTATAATTATGGATGTAGCCAGCCTTATTATGGTTATTGATATCCTTTTTTTTGAAACTCTTCTAGAAATAGTTTCTTTCCAAATAATGTTGAATTGGATGAAATAGATTCTTTGGATGGTGAATACTTAAAAAAAGAATTTGATAAAACTGTTCTTGAGGTTGAATCAGAACAATAAGAATATAAACAATAAGAAGAAAAAATCTTATTTATTATTTTTTTTTATATTTACAAATAAGAATTTATTCTAAAAATATATAGTAAAATTAGTTTAACAAGCAATAAGTTGAAAAATATTTTCATTTTTTTTTAATTTCAAAAATTGTACTCATATTTATACATAAATAATATAAAAATTATATTTAGTTAATAGAGTAAAATTGTCTTCATTATATATAGTTAATAAATTAATAAATAATTTTTACTTACAAAAATATTACATTTATTATAAATAATTGTCAATTTTTCATTTTGGATTTTAAGAATCTTATTGCGAAAGAGAAGGTTATTAATATATGCAAGATAATTTCAATGAAATTAATTTAAGTGAAAAAATGCGGGCTAATTTGACAAACTTAGGTTATACTAGTTTGACTACTATTCAAGAGAAAGTAATTCCGGTTGCTTTAGCTGGAAACGATTTAATTGGTCAATCAGGAACAGGTACAGGGAAAACAGCAGCTTTTTTAATTCCAATTATTGAATCTATAGAATCAGACACAAGAACTCAAGCTCTTATTTTGGCTCCAACTAGAGAATTGGCAATTCAAATCAAAGAAGAAGGAATTAAACTTTCGAAAGACAAAGATGTTAGTATTATTTCTGTATACGGTGGTGAAAGTATTGAAAATCAAATTTTTCAATTAAAGAGAAAAGCTGAAGTTGTAGTAGGTACTCCAGGAAGAATATTGGATCATTTAAAGAGAAAGACTTTGAAGCTTGAAAATTTAAAATTCTTTGTTCTAGATGAAGTTGATGAAATGTTAAAAAGAGGTTTCATTGATGATATTAGAATTATTGCTGAAAAAGCAAAGACAGAAAAATTACAAACTTTATTCTTTTCAGCTACTATTTCAAGAGAAACAAAGGACCTTTCCGATGCTTTTCTTAAAAACCCTGTCTTTATAAAAAATGAACAAAAAGATGCAACAATTAAGCCTTTAATTAGTCAGTATTATCTTCCATTAAGAGGTGGAAAAAATAAACTTTCTACTTTGATGGATATTATTCATTTTCAAAATCCTGAATTAGCAATTATTTTTGCTGGAACTAAGAAAATGGTTGATATAATAAATGATGAATTGGTTTCAGAAGGTTTTTCTGCTGATAAAATTCATAGTGATTTGTCTCAAAAACAAAGAACGACTGTTTATAACAATTTCAAGAACAAAAAAGTTAAATTTTTGATTGCTACTGATATTGCTGCCCGTGGAATTGATGTTGAAGGTGTGACTCATGTTTATAATTATGATTTCCCTCAAGATTCTGAGTTCTATGTTCATAGAATTGGAAGAACTGGAAGAGCTGGATCAACTGGACAGTCAATTATTATGCTTAATGACTGAGAAATTAGAAGGCAACTTCCTTTCTTAGAAAAATTAACTGGTGAAAAAATTCAACCTATTTACAGTCCTTCTCAAGAAGAAATTAATGAAGTTATTGAAAATAATGTTTTAGATAAAGTTGCTAAGAAAATTGAAGAATCAAAAGAGAAGAATCTTTCAGATAAAGCTATTAAATTTTTAGAATCTTATACTCCTGAACAAATCCTTAAAGGGATGATTAGTATTTTTTCTGTAAAAAGAAAAAAACCAACTCAAAATTTCGAACAAAGAAGCGAAGGTAGAAGTGATAGAGATGGTGGAGGAAGAAATTATCGATCATCATCTAGAGACGGTGGTAACAGTAGAGGTGGATATAGAGGTGATAGTGGAAGAGGAAGACAATCATCATCTTACGGAAACGACAGAAGATCTCCAAGATCAAGTGGTAGATACAGCAGTTATTAATAATTATCTTTAAACTTTAAACCTGAATTTTGATTTTAATAACAATCTAACATTAAATAAGTAAAATATTAATTTTTAGAATAATTTAGATATTTTTTATATAAAAATATTTAAAAAACTAATAAAAGGGTAAATTGAATGGCAAGAAACGATAAAAATACTGAAAAAATTGCTACATTAAAGCCGAAAGAAGAGTTAGAGCTGTTAAAAATAGCTAAGTATTCAACTGGAAAGCAAAAAGAAGCTGCTTTAATGTCCTTAATATATTATAATCAAAATCTTGTTAAGTATATTGTAAAAGGATATTCATATTTGCAAGGACAAGTTGATCACGAAGATTTAATTGCTGAAGGAACAATCGCCTTGGCAAAAGCAATTGATAAGTTTGATGTAGAAAGCAAGAATAGGTTTGCTACCTACGCTGGATATTGAATTAGACAATATATTCAAAGTTTCATTCATAAAGATCAATTGATTAATCAGCCAACTGAACAAAAAAAACAAGTTGATGAAAATGAAGATTCAGTTGATTTAGATCAAGAAGCAAAATTCGTTCGAGAGAGATTCAACGTTATTTATTATGATAGAGAGTATCAAAGTGGTGATAAAGACAATAAATCCTATTCTCTTGTTGATATTCTTAGCGAAGGTGGTGATGACATTGATAGACAAATTCATAAAAGTGATATCAAGGTTCATGCTAATGAAATGCTTTGCGCTTTGGATGGTTTAGAAGATTTAACTGTAAGGTTATATTATGGAATAACTCCTTTGAATTTATTGCAAGTTTATCATATTGCAAATGAAAAAGAAAAAGAAGAAATCTCAAAAGTATTAGAAACAAAGTCTCTTAGAAAAAAAAAGATGGAAGACATCAGACTAACTCAAAAAGAAGTTAAGTCTAATGCTATTATCAAAAAGTACATTAAATTATTTGAAAAGACTTACAGAACTAAGGAAATATCAGAAATTATTGGTAAAGCCGAAGGGATTGTTCGTAAATTGAAACAAAAAGCTTTAAAGAAAATGAAAGAAATTGGTGAAAAGAAAAACCTTGACGCTCTTCTTTAAATTTTGATAATAATTTTTAAAATTAAAAATGGAAATAAAAGAAAATAAATTAGAAAAAGAAAAATATGAAGAAACTAATAAGATAGTTAATTTTTATTCTGATGGTTCCTCTGCACCAATTTTTTTTGGTGATGAAAAAACTATTGATAGTTGGGAAAATTCTAATGATAAAAGTAGTTTTTTCTTAGCTAAGGATAATTTTTGGACAAAAGATTTACCAACAACTGCTTCATCTTTGTTCTTAACTTCTTTTTTTCCAGTTGATGATGCAACAGCAATAAAGCTTCTTAGAAATAAAGGTTATAAATTGCTTGGTAAAACAACTCTTGATGAATTTGCTTGCGGTGGAACTGGACTTTTTTCAAGCAGAGGAATGATTACTAATCCTCATAACAGTTCAAATCTATCAGGCGGATCTTCTTCTGGTTCTGCATATGCTGTTTCGAAGAAAATTGTTCCTTTTGCACTTGGTCATGATACTGGAGACTCAGTTCGTCGTCCTGCTTCTTACTGTGGTGTTATAGGATTTAAACCATCATATGGTTTGATATCTAGATATGGAGTAATTCCTATGGCTTCTTCTTTTGATACTGTTGGAATTATGTCAATTGACATTAAAATAATTCGCGAAGTTTTTAAAATTGTTTCAAAGGAAGATTATCGTGATTTAGTCACTCTTGCTTCTAGAAAAGAAAAGTTAAAAAATCAAATCTCAAAAAAAAAGAAAATTGCCATTATAAAAGGTATTGAAAATAATTTAGATAAAGAATTTTCAGATATTTATAAAAAAAAAGTAGAACTTTTAAAAAGTGAAAACTATATAATTGAGGAAATAGAAATTCCTAAAAAAATAACAGATAATATTCAAACTTGTTATTTAATTTTGTGTTCAAGTGAGTTAGTTAGTCATCTTAATTCTCTTCAAGGAGTTACATATGGTCATAAAGGATTAAATGAAACCGTTGAAGATAAGAGAACACAATTAATTGGTAAATGAGTAAAAGAAAGAATTTTACTTGGAAATTATTTTTTAGAGGAAGAAAATTTTATTTTAAAAGCTAAAGAATTAAGATTCTTTATAAAAAAATGAAGTAAAAAAGTTTTTTCGAAATTTGATTTTTTAATTTTCCCTGGTACTAATTCTCACGCGCCAACTATTGAATCTTTTTTTAATGTTGATTATATGAGTAGTTCTCATTGAAGTGATAACTTGCTTCTTCTTGCTAATTTTTCAGGAAATCCTTCAATAAATGTCCCGGTTGGATTGGTTAATGGACTGCCTGTAAGTTTAAATATAGATAGTAATTTAAATAATGACAAAAATCTTTTAGATATTGCTGAATTTATATTAAAAAGATAAAGAAATTAATTATTATAAAAATAATTAAAATTACTTATAAGGATAAAAAGATTATGAAAATTTATGAGAAAATATTTCGTATTCAATGTGAAGTTGAAAACTTAATAAAAGATGAATTAAATAAATTTCAAAAATATCAATACTTCAATGAACATCAAGTTTTAACTAAATTAAAACCTTTGTTAGAGGAATACAGTATTTTAATTATTTCTAGTGATGAAAATGAAACCCTTGAATATAACAAAGAGGAGAAGGAATATTTAGTTAAGTATTTAAAAAGGTTTAAGATTGTTAATATTGAATCAAACACAAACAAGGAATTGAATAATGAAGAATTGATTCTTAATTTTTGGGCTGTTGGAAGTAATCAAGACCTTGCAAAAGCAAAAGGTAGTGCTGAAACTTATGCTATGAAATACTTTTTGAGCAAATTCTTCTTAATTCCTGTTGCGGATCAACTTGATCCAGATTCTAAATAAAAACAAATTTTATTTGGAAGATAACTTATTAAGTATATTGATTTAAAATGAATGAATTAAACAAAGATGAGAAGTTTAAAGTTTCAGAAATAGAAAAATCTTTTTATTTGGATATGATAGATGAAACTTGAAATGACTTCTTTTTTAATTTCTTTGGAAAAGATAATTTAATAGAACTTTTGTCCAAGGTTCATTTAGAATTAGAAAGAAATAAATGTTATCCTGAAAAGAAAGATATTTTTCGTTTATTTAGAGAATTATCTCTAAAAAAAATAAAAGTTGTAATTATAGGTCAAGATCCCTATCACCAATTTGGAGTTGCTGACGGAATAGCTTTTAGTACTAAGAAGAAAAATTTCATACCTGCTAGTTTAAGGAATATTTTTTTAGAACTAAATAATGATTTAGGTTTTAATAGAAGAAATGAATCAGGCGATTTAATTAATTGAGTTTCTCAAGGAGTTTTTTTGATAAATACTTCTTTAACTGTTCGCGATGGACAACCTCTCTCTCATTCATCAATTTGGAAAGACTTTATTCATTCCCTTCTTCAATATATAAATTCTTTTGATAAAAATATAATTTGAGTTTTTTGAGGAAGAGAAGCTAAAGTTTTGAAGGATAGATGTAATATTCAAACGAAATTAAGTTTAATTAGTGCACATCCATCTCCCTTTAGCGCTTCATATGGATTTTTCGGATCAAAACCTTTTTCTAAGATAAATGAGATTTTAGAGTTTATGAATAAAGAAAAAATAAACTGATAAAGAAGTATTGATTATAATTATATTTTTCTTTTCTAATATTTATTTTAAAAAATTGGAAATAAACAAATGCCATCAGAAAATGAAAAATTAAATTGTGAAAAGTGTAATGAATTAATTACATCTTATAATTTAGAAAAAGAAGAAAACGAATGCATTCTTCAATTGGAGAAAAAAAATAATTTAGATAAAATCAATGAATTGTTAAAAAATAATTCAAAACTGATTGAAGAAATTAAAGAATTTAGATTAAAAAGAATGCCGTTTTATGAAAAATCTATATCTTTGCTTGAAGAAGAAAAAAAAAATTGCATTGATAAACATTTAATAAGATCGCAAAATTATCTGAAAATTATTAAACAAAAAGATGAAGAAAATGAAAAATTACTATCAAAATTAAAAGATAAAGAAATTATTTTATCTTTAAGAGAAAAAATTTTTGATGAATCAAAAAGAAAAAACAATAATAATCTTATTTTTATTGTTTTATTATTTCTTTCTTTTTCATTGAATTTATTCTATATGATTATAGGAAAATTTTGATTTATTAGAAGAAAAAATAATGAAAATTAATAACAAAACAATATATTTAAGTTAGAATTTTAATTTATTAATTATCAATATTATTTATTGTTCTAAAGTCAATAAAAATTTTTTAGATATTTGAAGTAATTAAATATTTTTAAGAATGCGATTATTATGAGACTTTAAAATCTTTATATTAAATAAAACTTTTAAGGTCAAAAAGAAGGTTTCTCAATTCAATAGCTTTATCAAATCTAAATTCTTTCACTGCTTTTTTCATTAGTTTTTCAACGTTTTTTATTGCTTTTTGCTTTTCTTCATCTAAAAGAGAGTCATTTTTAAATTCTTCAATTAAATTTGTTACTTTAGAATCTAAAAGAACATTTTTAATATCTTTTTTAACTGATTTTGGAGATAAATTATTTTTAAAATTGTAGTCGGCTTGAATTTTTCTTCTTCTTTCTGTTTCTTTAATAGCATTTTTCATGTCCTTTGTTTCTTGAGAAGCATAAAAAATAACTTTTCCGTTTTTGTTTCTAGCCGCTCTTCCTGTTATTTGAACCAAAGAACGAAAGTCTCTTAAAAATCCTGGCTTATCTGCATCAATTATACATACTAAAGATACTTCTGGAATATCAATTCCTTCTTTTAATAAATTAATTCCCACAATTACATCATAAATTCCTCTTCTTAAGCTTGATATTGCTTGATATCTTTCAAAAACGTTCATTCTACTATGAATAAAAACAGCTTTTATTCCTTGTTCTTGAAGATAAGCTGATATATCTTCTGACATGTTGATTGTTAATGCATAAATTAAAACTTTTTCATTAGATTTAATCCTAATTTTAATTTGTTCTATTATATCTTTTATTTGATTAACTGAAGATCTAACTTCTATTTCTGGGTCTAATAGTCATGTTGGACGAATAATTTGTTCAGTTATTTTATTTTCAACTTTTTCTAACTCAAAATTTCCAGGTGTTGCTGAAACATAAAGAGTTTTATTTAATTTTTTTAAAAATTCATCGAAGTCAAGAGGACGATTGTCCATTGCTGATGGCAATCTAAAACCATAATCAACCAAAGTCTTTTTTCTACTTTTGTCTGTATTATACATTGCCTTGATTTGAGGAATTGTTATATGAGATTCGTCTATAATTGTTATAAAGTCTTCTGAAGGGAAGAAATCTAATAAAACAAACGGACTTTCTCCTGTTTTTCTTCCGTCGAAATATAAAGAATAATTTTCGATTCCACTGCAGAATCCAAATTCTTTAAAATCTAATAAATCATCACCAATTCTTTTTTCTAACCTTTTTGCTTCTAGAATTTTTCCTTCTGATTTTAAAAATGACTTTTGAATTTTAAGATCATTTTTAATGTTTCTTAAAATTTCTTCCATTTTTTCGTCTTTTTCAACGATGTATTGAATTGGAGGTATTGAAATAGACTTTATTTCGCTGTTAAGATTAGGACTTTCTCTTCATAATTTTTCAAGTTTAATGATTTTATTGTTTAATTTAGAGACAGTAATGAAGAAATAACTATCTTCTTCTCTATCAATGCTGAATTTAATTGTTTTTTCATTTTCTGAAATTATTAAATTCTTTTTTTCTGTGCTATAACCAATTCTTTCTAACTCTGTTAAAAATTCTTCTTTAATTATGATGCTATCAATTTTTAATTTTATAATTGATGCTTTATATCTATTTGGATTGATGCATCCATAAATAGATGCAACTGATGCAACTACAATTACTGAATTTTCTGTTGATAATGAGTTCAAAGCGCTCATTCTCATTTTTTCAATTCCTGAGTTTCTTTGTGTTCTTTTTTCTAGATAAAGATCATTATGAGGCTTATATGCTTCTGGTCTGTAATAATCGAAATAAGAAACGTAATATTCAACTTTATTATTAGGAAAAAAACTTTTCATTTCACTGCATATTTGCATCGCTAGAGTTTTATTATGTGCCAAAATTAATGTTGGTCTCTGAAGTTCTTGGATGACATTTGCCATAGTAAATGTCTTTCCAGTTCCTGTTGCTCCTAGTAATACTTGATTATTTATATTTGACCTAAAAGAGTCAACTATTTCTTTAATTGCTTTTGGTTGGTCTCCAGATGGTTTAAAGTCACTATTTATTTGGAAATTCATATCTTATTCCTTTCAAAAAAATTTCAATTTATAACTAAAAATTGAGACTTTATCCAACTATTTTAATTTTTAAGTGTTAAGTTATTTTTAACTTAAAAAAAGTATAAATGTCTGTGTATTTTGATATTGATCGTTTTTGTTTAATTTTCAATAATTATTTGAAAGTGTTTAGGAAAAAATTACAGTTTAAAAATAATTAATTTTTTTGCATAATGATACCATATTTACGAAAATTATTATCATCACTATTGTTTTCATAGTTTAAACAGGAAATAAAAGATTTCTCAGAATTAATGAGTAGATTAAATTTTTTATTGAACACCTAATCTAAATGGATTAATAATCTTAAATATTTTAATAAGTCTCTGAAAAAATTGATATTGAAGATATTATAGTTAGAGTGAATCTTTATATGTTTGAGAAAGTTGAGATAAAGGAAGATATCATAAAATATTTTAAATATATTTAATTTTTTTATTACAAAATTTTCTTTGAATTCTTCTTTTATCTTGAATTTTAGCAATTATATAAAAAGATATAAATTATTGGACAAGTTATAAAAATTTAATTTATTCATTAATTAAGTAACAAAATCTAATGACTATAATTGTTAACATTTTTTTTACAATGGTATTGATTTATAGATGACCCAAATTAATTCATTGAAGACTGTTTAAAATTCCTCTTTGGTATTTAAATATTAATGTTATGTTAATCATTTCTTATATGATATCAAGTTTTTTCATTGATTATGGGTGAATCATTTAGCTTTAATGCATTTTTTTCACAACAAATAAAACTAGTTTCTATTATTAATTTGCTTTATATTTCTTTTGGTAAATTGTTCCCTTAATTAGGTTAGTATGTTCGAAGTGACAAGTAAAAGTTTCAATTATTTTGTTTTCATCATCAAATAAATTTTCCCAAACTTGCTCATAACTATTAGAAAATTTAATTAATAGCAATAAAGAAAATTTAAAATTTTTATATTAATAATTTATAAATCACTTCTAGGACCATTTTTTTATTTATTCAATTTTTATAGGAGGCACAATCTTTCAATTTTTATAGGAGGCACAATCTTTAAAATTAACGCACTTACTAGAACAACACACAAGACTCTAAAAATTTTAATTGGATTATTATTTCTAGTATTATATTCTTGCTACAGTTAAAGCCATCAGTATAAGCAATGATTTTTTTAATTTTTCCAATTGATTCATCAACAAACTCAACACAGCAAGGATAAGTTTTGCTTGTCCATCCAAATTTTTATCATTCTTATCAACTGATAAAATTGATTGTGCAACTAGTTTATTGTCTTTGTGGTGAAATTTTTACTTTACTTCCCCATTTGAAAAATTACTTAAAACTAGCAAGGTGAATATTAAGTTTTTTATATTCATAAGTTTTTTTCTTTCTTAATATTTTCGTTTAGTAATGAAAATTTATATTTTTTTATTAATTCTTTAATTATTGAAGCAACATATACTCAATAGAATTTTTATAATGACTTTCTATTTAATTACTATCATTAATAACAAAAAAATATAAATAAGTTAAAATAAAAGCTAGATTAAACTATTAATCATTGTGGTAGTTAGTAGTTATAAACAATGCTTTTTCGTTGCTTTCCAATATTATTTCAAGTTCATCAATCAGCATCGTTTTTTTAATGCTTCAAAACCTTTCATTAGAAATCTTTAGACTTTCAATGCTTTCTCTTAAAAGTTTAACTCTAATTTTTAAATTCCTTATATAATTTGTCATATTTTAAATTTTTTATTAAGAAGCATTTTAATAAAACAATTGACAATCCTAGTAATATCATTTTTTTTTGATTATTTTTACCTTATTAAAGAAAGATGAAGAAATATTTTAAAGTGCTATCTAAAATTCATAAATTTTAATCAATTAGTTTTATATTATTTGAATTTGTCATTGTGATTAAAACTTTGAATTCTTTGTCTTTTATTTATTTTGATTTTTTTTTGAAATTAATGTTGGATTATTAATAAACTAAAATTTTCAATCCTTGTTTATATTGATCTTTATCCTTTTGGCTTTATTATGGATTAATGTAAGTTTACTTAGAAAATTTATTTTCATTATGAATAATTTCTATATTTTTGATTTCTGAGATGCAATTGATGAAAAATTTTAATTATTGGATTAAATATTTATTAGTATTGGGAAGGCAGTATATATTTATTATTAAAAAAGGAATTTGTGGAAATCAAATTATTAGCGCTGAAGAATTTTACTAAAAATCTTTATCATTAAGCATTAAATTTAAGATAAAAAATCTTTAACTTTTTTCGTCATGTATTTTTCCTACTAGTGATCCTAGAATATCTTTTAAAGTTACTATTCCAAGAATTTCATTGTTGTCGTTTTTAATTACTGATAAATGATTACGAGAGTTTTTTAAAGTTTCTAATGCGTTGTTTAATTTAGTATTTTCGTTAAAGAATATTACATTTTTATTAATGTAATTTTTTCAGTCAACTGATTTATTATTCAATAATGAGAAAAATAATGACTTTACATTTAGAACTCCTAATAATTTGTTATTTTCTTTTTCAAAAACTAAATACTTAGATAGATTCTTATCTAAATATATATTTTTTATATCATCTAAACTCATTGAAGTTTTTAAGTGAACTACAGATTCAATTGGAATTAGGACGCTTCTAACATCGTCATCATCTAGTTTAAATGCTAATTTAACAAGTTGTGCTTCTTTAGGTTCTAATAGGAGAATTTCGTTGGTTGTTAGATTATTAATAAATCTAATTATATCGCTTTCACTATGAGTAAAGAATTTTTTTCTTTCTTTAATGATTATCTTTAGTGGGGAAAAAATTGAAGTTATTAAGTAAGCAGAATTAAGAAAAATTGGATGAAGTGTTAATAATTTTGAAAATTCTTTTCCTGCAAAATAGTTTGGAAATATTTCAGTAAAGATCATAATAAAGAAACTTAAAAAAATTAAGTTTAAATTTCTAAAATTTCCTAAATTTTCACCAGAAAAAGTTTCTGAAATAAAAAGTCCTAAGAATGTTTGAATTATGCAGATAGATATTGTTAATAAATAATTGTTTTTTAAAATTAAGTATAGTTTACTCATCCCTTCTTTATCTCTTTTTCTAGTTTCAACTAAATCTATTTTAAATAGATCAACATTAGAATAGATTAGTCCTAGAAATCCTAAGAATGAGTTTAATAGCAATGCTATTACAAAAGAAATTAATTTACGCCGCCACATATTTAATAATAATTAACTTATTTTTATATATTTTTTTTCTATAATTAGAAAATATTAATGATTTGTTTAGTAAATTAAAAAATAATATTTAATAATATTTATTTTTACATTATTAAATATAGAAAATTTAAAATGTTTAAAAAAACATTTTTGATTAGAAAGAAAATTTTTACTAGAATAACTAATATTAAATATTATTTTATGTAATTCAGTATTTTACTAATTTATAATGAATTAAAAAGATATAATTTAAATGTTTATAATATCAACAATCTTTTTCATTTAATGCTTTTTATTATTGTTTCTTTTTGATGATTGATAAAATAAGCCTAAAAATTATAAAATCTTGAAAAATTGAGAGTAAATTGTTAAAAAAGTGAAAAAAAATAGGGTATTTTAAATTATTGCTTTTTTCATAGGAGTAAATAGTAATTAAAGCTAGGGGAATATGAGCAGGAATAAATCCACCATGGGATATAATGAAAAAAAATAATGAAATAGTTTTTCAAATTCAAGGATTAATTTTTTTAAATATTCTGCGAATTAAATAACAACAAATAAATTCTTCTAGTATTGTTGAAAAAATTGCAAAAATAAAGAATTGGTTAAAAACCAATGAGATAGTAATTGATGAATAGTTTCGTAATAGATAGCTTAAATTAGGATATATAGTAGAATTTGTTTTACCATTAATGGTTTCATTAACTATAGATTCAGTAAATTCATTGGATATATAAAGAAAGTAAAAGAAATTAAGGATTCTAAGTGATATAAAAGATAAATAAAACTTGTTTTCAAAGATTTTCTTTAAACTAAATTTTTTTTTATTTATTATTTTTATATTATTCATTTCTAAAGTTATCTTTGTTATTAGTATAATAATTTTATCACAGATTACAAGTTGTTTACAAAGATTAATGATATGTTAAGTCTATATATTATTTATTGAACAAGCAAAAGAATTTGACTTTGGAAAATTAGTTGGAAAAGCAAAAATGAATTTGTTTTCTTAGTTAAATAAATTAACAAACATTGGAGTTAATACTTCTAAGAGAAGTGGTTGATTTTATATCGAAAATTTAAAAGTTTAGTTAGGCTTAATTAAACATATTTAATTTATTTTTAGTTTTATGCTTAATTCTGTTCTAAATAAGTTTATTTAATAACTAAAGTTAAGTCTTTTTCAATACTTTTTTGAAAGAAATGTCTTATATTATTTCAACCTACAACTTTAACGATAAAGGACAAGTCAGACTTTTCTAATTTATCTTTAACTTCTTCAACTTCATAGCAATCAATTTCTTCCTTATAACAAAGATCTAAATCTGAATATTTCTTCGCTGTTCCTTTAACACGCGAGCCATAAGTATAGAAGTGATAAGGATATTTCAAAAGAAATTTTTAAGAATGGATAAATCTTCTTTTTCGATTTGAAGGTTGTTTTCATAGAGTTATTTCAATCTTTTTAATTTTATTAATATAGGTAATCAAGATTTTTAAGAAAATTTGATAAAGTTGTGCAAGTTTTCTTTTGAATTTCTCCATAATAAAAATTTTTTTAATTTGTAGATTGTCATCTTAACTTTAACATTAAAGTTTCTAATGAGAGTTTCGACTAAATAAAAAATTAACATATTAACTTGTTGGCTATCGAAAAATTTATTTAATTACTTCGCAATTAATTAGTAAATTAATTAATCATTTATTTTTATTTTCAATTATTACTTTTAACCAACATTCGGATATAAGAATTGAATATCTTGCTACAGATAAATTTAATGAAAGAAAGAAATTAAAAAAAATTAATTAAATTAAATACATTTCATGTTAAGACTAAAATGTAATGCTTTTTCTACTTCAAGCATTTGATAGTTATTTATCTTTCCTAATTTTTTAATTAATCTTAATTCTTTGTTTAAAGAAAATAATAAACTGGTTGTTATTTTGTTTGACTCAGTTAAACCATTTTCATCATTACTCTTAATAAAAACTTCAAATGGATAAACTTGATTAATTCTCTGTGTAGTAAATGATATTACTATTACTTCGTCTGCTTGTTCATTTTGTAAATTATTACTAATAATAAGAAAAGGACAGAAGTCCTTTGAAAATTCTTTAATTTTATCAGTTTTGGCTAGTCAAATTTCTCCTCTTTTTGGATAAATAAAATTATTATTCATTATCTTTTTTTTCTAAAGCGGTGCAAACATCATTGAAAGAAACTGGCTCGAATTGAGATGACAATTTCTTGAAATCATTATCTTTCTTATAAAATTGATAACCTTCTATAGCTTCTTGAGCGATTCTTTTCTTTTCATTTTGAATATAATCAATTATTAGAGAACTAGCTAAACTGCTAATCATTCCCTTAGGAATAAAATTTTTAATAGTTTCATAATCTTGTTTGTTGAAATAAACATTGATTGAATTTCTTTGCATGATATTTATATTTTATAAATATATGCGCATATAATTTAATATAATAAATAAAAAATCAAGTTTTTTATAGAATTTTTCTCTATTCCTTTTTAAATACTTTTAAGTTTTAGTTATGTAAAATTTGTTAAATAGATTAATTATTCTCTCTCTTTTTTTCTTTTAACAATTCCTCGATAGGATTTTTTGATTTAAAAGTAAAATTTGAAAATTATAGTAGTTATAAATAATTATAGTTATAATAAGTTCCTTGTGGGTTTCTTATTTCAAAGTAGTTAGTTTGGGGATTATGGTAATTAATTTCTGTTATTGGTGTTAGAGAACCAATTCTTCCTTGTGTGCTTCTTGGCTCTTCTTTAATTTCAAAGTATTCACTTTGCGGACTTCTTCTTTGTTTATTATATTCATTTTCTAAGAGGAGATTTAAATCATTAATTGTAAATGTTTGCAACAGTTCATTTTGGATTTGATAATATTCTTTAAGTGCTACTTGTGATTGTGGATTAGTGATTAGCAAGTTATTGACATCTAAATAATTATTCCATAATTGTTCTTTTCCAATTAGTCGTTTAGTTAATCGTTCTTTAACTCCTAATAGAGAACTTGGACTTCCTAATGATGGTGAGTGATTATCATTAATTACTAAGTTTGATAAATTATTTACAGTCATTTGATTACTGAAGTCGGTCATTTCTGATGGTTGTTGAGTTGATAAATTATCAAAGTTTTGCTGTCCTGATTGAATGCTACTTTGATTATTAGCATTGTTAACTAATAATTGCTTCTCTCTCTTTTTTTTCTTACAGAAATAATAAGTTAAGAAGCAAGTGATGCTAACCCCAGTCAAAGTTCCAACTGGAATGATTATTTTTTCAACTAAATGATTATTTCCGCTTGGTTCTGGTTTAACAGGAGCAGTTGGTGGGGTTAAAATTACTGTACTAGTCGTTTTTATAGTAGTTGTAGTGCTTGTATTTATAGGAAATGGATTAAAATCAACAGGTCCTGGTCATGATGCTGGTCATTGCATATGACAATATTTTGTTCCTGATCCAAAATATGAACATGCTCAACCACCATTATCTCAACCGCAGAAAGCTTTTAAGCAATAATCAGAAGCTGAACAATCATAAAAACCATAGCCTAAATCTAAGCCAGTAATCGGTCCAATATTAATAAGATTCTGTGCTAATTCAAATTTATCCCTCAGTTCTGGAACTGTTTGACAGGTAACTCCATATGTTGATTTATTCTCAGTTATTGAACTATTTCCAATGAAACCAATACAATTTGAAGGATATTGACCACAGAAAATATTATCGAAAATCTTACGACAATAAAAGTCGGAGTCTGAGAGTAAACACTCAATGCATTTTGTTTTATTACAGCAAAGTTCAAGTTGACTATTATCGCTGATTAAAGTGTTTGTATTAAAAGGAAACTTTAATAAAAAATTATAGGAGGTTGTATCTTTAGCTTTGTTTTCTAAACAATTGCGAAAGGCTTGACCTGCATCATTTCCTTTTATAATTAACAGTGTTAAAAAGAATATCATTCACGCTTTCTTTTGTGTTAAAGTTGAAGGAAGTTGAGTTTTCATTATAACTATAAATCCATTTCCCCTTGATAAAAATTATAAATAAAAATGGTAGTTTATCAAAGGTATAATTTTATAATTATTATCTTAAAAATAATTCTGTTTAACACATTGAAAGATGAAATTAATTAGAATAAAAATTCTAAATGAAATATCCCTCATTTTCATTCAAAATCCTTTATTTATTTAAAAAATTAAGAATCATTTCTTTTATCTTTTTAGTAAAATAATATCTTTGGTAAGATGTCAAAGATAATTAAATAGAAGAACGAAATCTTACCAAAGATAAATTCTGAAAGAAATATAAAAAAATGACTTTTATTTACAAAAGAATTTTTTAATTAATTTAATTATTTTTTTCGAGTTTTTTAGAAAGATAATTAAATTAATTAAAAAATTTAATTTATTAAATAATTAGTAAAATAATTTAACAATAGGAGTTTAATAATACTGTGAATATGAATATTAATTTAAATATTCCTCAGGAATTATTTGAAAAGGCTCAGAAAAATTTTAATTCTGAAAAAGAATTATTAAATCATTTCAGTGAAATAATTGAAAACGAAGTTGAATACTTAGTTGATATTAATTATGTGATGGATTTGGATCTAGAATCAGAATAAATATATTTTCTTAATGAGTGCTTTAGATCTGGTAAAAAACAACGTCAGGAGAGGTGAAGTTTATCTAGCAATTGGCACAGAAATTCAAAAAATTCGTCCAGCAGTTATTATTTCAATTGATAGATTTAATCAACTAGGTGTGAGGTTTCTAGTTGTTCCTTTTACAAGTTCAACGAAAGAAACAAAAATTTTTGAAATTTCTGTCATTTTCAATTCTGAAAAAGGAAAAATAATTGTTGATCACTTAAGATTAAAAAGTTGTATTTGAAGATTTAATCTCTTAGTACTTGAAAAGATTAATGAAAAATTAAATAGAATAACTGGATTTAAAAATTATAAATTAGTTAATTAATTCACTAAAATCAATATTTTTTTCATACAGAAATAAACTTAAAAGTCTTCATCTTCTTAAGAATCACTTCATAAGCTGAAAAAGAATTTTTTCTATCATATATTCTATGAATTTTAAAGTTCCATAAATATAATTGTCAATAAAGAATGATTCTGGGTGATTTAAAACAGCATTAAACACAACTTCAACTGCTAACCTTCCTAGAATTTCAATAGTTTTTTATAGATGATAAATTTATTACAAAAAGAAGAAAATTTAAGACAATGATGCTTAATAGAAGAAATTTCGCTTTCAGTTTATAAGAAGAAATAGTGTAAATTATTTAAATATTTGTTTTAAAAGTTTATTATTCTAATTTAAAATTTAAAAATTAAATAATATGAATACTAAAAATATACAAACTTTAAGAGAAAT
Organism: Mycoplasmataceae bacterium; assembly: GCA_031673915.1. Lineage (GTDB taxonomy): Bacteria > Bacillota_I > Bacilli_A > Mycoplasmatales > CGIF01 > CGIF01. The sequence goes on along the minus strand of CP125277.1, from coordinate 14,747 downwards.
GATTATTTCAGAAATAAATCTGGATGCTGAGAAAAATTTGAAAGATTCTGGCGAGGAAATTAGTCCAGAATTCTTAACAGAGATTAAAAAATGAAACAGCGATGTTGTTAATATTACAATTGACAAAATAAATCAGAAGTTATGTCAATTAGGCAATGAAGATCATGAGCAAGCAGCTTTAAATTCTTTATTCTTCGATGATAAATTTGAACCTTGTGATTGTGCAGATGACCTTAATTTGGAAAATGAAATTAAAAATTGTTAAATAATTAAAATATTTTCTTTTAAACTTTCTAATTTACTCTTCAATTAATAATAGTTGTTGTCTTTCGTCAAGGTTAGAAGACTTTGAAATAGAAACTTTTTCTATTTGTTTGATTAAATTTTTTCATAAAGAAGAAACAGAATTATTATCAGAATCTTTTTTATTGTCTGAAAAAATGATTTCTAAACCTTTATCATAATTAAAATGATTAAGTTTTCTTTTAACTTTCGGATTAATGATTAATCTAACTAATCGATTGTTAACTACAATCAATTCGTTTTAAATTAACGAAATCAGTAAGATCTAACTTGCCAATTAGATGTTGGTTATTAATTTCTAAGGTTTGAAATTCAGCTCTCTTTTCTAAAGGATAAAAAGTTTCCATTCAATAAGTTGCAGAAAATCCTTCTCTTTTTATTCTTCTCGCTTTCTTCTAAATCTTTCCTCAATAATAAATTACACTGACTTGATTTTTCTTTAAGATATTATTGTATAAAAGATAATCTGCTCTTTCAAAAGTGATTAATTGCTTCCGATAATCAATTAACTGAAATTCATTGAATTTAAAACTCAGTTATAATCATCTTTTAACTTCAGCAAACTCTTTAGTAGTGAATAATTCATCATTAATATTTTTTCAAAAGAATAAAATCATTACTGAAATTTTCATCAGTAAGGTTAAATATTAAAGAATAATGATAACGTAATTATTAAGAGCATATTTGAAATTACATTTATTAAGAGATTAAGAATTAAGGATATTTAGAAAAGAATCTTCATTAAAGTTCGTCGTGGAGTATTGCACAGAATTTTCATTTCAATAAGAGATTCTATCTTGTCTATTTGATTATTAATGTAGTGCCTACATTGAACTTCACCATTATCATCAATAATTATAAAAAAACTTTAGAAATGAATGTTTTTCCTCATTACTCATATCACTTCAATCTTTTTTAATTTTTGTTGGTGATGAGGCATATCTCTCATAGCTCTTAACTAAAGATTTAACTATTTTTCAGCAATTTCTTCTTTATTGAAAAAACTGTACATTTAACATTGTTTAATACTTGAAAAATTAAAGCTAATTTTGATAATGAATCTTTTAAAAATGTTGCTAAGATTACAACTCTTAGATTAGTTTATAATGAAAATGAAGATAAATGTTATTGTATTTTATCTTATAATTTAGCTAAAAATAGAGAATATTTAGTTAATTAAGTAATATGATTTACTTTAAATAAGCGATTCATAGATTGAAGTTTTAAAGAATGATCTTAATTGATTTATGAAATTGATATTAACTGTTTAAGTAAATTAAGATTATTAAAATTTTTAAATAGTTAATAATTAGTTTCAGCCTAATCACAACAAACTGAATAGATATTTATGATTATTTCAAATCAATTTAATTTATAGTCTTAAAGAATTATGTTTATAAGGAAGAATTGTTTGAGAAAGATTTAAGTTGTAATTTGATAATTTAGCTAAATCTATTTCATAAGTTTTAATAACTAATAAAAGTCAAGAGACGTTCAAGGTAAGTAGTTAAGCAATGCTAAGTCAATCCTTAAATTGACTTTTTATAAAGAAAATTAATAATTTCTGGCTCAACATTTAAAGATTTCGCCAGGATGAACAATTCCATTTTTTTTATTCATATCTTTTTCCTCTTATATCTATAATAACCATTTAAAGTTAGAATTAAAGTTGATTGTTTAATATTTTTCTAATCTTAATCTTGATAATGAAAGTGAATATTTGTTGTAACTATAATTAATCATTAAAAAACAATCTTTTATCAAAAGCAAAGGAAAGTATTTAGGCGTTTAATCATTACTAGTTTAAAGTGCGATCTACTTATCTTATTAATTTAAGTGCATAGAGAATTCAAACCACCAGTAAAAGTATGAACCCCTAAATATTCTTCAACTTGAGGGAAATAAACAGTTTTTCCTAAACCAATAATTTCATAATCTTTTAATTGTTCATCAGTAGCATGATTAAAGTTTGAATAATCAGGGCGATCTAATCAAGCACGAGGAATTGATAACTTACGATGATCTTTTAATTCAGCAATAATTTCATTAGGAGTAACAGAAATTGATTCTATTCGATTAGGAAATCTTAAGTCTAATTCTTTGTCTTTTAAAACCTCGTTTATATTTTGATTCATAAATTTATTAATCCTTTACTTTTTTGAAAGATTATAATTGTTTTTGTTTACCTCTTTCTTTATATTCATTTCAAACAGACAAAAATTTTTCTTTATTATCTTTAATTATTTTTATAATTTTATTTTGATCATGATTAGGAATTCCAAAACATTCTGCGATTTCTAAGTTTTCTAACCAAACTTTCATTTCTCCCCTTTCACCTCCAACATGAACATGAGCTGGTTCTTTTGCTAAAGGCTCATTTGAGTAAAAAAAGAAAGTATAACCATTTTGTTTTGCTAACTTAGGAGTCATCATAATTTTTTTCTTTCTGAAATAATTACTAACTTTCTTTCAAATTCATTTTTATATTGCTTTATTTCAATTAATTCAATTACTTTTTAACACTCTATATTTAAGAAAAGAAAGTTTTATAAAGAAAAGAATTGATATTTAATCTTTCAAGAATAATGGCCCAATGGCCATTAGAAACTTACTACTATTGTTTCATTTTTTTCATTCATCACACTCAAGCCTAACAAGTCTTCTCTTACTCAAATAAGATTCTACAATGTTTTTCGCTGGTGGCGTAAAAACAACGCTTCATGAAAAAATGAATATTTGATCTCTTAATTAGAATCATATTGACACTCATCAATCAATGTTTTAAATTGCAAGATTTATTTTAATCTTTTTAGAAAAAACCAAATATTTTCGTTTAGTAAGTAGATTTTGCAAGTTTAACTAAATTAAAATAAGAACAAAACTAAGCATAACTTAGTAGAATAAATTTTTAATTTTATTCTTAAGTAAATTCTACTGTTCTTTCATTGATAGGTAAGAAAGAAAATTTATTAAGATAGCGGTAAATAATTCAAGTTTTATACTTGAAAAGAAATATATAAATTCTGCCTAGCTCATTTGTTCAGAATAACTAGACAGAATCAATAGAACATTAAAAACATTCTATCTTTTAATTTTACTAGATAGACTCTTCTAATGTTCTTTATTCAATAAAGGATAATAATCAAATATTTGAATTGTATCAGTTTCAAATCAATGAACTTATTAACAAAGCTAAACAACTAAAATCAGATGATGATCAACAATTTGCCTCAATTGTTTTAGCAGATACAATTGAAATCTACAATGAATGGTTTGGTTGAAATCTATCAAAAGGAAGAAATTTCTAAGATGAGAAAACTTAATCTCAGTAACAACATTGTTGAGCAATTAGATTTTAATAGCGTAGGTATGCAACAAATCACATTAGATTTAATTGATAATAAGTCACATTGTAATCAAAAGCTAAAAATTTAATTAAAAATTTCATAGTTAGAAAGAATTAATAATAGTAAAATAAAAGATATAAATTTTCTTTATGAGAAAAATACTAACTAAACTTATAAATATTTGATTTTGAATTAAAATCAAATATATTAACAATTATGCCTAACGCCAATCAATGACTAGAAGAAAATTATCCTCAGAATGGGTTTTGTTTATATGATGAATATGATTTTGAATATAAAAACGAAGGTAAAAAAAGAAATGAAATAACTCAATTGAACATAAGTGAACAATGTTTAGAGGGAGATTTAGATCTTGCTGATTTTGTTAATCTAGAAGAGTTATATTGTGCTAATAATCAATTAACTAGTTTGGATTTAAGCCATTGCATTAATTTAAGAGAACTATATTCTGGTAGTAATGAGGAGTTAACTCAATTAATTATTCCTAAAAATAATAGACTGGAAATTATTAATGCTAGATATAATTCCTTAACTACTTTTGAATATTCAGTTTTGAATCCTAATACCTTAAAAAGAATAAGTTTTTCTAACAATAATTTGGAGCCTACTGACATTGCTGTGTTTAGTCATTTGATTAATCTAACTAAGTTAAAGATTCATAGTCGGAATCATTTTGATAAAAAGTATAGAAGTAATAATTATAATCGTTTTTATGGTTCATTAGAATCTTTAAAGAATTTAACAAATCTAAATTATCTAAGCATTGGGATAACTGATATTAATCGTGGATTAGAGTATTTATCTGAAAAAATAAGATTTTTTCCAAATGAATTATTTGTTAAAACATTTTCGATTTATAAAAATGATGGTCTTGATTGATTTGAAATTTCTTTAGGAGAATGAAAGAACAATCACTCTCGTTTGTTTAGTAATGCTAAAATAATTACTGAATTAGAACAAGCTCAAAAGTCACTTAAAAAAGCTTTTTCCTTAAAAGAAAAAGACTTATGATGAAGCAGAAATGAATTAACAATAAATACTTTGATTAATCCTAATAATGGCTTTCAACTTTGAACTAATGAAAAAATTAATGAATTAAAAAAAGAAAATGAAGAGTATTATAAAAATATTGAAGTTAAATAATTTATTCACATTTCAAAAATTTTTATAATATTTTCTTTCTAATTGGGCCTTTTGATAATTATTTGCTTATTTTCCCGAAAAAAATTAAATCAGGACTTTTTCTTCTTTCAACAATGTATTTGACATCTTCATAATCTTCTCAATAACTTTTTTCTTAAGAATATCATTGAGATAGAATTCTTTAGATAATTTAGTTTAGTATATAATTATTTTATTTCTTCTAAACTTATTAAATAGTTTGCTGAAAAATCATGATCATCAAAAGCAGTAAATTTAAATTTTCTATTCAACAATGAATCTAAATCATCGAAAGGAATATTTTTTAAATTCTCTTCATTAAAGCGATAGAATTCACTATCAGTTTCAATTACTAATTCTTCTAAGCAATTTTTACCTTCTGATTTTGTTAAAACACTAAAAGTAATTTCTTTATCATCATTATCACATTCAATTTCATTTACTTGCAAGATTTCTCCTATAAATTCTATTTTTTTAGCTTCTTTAAATAATTTTTCCATAGTTTCCATGATAGTTTTATTACCTTAAGAATTATATTTTATATTTATTTAATTAATTTAAAACATTAATGTAATTACTAATAATTAATAGTCATCAATTATACTTAAAAGAAAGAATGGGCGAGTGAATTTTCCGTCGAAGATAAACTATAAATTCTTCTTATTTTTTTCATTTCTTTATAAAGTTCTTGTTTTTATCAGAAAATGATGAATTTGAGATTTTAAGAAAGCGTTTCAATTCTTTCTTCTAATTGTTCCATCTTGGTTTCTAATTCAATAATTTTACTAGTTTCTGAATTATTAAATAAGGTTTTTTCTAAGAATTCAATTCTTTGATTTTTTCTTTTAAAACTAATTCCAATCGTTCTTGATATTTATTTTATTCAAAGTTTTTAGATGTCATTTTCTATTTTCAATGAAGAAGTTATTTAACTTTCTCTCTTTTCTCTTTCAATATCTTGTATTGCTAATTTTCTAGCAAGTTTATAATTGTTTTTCCAATTTAGAAATTCTCGACTTCTTTCTTCATCCAATAAGCTATTTGGAGGATATCTAAACTTCATTCTCAACTCATAACCAAATCATTATTAACAGCAGCAAAAGTATGGCTCTTAGGTAAAAACTCATGGTTTTAGTTGATTTCTCATCATTAGATGCTTTAATTCCATCCAAACTTACTCATTCTAGGTTGCTAAGTTGGGTAATTTTTCATAATAAACCTTGAAAATTAGAATCATAATTACAACCTCCTAAATTTAAGATCTTTAATTTTTCTTTGTTAGAAACAGTATCTAAAAAACTGCAATTATTTAAATGAAAGCTGACAAAGTGAATATCTTCCAAATTTGTATATTAACTTAGATCGATTCTTCCTTTAAATAGATATCTCTAATATCTATTTTTTCAGTGTTTTTATTTGGATATTTTTGATTAATTTCTAGTTGAGCATTTACCATAATTTTTATTTTCTTGTCTTATTTTTAACCGATTAAACATTGATTTATTACAAAAGATCTAGTTTGGTTTTAGAGCCTAAAATTTTAATATCTTTCTAAGTGTTTTTAATAATAATCTGTGAATATTTACAATAAATCAAAATTATTGCTATCTCTACAACTTATATTTTAATTTATAATTACAAATTTTTATTATGCCCAAATTTTGTCAAAAGTTAGAAAAGACAAAGATTAGACAATTTAGAACATTAATCAAAAGTTTTTATTAAAAGTTTTTATTTATGATGGATAAAGTTTATAAGATTAATTGAAAAATTACTTGTTTAATATTTCTTTAAAAGATTGCGTTGTCAATTGTAAACAATGTTTTGTTCTATTAAATTTCTAACTTTTTATTTATTAATTAAATATTAACTAAAAAAAAATTTCATTTTCTTCACGCTTTGCTCGGCAAGTTACTAATTTCTTTGCTGTTCATAATTTTTAAATTTTTTATTTATTATTTTTTAACTTTGTTAATTTTATGAAAAGTAAATTTTTCTCTTAAAATAATAGAGTATTCTTTTTTTGTTAAAGAAGAATATTAAAAAAATAATTAATTTCAGATGACTAATAGCAACTTAATCTTAATAAGAACAAATGATTTAAATGAAATCAACTTAACAATTAAATATTTAGAAGATCGCAATATCTCTTTCGAATATTATCCTTCGGTTGAAAACTCAATGATTGATAAAACAAAAAAATATTTTAAATCTTTGTTTAACTAATAATTAAAATAAAAGTTAATTTTAAATGAATTAGGAAACTAAAAAAATGCAATATTAACTAAAAAACTTATCTGAATAATAACTATTCGATTTTTTAAATTAAATCGAATAGTTATTAGTAGAAACTATGGAAAGTTTAAATATTTTTTATTAAAAAGTACGTATGGGAAACATTATAGCTAAAGACAGAGAAAACATTTTAAAACCTCAACTTGATAATTTAAAAGAAAAAGTTTTGGAAATTTCGATTCTTAAGAACATTAAAGAATCAGGAATCACAGATATTGATGTTCTAATAAAAAGCGCTGAATCAGAACTTGAAGATATTGTTTCTCAAATAAGAAATAAAAATCAAGAACTTAATGAGATTAATAAACAAAATTCAATACAACAAGACCAGTTTTTACAAGAGTGATGATAAAATAATTATCTTTTTTTAAATCGTTTCATAAATTCTTCGATACTTGCTCTAAAAAAATATTTTCTATTAGTATTATTTCAAGGTAGACTAGTTCTAATTTTATCTAAGAAAGGATTTCATAGATCTAAGAAGAATAATGTTAAAAACATTAATACGAAAGTTTTAGTTATCGACTTTAGGATCACATTAAAAAGATATTTTCTAGTAAAAACATTCTTTTTTAGATAAGATATTGTGAATGGATTAATGTCTTTATCCTTACAGTTTTTACAATTTATTTTTTGTTCCAAATCTAGAAATCTTTTATCTAGATAATCTTTAATAATTTCTAAATCTTTTTTTTCTGTTGTCATATTGTTATTTAATAACTTTATTATCGAAATAACTAATTTTTAAGATTTTAATTTGGAAAAATAAGGATATTTCGGCTAATTATAATAATATTTTTCTCTTTAATATTAAATTCTAATTATTTTAACCAGTCTTAATTATGTTACAGATAACAATTACTTTTAATTTTCATTTAATTGTCAATTCTAACACTTCTTTCATCATTGTTTTCACATAAAAATGGTATGAGTAATTTCATAATTATGGTAGTAGCAAAATAGATTGTCTTTAAGGCTAAAAATTATTTTTAACAATTATGCTAAGTTTGATGTTTCTTATTGAAAAGATTTTAATAGTGCTGCAAATAATTAATTATGATTTTTCTCTTCTAGAGCGTGCTTATAATTTGAAAGAGCAGGTATGAAAGATGTTCCAAAAATTATGGTTTGAATAAAATTATGAAGTAATTTAAAAAAATAAGTTGATTTATCGAAATAGAAAATGTTAAAATAGAAATTATAAATTTTCTTTGAAAAAGAAAATGTTAATAAACAATTATTATGAATTTTTCACATCTAAGCTTATTTTTAAATAATTTAAGCGTTTTTATAAGTTTTATTTTCCCATTAGCAAATGGATCATTTTTTACTTTTCTTTTAATTAATAGAATTAAGAATTTTAAATCTAACCTGATTGATGCAAGTAAATTTCAATATTCTTTAGAAGTATTGTTTTTATTTTTTCTTCTTTTTAACGTCTTTACTTTTATTAGAATGTTTCTTGCAATGTTCTTTATCGTCGAAGATGAAGATGCTTTTTTATAGAAGAATATATGATTTTTATCTAATAGTTTAAAATTAAAGATTGTTTGAAGTTAATAAAAAAATAAAGAAATTAATTTATTCCTTAGGGTTATAATAAAATTATCAATAAGAATCTTTCTATCTGAATTACATCTACTATTATATAAAATTTATTAAATAGTGAAGATTTGTTAATAATTTTCATATTATTTTCAATACAATAATAATAATTATCATGAATAAAACAGAATTAATCAACTCAATTGCAACTAAAGCAGAATTAAATAAGAAGGATACTCACAAAGCACTAGATGCACTTTTATCTTCAATAACAGATTCATTGAAAAAAAATAAAGAAGTTGTTTTAACTGGTTTTGGAACTTTCAAAGTTTCTCATCGAGTAGAACGACCTGGTTTTAATCCATTAACTAAGTTGCCAATCTTGATTTCAGCTTCTAAAACTCCTTCTTTTAAAGCTGGTAAGACTTTAAAAGAAGCTATTAAGTAATTTTTGTTATTTCTCTTAAAGGGAGATAAAATTTATCTCTATTTAGAGCCTCAAATATTCTTATTTATTATCAATGAATGCTTCAAGAAATGTTATTTCAAATTGTTTTCTCATAGGAAAATTATAAATAATATAAATAAAGAAATTATTATAGATATTCATTAATAAATGAATATATCGATATTAAATTATGAACAATTGATTAAGAAGTATAAAAAATTTCTTCAGAAATATATTCTGAAGAAATGAAAATGAAAAAATAATTATTGAAAGTAAGTTTCCAGTTGAAGAAGAGATTAAATCTATCGAAATAACAGAAGAAATTAAAGAAACTCTAATTTTAACTGAGAATAAAACTGATTTAGAAAATAAATCTCAATCGAATGATATGATTGAATTGAAAAAACAGCCTCAATCTAAAAAGAAGAAAATTATTAAGAAAAATAAAATTGTTCTTTCAATTCCTAAAAAGAAAAAAAAGTAGATTATTGACAATTAAGCTTCTGAGAATTTATAAAAAAAATAAATCTAAATAGTTTTTTCTTTTATTTACTATTGATTTTTTTTAGTTTAACTTTGTAATCCTTATAATAATCAATTAATCAGAAGTTTATTTAGTTGATTATTATTTTGGTTAAAAATCTTGAGAAAAGTAATCTTAAGCACTTAATTATCTCATTTCTTTAAGATTACTTTTCTTTTATACATAAAATATATAACTCTTAAATAAAATTTAAGATTGATCTAAGACTACAAATTTCTTTGTTTAAAAGAAGATTATTACTATAAAAATAATAAACATTATGAATAATACAAAATTAACTGAAGCGGTTTTAATAACTGAAAATGGTTATCAATTACTAAAAAACAAACTAATCGATTTAGAAAAACAAAGTAAAATTGTTTCTGATAAATTAAAGTATGCAAGAATCGATGGTGATCTCTCTGAAAATGCTGAATGAAAAGTATTGAGGGAGAATTTGGAGATCACTCATGATAAAATAATTAAAATCAGAAAAGACTTAGAAAATTCAAACATTATTCAAGGAAATGATAATAATAACAATTCCATTCGAATCGGAAATAAAGTTCTTTATTCTATTGTTGGTAAAGATGAGAGCTTAGAAGTCGAAATCACAAGCGAAATTGAAGCTAACCCATTCATTAATAAGATTTCTTATTTAAGTCCATTAGGATCTTCTTTAATGAATAAGGGTGTTGGAGAAGTGATAGAGATTAAAAACTCTAGAAATCTAAACAATTATCAAATAAAGGTTATAGAAGTTAAATAAGAAAAAAATAAATAAATGTATCTTAACTTTCGTTCTTAAATTAACAAAACAATCTTTCTAAATAAAATCAGATGATTTGATGAAATAGAAATGAAATTACATTGATCAATGAGTAATCATTAAATTGAAAATGTAATCATTTTCATAAAGAATATTCATATAGCGTTCTTCAATTAAAAAAAGAATAATTGTAACTTGAAGTAAATTAACTAATAAAAATTTAATTATGAATAATTTAGATAGTATAAGAGAATTTTCGATTTCTAATGATATAAATCTTTGTAAAATTGATGGCTTAGATTGCGAATGTAAGAATAATTTTCAGAATTTCAAAAATGAAAATTTTAATTGTATTGAGTCAGAAGAAGTTTTAATAGATGAATTAAAAATTAATTCAAATAATTTAAATATTTATAATGTTAAAAAACATTCACCTAATTTTATAAATTTTACTTTTGCATTAACTTTAATCATTATTTTTTTGATTGTTAAGCAATTTACTAGTAATATTAAGAAAGTTATGAATAAGACTTTATTTATGATGAATAGTTAATTATTAAAAATAAAAACAAAATCTAATTTTGTTTTTATTAATTTAAAATTTTAAATTATTTTTTTTTCATTTATTTGAGTTTATTATTAATTCTTTATAAAAAGACAAGTTAATTAATATTTTTCTTAAAGAAATTAAAATTAATAAAGAACCATTATTTTTTCAAATATTAAGCATAAGCATTATCATTTGCTTTTGCTATATAATTGTAAGATTTTAATTTTATATTTTTCGTGTCTTCAAAAAAGAATGAAAAATTGTCTGTTTATTTTTTTTTATTATTTATATTAATTATCCTTAATATTTTCTAGGCTAATTCAATCGCTTTCTTCGTTTAAGATATCATTAATGTAAGATTTTTTATTAATTTTAATTTCTTTTTCTAAGTAGTCTAAGAGATCCATTTTTTCGGATTCCAAGTTTGATTTGAGATTCATATTTTATGTTTTTACTATTCTCTACTATTAAATTTTATTAATTTAAATACTTATTTTTATTATTCTTTGATTTTGTCAATTAAAAAATTAAGATCTTTTAAAAAATTTTCTAAAAATTTGTAATTATCATTTTTAAATAAATATTCATAAATGGATTTAAGAAAATTATTGTTTCTTTTTCTTTCAATTTCATCACAATGTTCTTGAATAGTTATGTTTCTTTTGGTGTGATAATTGATTCAACTTTCATCATTATTAAACCATTTTTGAAAGATATGGATATAATATCACGAAAGGGCATTGATTCGATTTCAGTTATACTATTTAAAAAAAGTATTTTCTTTATAGTTTTTTTAAGTTATTTCATAGCAACATTCAAAAGATTTAATTGCGAAATTAGAATTAGAAATTAAATTCTCATTCGTTAATTGAAAATGTTTTGCGTAATATGTTTCGCATTTCAGAAAATAGAATATTTTGAATTTAAGTAATTAAAAATAGATAAATATTAAGTATTTTTAATTACTTCTCTCGATATGAGAGAGTAATTTTCAATGAGGATGAATTTTATTTAATTGCTTCTTTCAAGCTCTTACCTGATTTAAATGTTGGAACTTTTGAAGCTTTAATTTCAAGCACTTCACCAGTTTTTGGGTTTTTACCTTTTCGAGCTGCACGATGTGAAACTTTGAATGTGCCAAAACCAATTAAAGAAACTTCTTCGTTATCTCTTAATGATGAGGTAATTGCTTCTAAAAATGCATCGACTGCTTTGTGCGCATCTTTCTTAGTTAATTCTGCCTTAGTGGCAATTATTTCGATTAATTCTGTTTTATTCATAATGTATTTAATATTTCCTCTTTAATAAAAAAGAATTTTTTTAGGTTTTTAATTCAATTTTTTAATTATTTAAAATAACTCTTTGAAAAATCAATAAATCATTTTAAATAAAAAGCTCTAAAATAACACCCTAGGTTTATTTTATCAACTTTTATTAAATTTTTATCTTTAAATTTGATAATTTTTAGTAAATTATTAGAAAGGAATTTTTCATAAGTTTATATATTTTTGTTTTTTCTACTAAGAAATATTAGTTGAAAAGTAATTGATTTGTTCTAATGATAATTGAATATTAATTTGTAGATTACATGAATAATTGAAGACTAGTTTTAATATTTTTTTAAAATTATTAATAAAGAAAAGTAATATAATTAGGAGAAACTTTAAAAAATTAAAGAAAAATTAAAAAAACAATATGAATCAAGAACTAATGTCTAAAGAATTAACAATTGAATACGATGAATTAGCGAAAAAAATTACGGTAAAAGAATCTGATTATGAAATAGAAAATATTTCATCTGAACGAACTAATCAATTTGGAAATCCGATTTTTGATCTTTTTAATTGGAATGGATTCTGTTCGATTTCAAAGACGATGAAAGGAGATTATTTTAATTTATTTATGAAGTTGAATAATAAATATTATCGAGCTTTTCAAAAAATAGATGAATATTCAGAAATTACAATATTTAGAAATTTCAATGAAGTTGAAAAAGTTAATGGAAAGTGAGAAAAAGTTTAGTTATTTTTATTCTTCTATTCTAGGAAAATTTACTTTTAATCTTTTGCTTTTTAGGGTTTGAAAGAATTAAATAAAATATTTTTTTAAATACAAAGATTTCTTGGAAAGATAATTAACAATAAAAAATATGAAAAATAATCAAGATAAAAGTATAAATACTGTTCGAGCTGAATTAGCAGAGTTGAAGAAAAAATTGGAAGTTAAAAAAATTCAACTTTCAGATATTTCTGAATCAATTGTAACTAAAGAATATTCAAAAGAGGTTTTGAAATTAGTTGAAGAGTTTAAGAGTTTAGTTGATGAAATTGCTGAAAAAGATATTATTTTTGAAGAGTTAATTTTAGAACGTAGTGGAATGATTGATGATTCGAGAGAAGAAAATTCAATCGAAGATGTTGATTAATTATTTACTAAATAATTTAAAAATTATTCAAAAAATTTATTTTTATAAATATCTTCAAAGAAAAAAATATTTTTATTGGAGATAATAGAATGAAAAAATTAACATTAAAAGAAAAAAATAAAATATTTTTGTTATTTAAAAAAGTCTCTTTTGCTTTTATTATATTAATGATCATCTTTATAAATTTAACTAGGTTAGAAAAAATAATAAACACTTTTAGAGAGAAAAAATTATTAAAAGAAGAAGACTTTTCAGAAGGATTTGATTTGGAACTTGAATATAATGAAAAAAGAAAATTTTTAAATAATAAAGAAGAAAAATTAAAAGATAAAAGTTTTATTAAAGAAAATTCAATCTTAATAATAGAAGAATCAAAAAATAGAAGAGTAAAGAGAGAATTTACACACAGATCTTTTTCTAAATTAAATTGAATATCTTTAGATGGTAAAGAATTAATTAATGTAGAAATAGATAAGTATAATAGATTGGAAAGAGTTTACCTTCATAATAATTTATTAACAAGTTTGAATATTAAAAATTTAAATCCATTAATTTTAACAGAATTAAATATTTCTAAAAATTACGATCTGAAAATTAATATTGAAGTTTTTGAGAAATTTATTAATTTAAAAAAGTTGTATATTAATGACACTAAATTATTTGGTTCTTTAAAATATTTAAATAACTTATTAAAATTAAAATGATTAAAAGTTCATAACACTAACATTGATCCATATTTTGAACTTTTACCTGATGATTTGAATATATTCGTTGATGTTTCTTTCTCAAGAGATAATCTTGAAAGTTTTTTTATTAGCAGTGTAATTGAAAAAATAAAATTTAATATTTCATTGGTTCAATATTCTTCATCGTCGCTTCTATCTGAAAAAGATCTTTATAATAGAAAATTTTTTTCAAATCATATTAAAGTGAGTAAATGAAAAATAAATAATAATAAACTTGTAAATAATTCTAAATATTTAATCAAAAATGAGAAAAATATTTCAAATATTAAAAGTAAAGTTGATTTTTTAGAAGATTATCAAAAGTTATATTATCAATCCTTAATTTCAATGAAGAAAAAAATCATTCTTTTTGAAAATTATTCTTATTTAATAAAATTTTCTAGTTTAAAAAATGAGGAATTTTACAAAGAGAATTTATTAGGTTTAGTAGATAAAGATGATATTATTTCAATTTATAATAAACGTGAGGGTGTTTTTGAAGAATTTAATGTCATGGTAATTAATGAATTTGATAATTAAATTAGTTTAGTAATTATTGAATTTCGTATTTGTTACTCAATCTATTTCTTTTATCGCTCTTTATGGAGTTATTTATAACTCTTCATTGTAAATAT